>CALVSK010000008.1 GCA_944359015.1 uncultured Bacilli bacterium
CTCACGTGCATAGCACGTGGTTTAAACTCACGACGTTTATACGTCGTGGCAATTCTGATGAATTGCGTAATAAAAAATGCATTATTTATTAATAATACATTATAAAAAAACAACTTAATTTTCAATTAATAAAGAATCTGTTTCTTTCATTTCTTCAGGTATAGCAATATCCATATAATCCAATATAGTAGGAGCAACATTAACTAAAGAACCGCTTTCCTTTAGTTTTATTTTATTATCAACAATTATAAAAGGAACCTTACTAGTAGTGTGAGTAGTACAAATACTACCATCAGAATTAATCATTGTATCGGCATTACCATGGTCTGCTAGAAGAATAACTTTATAAAAATTATCATCTGCTCTTTCCAATATTTTACCTAAACACAAATCAATTGCCATACACGCTTTAGTTGCTGCCTCCATATTACCGGTATGCCCAACCATATCAGGATTTGCAAAATTTACTAAAATAAAATCATAATCACTATTCATTGCAGAAATTACTTTTTTAGTAACTTCCACACAACTCATCTCAGGTTTTAAATCATAAGTTGCAACAGCGGGAGAAGCAATATGAAATTTATCACATTTTTCGATTTTTCCATCATAACCACCATCAAAAAAATAAGTAACATGAGCATATTTTTCACTTTCAGCAATTCTAGCCTGAGTAAAATCTAGTTCGCTTAGATATAAACCTAACGGATGTTTTATTTCTATTTTTTTAACTAAAGTATTCGTTTTAATTTTTTTATCAATTTCAAAAAAACTAAAAACAGTTAAATCACTCATATCTTTAACCAAAAAAGCATCAAATGTATCAAAATTTACCAAAGTACTAAGTATTTGTTTAGACCTATCTGCCCGATAATTCATCCAAATTAAAACATCACCATTTTTAACTAAACTATTCGAAGTTTTAATTGGTTTAATAAATTCATCAGTAATATTTTTTTCATAACTATTATTTATACTTTTTTGAACATCTAAAGCATTAACACCTACACCATTAACAACTAAATCATAATACACTTTTGTTCGAGCCCAATTTTCATCTCTATCCATAGCATAATATCTACCACATACACTTGCTATTTCTCCAACATTATTATTTTTAGTTATTTCATCTTGAACCATTTTAATATATTTAAAAGCTTCATTTACTTTAGTATCTCTACCATCAGTTATTATATGAAAATGTATTTTAGTAAAACCATTATTTACTAAAAATTTATACATATTTATAAAGTCATCTACACCAGCATGAATATTACCATCACTACACAATCCCATAATATGAATATCTTTATCTTTTAAACTAAACAACTTACTAACATTTTTATCTTCTAAATCAGGATTTTCTAAAAATTCATTTACCAAAATTTCAGGTTGTTTTAAAATTCTCCCAGCCCCTATAGTCATATGTCCTACTTCACTATTTCCTGGTTGACCTACATTTAACCCTACAGCTTCTTCTGAAGCATCTAACAAAGCATGAGGATAATTTTTCCACAAATTATCAAAATTTTGCATATTTGCAGCTTTTACAGCATTACCATTTTCTTCATCACGAATACCAAAACCATCAAAAATAATAGTTAATATTTTCTTCATGCTTCCACCTTCACTCTAAAATTATGATAGCATAAGTTCTTAAAAAAAACAACATATACCAAAAGCATATGTTATCCTACAAGTTCTTTATTTTTAAGTTTCAACCTATCAGCAATAGTAGTTAAAAACTCCGAATTAGTAGGTCTACTGCGTTCAAAATCTATACTATTTCCAAATATATTTTCCATTAATTTTAAATCTCCTCTAATCCAACTAATTTCGATTGCATGTCTAATTGCACGTTCAACTCGAGAAGATGTAGTATTATATCTATTTGCTATTTCTGGGTATATTTCTTTAGTAATTAGATGAGATGCTGCTTCACTAGAATAAAGAAGCATTATACCCTCTCTAATATATCTATACCCTTTTACATGAGAAGGGATACCTAAATTATGAAGCATTGAACTTACTTCAACTTCAATAGTTGTATTGTTAGAATTTTTTATATCTATTACTTCATTAAATAAATCTAATATTCTTCCTTCTAAAATTTCCATATCTATTGGTTTTAACATATAATAATTAACACCTAAAATTTGTAATCTTTTAATTGTATAATCATCTTTAAAACTAGATAATATAATAATATTTTTTCTAATATTATGACCTTTTAATTCTTCAAGAATTTTAATACCATCAATTTCTGGTAATAAAATATCTAATAAAATCAAATCATATTCATTAGATTTATTTAACAAATAATACATTCCTTCTTTTCCACTGTTAAATGTTCTTACAACATCTATTTTTACACTACCTTTAAAATGACTTCTTATACTACTCAATACTGCATCGTTGTCATCAATAACAACTACCTTAATAATTTTGCTCATAAGTGTCCTCTTTCTTTTTCATGTATTTCTCGCACATGAGTTCATTATAAGATATAAAATTACAAAATGCTACAAAAATATTTGTCGAGTTATGTAAATCATTGTAAATAGGTGTCAAACACTATCGAAAATAAAAAAAACTTAGCAACATTTGTTACTCAAGTTCTCCAAACATACTAATCACACTATCAGGGCTTAAACTAGCACCACCAACCAAAAAGCCATCAACCACTTTTATATTATTAATATCTAAAATATTACTTTTATTAATACTTCCTCCATATAATACATCAATATTAACTTCATATTTTTCTTCTATAATATCTTTAATAAACTCTATAGTTTCTTTTATTTCATCGATTTTTGGAATATTACCAGTACCTATTGCCCAAACAGGCTCATAAGCAATCATTATATTTTTTATTTCAACATTATTTAATACTTCACTTATTTGTTTTTCCAAAACCATATACGTATTTCCATCTTCTTTTTCTTTTAAAGTTTCACCAATACAATAAATAACTTTTATATCATTTTCCAAAGCATTATTTATTTTATTTATAAAATCAATATTTATTTCATGCTTATATTCTCTTCTTTCGCTATGACCCACAATTACATAACTAACACCTAGACTTTTAAGTTGCTCACCAGTAACTTCACCAGTAATAGTTTTATCGACAAAAGAACTTATATCTTGAGAGCCAATACACAAGCCATCAAAAAAAGACAAAAATGGCAAAGAAGGACATAAAACCAACTTTACCTTTTTGCTTTCTATTTCTTTTATTTTATTGTTATATTTAATTATTTCTTCTTTAGTTAACTTATTTTTAAAATTACAAACAAAATATTTCATAATACATTCTACATCCATTCTAAAGCAGCAAGTTTTTTATCAGCTATATATTCCAAAGTAGCACCGCCACCACTTGAAACAAACAAAAAACTATTTTCATAACCAAATTTTTTAACAGCGGATGCTGTATCTCCACCACCTACAATTACCTTTTTATTACTTTCCTTTAATGTTCTAAATAACTCTTTAGTTCCTTCAGTAAATCTTTCATCTTCAAACTTTCCACAAGTTCCGTTAACAAAGATTATTTCTGCAGAATTTATATATTTTTTAAATAAATCAATACTTTTATTTCCAATATCATAAATAATACCATCGTCTATAGTAAAATCTATAGGTAAAATAATTTTCTTTTTATATTTATGCATTAAATCATTTAATTCTTTTAATATATTTTCATCATTAGTAGCAATACTAGAACCAACCGATGCTCCTTTAGCTTTTAAAAAGGAATTAGCAATTCCACCACCTAATAATAAATAATCACATCTATCAAGTAAAGATTTAATAATCGGAAGTTTATCATCAACTTTAGCACCGCCCATAAAAACAATAAAAGGTTTAGGAGTACCATTAATCAAAATATCTAAATTTTTAAGTTCGTCTTCAACTAAAAATCCAATTACAGAGGGTAAAAATTTAGCAATACCCGCAGTAGATGCATGAGCTCTATGAAGAGAACCAAAAGCATCATTTACAAAAATATCCCCTAAGGAAGCCCAAAACTTAGCAAGTTCTAAATTATTTTTACTTTCTAATTTTTCAGGATAATCCATATATCTTGTATTTTCTAATAAAATTATATCCCCATTATTACATGAAGAGACAAACTCCTTAACTTTTTCTCCATAACATTTATCTACAAATTTAACTTCCCTACCCAACAAATTACTAAGTTCTTGTCCAACATATTTTAAAGTATTCTTATTTTTATCTTCTTCACTTTTAACTCTACCAAAATGACTTAGTATAACTATTTTACAATTGTGTTCAATTAAATACTTTAAAGTTTTTAAACTCTTAACTATTTTAGAATTATCCTTTATTATAGTACCTTCAATAGGCACATTATAATCGCATCTAATTACAATACTTTTATTACTTACTTCTATATCTTTTAATGTTTTCATACAATCCTTTCTTGCACTTATGTTGATAACTCGCGGACCCTCGCCGTTTTAAATGCGGCGAGGGCTTTAGTTTCTCCTACTAACTTATTCTATATGGATGACTCTCAGTTCCATTTCCACCTACTAACAAGACATCAGAGTTTAGATAAAAGACTGGCCTGACCGAATAGCCATTGTTCGCGTTATTGCCGTCCAAGAAGCCGTTGCTGTACAGAATGAAAACGTCAGTACTAGACGACGAGATCGGAGTAAGTGTCCATTCAGTAGAACCTAAATACAACCAATTTGTACTTCGCAAAGTTGAATCATTGTATCCATTTAATCCTGTTGTCCAATAATCTGTGCTTGCTGCAAATCCATAATCACTTACATACATTAATCCTATTTTTTTCATACTATCTGTTGTACTACTTGAACTACTTCCTACTTCTGTATCATAATATTGTTTTGCTGTATTTGTTAAACTCCATTCCATTCCTCCGACTTTCCATGTGTGCGTAGCTATTTTATTTTGCCATGTTGCACTTAATGAATTATAATATGTTGTATTTAAGGTACTTCTCATTGTTGAACTACTCCATGTATTGCTATTATTTGAATCCCATGCATAACTTCCATAACTTGTTGATTTAATTAGTTTTACTTCATTATCGAATACGCCAATAATGCGGTATAAGTTATCACTTGGGCAACTTGCATCATCACTTCCAAAGCATACATAATTATTTGGATTTGCTCCAGCGTATCTATAAGAATTATCATTTGCATCTATTATTGCTTGTCCAAAAGTCCCACTTCCCATTTCTTCAAATAACAAAGCACCATCTCTCATCACTGCTCCATATCCAACACACTCACTTTGAGATGCTGGAACATCAGTTTCACCATTCATTTCGCTATATACTGGAATTTTACTAGTTTTTGTTTCACATATTCCACTACTACTATTCCAATTTACTTCTTTAACCACTCCTTCCGGAACTCCAACTGTTATTATTGATGCATCATAATATTCTGGTGTTCCATCAAAGGTTAATGAAAATATTCTTTCACAATCAGTTTCATTAGATGCTTGTTCACCTCCGCTTTCAGTTAAAGCAAAAACTTCATTATCATTATAAGTACATATTCCTTGTGTTGAAATCATACTTCCATCATGATAATATAGGCCATTTGACCCATCTGTATATAAATTCTTTATAACTGTTGCAAATGTACTATCATATTCTTCTCTTTGCATTATAATGTCTGCATCCATACTTTTACCGGTATTAGCTTGTTGATCACTATCCAAATTAATAAATGTTGCAGTAAAGTCCCATTCTTGTACTGTTGGAGTAGTACCATTAGCTGAAATACTATAATTAATGGCAATAGGAAACAACCCACTTGCAGTAGTTATATCAAAGCCTTTAACTTGAGTTCCATCTGCCCCAGATGCTGTTACATAATTTAATCCCTCAATTGAAGTAACTTCTTGACCACTTGGATTAGTAATGCTTAAAATAATTTCTGGTTTAGAATCAGAAGATGTATAAACAAATTCATTATAATTAATTCTAAAATAAACATAATAAGTATAAGTAGCAGTGTTAGTACTATTATTTGCAAGTAATGTTGCTGTACCAGTAGCATTACTACTTAAGTTACCTGCATTAACACCAAAATTAAATTGATTAATATTTAATGAAATATCATTAGTAATATTAAATTGCAAATCATCCGTAGTATTTGCATTAATATCAACATCTTTTGAATCCCCGCTTTGTAATTGTGGTTGAAAAAATGCAAAAGTTACTCCAACAACAGCTAAAATACTAATTATAATTAATAACAAAAATTTATTTTTTCTTAACCATTCTTTCATAAACATCTATCCTTACTATAAAAATAATACCATGATAATTTAATAAATTCAACAAATTTAGTAGACAAATAAACTAATTTATGTTAATATAGCAAACCAAACAAAGGGGGATACTATGAAAATAAGTGTATACATAGATTATAATTTAGATAATGATTTAATAAATATAGACAAGACACAATATGGGAAATATTTAATATTAATTAAATTTAAAAGTTTAGAAAACTATATAAATTTTAGAAGACATATTTCTTTAAAAAAAGTATTTGTTGATTTATTAGATGTACCTAAATCACTAGATAGTTTATTAAAGAAATTTAAAATAAAGCAAGAAATTTTTAAAAAAGTATTTTTAAAAAACAAAGCAAAAATTAATGTAAAGTTTTGTCCAAAGGAAAACTTAGAAGAAATATATAATACAAAAACACCAATAATATTAAACTTACAGGATTTAACATTTGAAGAAAAAATCGAATTATTAACAGAACCAAAGATAGATAATCCAAATATATTTTTTGAAGATGAATACACATCTGGAGAATATTTAACTCATAAAGATATGATAGAAATGTATGAACAAATATTATACATGAGTAACGAAATAAAGAAAAAAAATTATTCACCAGTTGAAGCATTATATTTTATATATTCACAAATAAAAGAAAGAATATATAAAAAAGAAAAGAAACGAGACAAAAAATTTAAAAGTAGAAGTTTAAATCAAATAATGAAAAATGATGAAATAGTATGTGTAGGATATTCAAATTTTATTAATGCAATAAGTGACATATTGAAATTAAATGTAAGTACAATTTATTGGAATCCAACAAGTGATAAACAAAATGGCCATCAAGAAAATATTGTTGCAATAAATGATGAAAAATATAACATTAGAGGAGCCTTTGCTATAGATGCCACATGGGATTCAAAGAAAAATTCGAGTGATGATAGCCACAAAACAAACATAAGACATTTTTTAATGCCATTATCAATAGATGAAAAAGAAAAAAAATTACATAATTTAGAATATCCGCAAGACAATTTATATTTTAACATATTATCATCATATATAAGATTAAACAAAATAAGACAATATTCAGCTCCATTAATTATAATTGAAAATGAAACAAAAACTTTAATTAACAAAATCAAACGACTATATGAAATGTTAGGAATAAATGCCGACTATGAAAATATGAAAGTGGATGATGAAATAAATAAAATAAAACGTTTAGGAAATCAATTAATCCCACTTCAAACTTTAGAAAATATAATATATACAGTAGAACAAAAAAGTGAAGAAGATTTAGAAAAAACTGTATCAAGTTCATATCATTATCTATTTGCAAGTGATATTAAAAAATTAATTTATATATTAAGAAGAGAAAAAAAATAAGAATTTCAGAATAAAACATCTGAAATTCTTTTATTTAAACATTTTTTTTGCTGTTCTTAACATTTGTGAAGTATAACCATATTCATTATCATACCAAGCCACAATTTTTACTAATTGAGTTCCATCAGATTCCACAATACTAGTTGATAAACCATCAACTATAGCACCATACTTCTTACCTAAAATATCACTTGATACAATAGGGTCCATAGTAAATTTTAAAGTTTCATTTTGACCATCTTGCAAAAGTTTATTTATTTTATCAACAGAAGTATTTTTAGAAAGTTCTAAGGTAACATCAATAACAGAACCATCAGCAACAGGAACTCTAAAAGCATTTCCATCCATTTTATTAAGTAAATCAGGAATAACTAAACCAATTGCTTTAGCTGCACCAGTTGATGCTGGAACAATATTTTGAGCACAAGCTCTACCTCTTCTTGCTTTAATTCCTTTTTTATGAGCAATATCCAAAGTTGCTTGGTCATTAGTATAAGCATGAACAGTTGTCATAAAACCTTTTTTAATACCAATTTTATCATTAATAATTTTTAAAACTGGTGCCAAACAATTAGTTGTACAACTTGCAGCAGATACTATTTTATCTTCACTAGATAAAGTATCATCATTAACATTAAAAACAATAGTTTTCATTAAACCTTTACCAGGAGCAGAAATTAAAACTTTTTTTGCCCCAGCATCTAAATGTTTTTTAGCATCATCGTAATTAGTAAATTTACCAGTACATTCTAACACTAAATCAACATCTAAATCTTTCCAAGGAAGATTTTGTGGTTCTTTTTCAGCATAAACTTTAATATGTTTACCAGCAACTACTAAATCATTGCCTTCAAAACTAATTTCATCTTCATGAAATGTACGATGAACAGTATCATATTTAACTAAGTATGCTAAATCTTCCGCACTAGTTAAATCATTAATAGCAACAATATCAAAATCTGTTTGTGTTACTATTTGTCTAAACGCCAATCTTCCTATTCTACCAAAACCATTAATTGCAACTTTAATCATTATACTTACCTCCTATAAATTCTCTTAAAATTGAATCATCATTTACATATTCCCCAGGAATTGGAAAAAACTGTTTTAAAAAATCTATCAATCTTCTTGCTTCTTCATAATAATTTGAATCAACACCCACTGATAATAATAGAGGTTCAACATAAACTTTTAAAACTCCTATTTCATAGGTTAATGCTGTATTAATTATTACATCAGCCTGATGGATATAAGGAAAAATATATTTTTCCTCTCCATTTCTAACTCTTTGCCAATTATCAATTGTTTTAAATACATCATATCCTCTAGTTCTATTATCTCTCACAATTCTTCTAAGTAACCTTAAATCTAGAGTAGAAACATAATTATGCTCATCTATATTAAGGGGAATAAATGGACTTAAATAAATTTTATATTTATGTTTATTTTCTACATTTATTGTTAAATCATCATTTAATGCATGAAGACCTTCAATTAAAAATATTGTATTATCTTGTAATTTTACAGTATTTTTTGAATATTCTCTTTTACCAGTTACAAAATTATAAACAGGTAAAGCTATTTCTTCACCATTTAATAACCTATTTAAATCATCATTAAAGGTTTTAACATCTATAGCTTCCAAGCATTCAAAATCATATTTACCATCTTCATCTATTGGATTATTATCTCTATCCACAAAATAATCATCTAAACTTATTTTAATTGTATTATAACCTAGAGCCTCTAAATATGAAGCGATTCTAGCAGTAGTTGTTGTTTTACCCGAAGATGATGGCCCAGCAACTAAAATAAACTTAATATCATGATTACTAATAATATTATCGACAACTTTAGCAATATTTAAACTAAAAATCAACTCATTAGAACGAATAAAATCTTTTATACGTCCATTACCAATAGTTTTATTCAAATCACTAATATAAGGCATTTTTAAATTATCTAGCCATTTTTTCCCATCTAAAAACGAATTAATAATATTATCATAGTGAACATACTCTGGAACACTACCATTGCTTCTAACAGATGGAAAAATAAAAATTATTCTATTTTTTCCTAAATAAACTAGTTCATATTTATTTATACTACCAGTAGAATAAGGCATAATTGAATAAAAATAATTTAATTTATTATGCAATTTATACAAAGTAACCATTTTATCACTAACACTTTGAACATTACTTGCTTTTTCTAATTCATTATTTTTAAGATAATATTTAATTGCTTCTTTTGGTGAAACATTTAATTTTTCAATTCTAGCATTTTCATTAACAATTTGAGCCATTTTATCTTTAATTTTTGATAAATCATCTTGAGTTAAAATTTTATCACCTTTAACTACCCCTAACATTCCTCTAGGAACACTATGTTCATAAGAAATTTCTAAAGTAGGAAAAGTTTCTACCAAAGCAACTTCAAATAAAAATTTTAAACCAGCTTTATAAATTTTATTACCAATTAAATCATTAGTATTAATAAATTCTATTTTTTTATCAGTACTTACTTTATTATCTAATGAAAAAACTTCGTTATTTACTTTATACCCCATAATATTATCCATAGCAAAATCTTTACTCATTTCATAGTAAGTAGTACCTTTTTCATATTCATGAATAGTATCATCTTGAAAAATTATTTTAACTTTTTCCATCAATTTCCCTCTATTCTTTAAAGATTATAACATAATTATATTAATTTTTGAATAAATTTTAACTTATTTTACTATTATTTATTTAGGTGATTAATTTGAATATAATACCAACAGTATTAGAAAAAAGCAGTAATAAAGAATATGCTTTTGATTTATATTCTCGAATGCTAAAAGATAGGATTATATTTTTAGTGGGAGAAATAAATGATAATATGGCAAATATTATCATTAGTGAACTATTATACTTAGATAATATAAATAATGAAAATATATATTTATATATTAATAGTCCTGGTGGTTCTATAACATCAGGAATGAGCATATATGACACAATGAATTTTATTAACAGTAAAGTTATAACTATAGGTTTAGGTATGTGTGCTAGTATGGCAGCCTTTTTACTTTCAAGTGGTAGCATTAGATATGCCTTACCAAATACTGAAATAATGATACATCAACCTCTAGGTGGTGCTCAAGGCCAAGCAACAGATATTAAAATCGCAGCAGAAAGAATATTAAAATTAAAAGAAAAACTAAATAAAATATTAGCCAAAAATACTAAACAAACAATAGAAAAAATAACATTTGATACTGAAAGAGATAATTTTTTAAGTGCCGAAGAAGCATTAGAATATGGATTAATAGACAAAATAATTAAAAAGAATGAACTTTAATCCATTCTTAAAATAATATCACCATCTTGAGAATATAAAAATTTCTCTTTAGCATATCTAGCAATATAATCAGAATCTTGCAATTTTGTTACATCACTTTTTAATTTTTCCTCTTCTGCAAGCATATTTTCATATTCTTCAGTTAACTGTTTAATTTGATGATTATTATCCATTATCTCAAGCCAATCACTAGCTACTGAGTTTATTAAAACACCAAACATAGAAACCAATACTACTGATATTAATACAAGTCGCATTTTTTCTTTTTTGGTCTTTTTTATAATAACCACCTCCATATTTATAAATAATTATAACAAGAAAAAAGTAAAATCAATATTCATTTTACTCTTTTTTTTAAATCATTTACACATTTTTTACACCAAAATAATAATTTATTAAAGTTTAAATAAAGAATTACATAACCAATTATCAAAGACAAAATAAAGTATATATGAAATATTCCATTATTTATTTTATACATTAAATAAATATAAAGTATTACTATGTCAATAATAAAAACTAATGTTACTAATAATTTAACTAATACTTTTTTATTATTAATTAATGATTCATTTACTTTAGAAGTTAAGCAAAAAAACATTCCATAGAAAAAAGAAAAAGCAAAAGATATTAATTGTATATTACTAGACATTATTTAAATAATTTATTAAGCATACTTTCAGATTTATCTTTTACTTTACCATCAATATATGTAAACGAATTAATTTTTCCTTTTATTTTTACATTGCCATCATTCGTATCTAATTTTAATAACTCTAAACCTTCACCTAACAATCTAACATTACCCATAATAGTTTCTATTAAAAACTCTTCATCATCAAAACTAACGATTTTATTAACTCCCGATAATGTAAGATTACTTCTATCAATTAATTTTAATTCTTGCGTACCAAAATTTATCCCTTCCATATATTTCACCCATTTAATTATATGTTTTAAACATATTTTTATGATTATTACTTAGAAGACATAGGTGAACGGTTAAGGGTTGGAATATCCATTAATTCAGACATCGAATTTTCAGGTTCATATACATTTTCAACATTATCTAAAAACTCTTTTTCTTCAACGAAAGAAACTCCCAAAGATGCAATTAAATCATCCAAAGTATATTTTACATCCAAATCACTAGACCATGTAATAACGCTATCATTACTTTCCAAAAAAGAAAAAGTTCCAGTCTGTGGAAAATAAACAACTCCAATAGCATTACAAGAAAAAAATCTACAAATAAAATTATTTATATTAGTAATACCTAAACTATCAGCCAATTCTCTAGAAGCCATAATTTCATTTAAAGAATAAGCAAAACCAACATAATATTCTTTGGAACTAATTCTAAATCCATCAAAACTAATTAACTTTATTCCTAAAAGTTTATTATTATCATAAACATATCTTACTTTATTTACTAACATAAATTTATTCTCCTTTAATATAATTTTTTTGATATGCTTATAATATATGTACAATATAATAATTTTATTACAAAAAAAAATCAATTTTCATTGATTCTTATTCATTAATTTTTTTATAATATTCATCTAAAATAGCTTTTTCTATTTTTTCTCTTAACTCTTTATTAGTAGGAAAAACAACATTTTCTTCTTTTCCATACTTATTATTCTTTCCAGGCATTGAAACAAAAACTCTAGATTTACCTTCGATAATTTTTGCTCCTTTAATTGCTAAGCATTCATCTAATGTAAAATCTACAAATGCTTTTAATTTTGAACCTTCTTTTTCTTTTAAATAAACTTTAACTTGCGTTACTTCCATAATTAATCTCCTTACATACATTTTAAATTATTTTTATTTTTTTTGCAACATAATTTTATTTAAGTTTAGGTTTTTTACAAATTTTTTGATTTATATGTAACTAAATTTTAAAAATTAACATAAAGTATTACAAAAAATAATTTTTTTACATACTAATATAAAATCATTAATAACACTTTTATTAAATCATTTTAAATAGTCAATTTTTAGAATTTTAACAATAATTGCTCTAGTTGCTATTTCATAGAATAAAATCGTAAAATAATAAATTAAAGACTTTTAGAATTTAAAGATAACATAAAAAATTATCATTTTCTTGTAATTTCATAATGAGTAATAAAATTAAAACTTATAAAAATAAAATAAATATTTTAGAAAACTATAGCTATTATGAATGCACAATTATTTTTGCAATCCTATTAAAATGTAATGCTTATTAATTATAAAGAAATAAAATTATTTAACAAAGTACATTTTAATTGGTTAATTAAAAAATTAAGATTTGATATTGGGGTGTATAATTAAAAAAGTGATTTTGATAACAAAATCCAAAAAATTAGCAAATTTTATTTTAAATTAATTAAAAAATAAAACATTATTTTGAAAAAATTATAAATAGTACAGCATATGCTTAAAAAAATAAATAGGGAAGTTTATTTTGCTTCTCTTTATACTTACTATTTTGTGATTTTATCTAGTTTTTTTATTAGCAAACTATACTAAAAAAATAATAAATTATATTTTTGACGAAATAGAAGGATAATCATAATCTCTTAAAATCTCGTTGCCTTGCAAAAATTGAGTAATAAAATATTCCCCTGACAAATTATTTAAAACAGTAGTATCTAAAATATTAACAGATGATTGATAAAATGCATTCCCATACATATAAGCAAATTCATTAGTTAACTTATAAAATCCTTTTTTTAAAAATTCTAATAACAAATGTTCATTTATATTTTTTGCATAATAAAATGGAGATTTTGAAATAATTTTTAAATGATTTATAAATATATCTTTATAATTATCATCTAAAATTAAATATTGAATAAACGATGGATCAATTAAATAATTATCACTTTTGTTAAAAGTGGCTACTATAAAACTATGACCATTACAATTTGGAGTAATACATTTATTAGTTATACAAGGATAAATTTTAACCCCTAAATTAAAAAGATATTTCCCAATTAAACCTTGTAAAGTATCACATGTATTTTCATAAGTAGGATGATTAACTATATTAGTAGCAATTTGACAAATGCAAGTCAAAAAAAAGTCTATTTCTTCTTGTGTTAATAATGCTTTTTCTTTTATCTTATTTTCTATTTCAATCAAATTCATAATTATCACTATAAATAATGTACTAAATTTCTAAAGAAAAGTCTATGTAATAACATTATATTTTATAAAAAATAATAAAAATAAATGCTAACCCATTTATTTTTACATTATAATTTATTTATGTGTATAGTTAATATATTTAAAACATCTAATAATTTATATAACCGCTTACCCTAAAACTATATATTTTACTTTAAAGGATATTTTTTCTGATTACTGGTATAATTTTCATGAATATACTGAAAATCACAATTGACTATTTGCTGCGGTCTTAAAGTTGATGTCAAAAGAATGATGTTGTGTAAAATTACTCATATTGGTTGTTCTACTTATCATTATGGCACTTAAAAAAATACCCTTAAAGTTTTTATAAATATTTTATTTTTACTTCTCCTGTAATAACATCTCTATAAGTAAAACTTTTCTCCTCATTATTTACTAATATTGTAAACAAATTTGGATATACTTTATAAATCACTCCTTCATATTTTGTCATTCTATTTCTAAGACCATAAACTGAAACTACAACGTTTCTATTAATATTCTTATTGATATTTTCCTTTATTATATTAATATTCAAAATAACCCCCTTTATCTTGGATACCCTACATACATTAATCCATTACAAATTATACCACCCATTCCATCTTCTTTATATTTTGTTTTTTCTAATAATTTAACCAAATCTATTTCTTTATTTCTCTCAGTTAAAGAAATTGTACTTGCAATAATAGCTGGATCTAAAGCATGGATATTAACTCTTTTTGGACTAGAGGCAAAATTAGCACCGGCTTTAATTAATTCTTCATAATTGCTTTGACATGCACCTGCAATAATAACTAATTTTTCATGACTTTTTTCATAATTTCTAGCTGCTTTTACTGCTTTTACAAAATAACCCGAATTTTTATAATTATTTAAATCATTTATATCTCCTCTTTTGCGTAAATAGGCATCATGTCCCGTAATAATTACAATATCAGGTTTATATTCTCTTAATAAAAGTTGAATTTGTTCATAAATATTTTTTTCATTAATTTTTTTCCCAATTGCTAATATTCCATTCCTTTTATAAAATTTTAAACATCTGTTTAAATAATCTTCATCACCATCAATATGCAAAACTTTAGCGGGCAAATAAAAATAATCACCACGTACTAACAACTCATCTTTAATATCTATATCATCTATTTCATCTTGCTCAATAACATTTTCTTCTATTTTTAAGTCATCTATTTTAGCATCTGCATATAATCTTACTTCTACACCTTTTAAATAACAAACACCATCTACTATATTAATTACTTTAAAAATAGTATCATTACCATAACTATTTCTAGTAACATAATCACCTTTATTTATTTGCATGTAATATCACCAATAAATTTATATGCAAATATTTTATAAATATGAAAAAAAATACCTATTAAGATACCAATTTAAATATCTCAATAAGTACATTTTCCTCCAATTCTTCAGCCCTTATATTTTCATATAAATTATGTTTTTCTAAAACCATTTTTATTTTACTCCAATCATAATTTCCCAAATTATTTTTTAAAGTTTTTCTTTTATGAGCAAAACACTGTTTTAAAAAAGAAAAATACTTATCTACATCCAAATCCAATTTGTTTTGTTTAGGAACCAATTTAATTACTGTACTTTCTACTTTAGGAACAGGATTAAACGAATATTTTGAAACATCAATAACTTTAGTAATATCAAAATAATATTTTAAAGCCAAAGTAATATAACCATAATCTTTATTTTTTGCTTGAGCCATAAATCTAAGAGCCACTTCTTTTTGAACCATAATAATCATTGAATTAAAAGTAATATTACTTTTTATAATATGTTCAATAATCGGAGTTGTAATATAATAAGGTAAATTTCCTACAATAAACAAATTTTTATAACAATATTTTTTTAACTCATCTTCTAAAGCTACACTTAAAAAATCTTGATAAATTATTTTTGTTTTATCATTTTCTAAAGGATTTAATATTTTCTTTAAATCATTATCTACTTCATAACAAACAAGCATGGCATTTTTTTCTTTTAACTTTTTTGTTAATGCCCCCATCCCAGGACCAATTTCAATTATTAAATCTTCATTTGTAGCTAAAACTTCATCAACTATTTTAACAATAACATCATGACTAACCAAAAAATTTTGACCAAATCTTTTTTTTGCTTTCATAAAAAAACTTAGGTGAGATTATTCCCACCCACTCCTTAAAACATCATATGTAATAGAACTTCTACCAATATTATCATAAGCGTAACTTAGACTAGGTGATAAAAAATCTAATGAATTTCCAGTAACGCCACGGTCTAAAACTATAGCTACAATTTTATCATCACTTATTCTATTGCTATAAAAACTAACTATCGAACCACATGGTAAATTTTTACTTGAAGCAACTATATAAACTTCACCATATTCATCATCAACATAAGTATTTGTACCATCTTTAATATTATAACTTGGTTTACATGCAAGCGTTCCATTACATAAAGGACAATTATATACATAACCAGTTAAATCACCAGTATATGTATCAATTGCTGTAAATTTCAAATTCTTCTCAACTTCAATAACTTTTAAAGCCATAGTTGATAAATTTATAGTTTTGTTAACATTTTCATTTTCAACTTTAGCAACTTCTACATTAGTACTACTTTTAGCAATAAATAAGACTACCATAATTAATGAAAATTTAACAAAAAAATTTATTATTTTCATATACTTAATCCACCTCAATTGGATAAATTAATTATAGCATTAAACCACATTATTGTCAAAAATATAGGTGTATTTACCAAAAATAGGATTTACATCAAAAGTTTATTCATTATTTACACAGGCATTATCAATAAATACTTCATAAGGACTTGAACTAGAGCCGTTTCCAGATTTCCAATAAACACACGACTTTAAAGACATAACTGGTCTAATAGTTGCAATATTATTTACAATTTCGGACACTAATTGGCTTGAAGAATTATAAATAAACATTGTAGACTGAGAGCTACTTAAAGTTATACAAAACAACATATAAGGACTCATTGTCCACCAAGATTTTAAATTTGTTATACTATTTCCTTCAGCATTTAAAGAATACCATCCATTTAATCCATTATTAATTGCTGCCCCCGCATAAACAAGTTCATCTGCTGTCATTAGTCCAACAGAATATTTCAGTTTATTATTTCCTATAATATCACTTGCGGTAAATTTGTCTTCAATACTTGCATTTTCATAAGACAATAAACTTCTAGTATTTCCACATTTATATGAAGGCACAGGAATCTTATTATCTACCCGCATCATAGAAGCAAAATAAATTTCAATATAATCATATTCACTAGTGGACCGATCATTACAATATATAGCAGTTTTACTTATATAAGAATCATACAAAAAATTTTGAACATCTGATTTAGAATATAAGCTTTTTTCATACCATTCATCTATCACATTTTTTACAACTGAATCATTTGTATTTAATCTATCATTTTCTAATCCTTCTCCATCTCCATACATATACCCCACGTATTCAGAAGATTTTTTTCATCATTAAATACACTTTCTCCAATATAACCTTCTGTAGTAAAAGGACTGGTTCCAGAATACAGCAATCTTATACTATCATCCTCATTAATCCAAATAATTCTCCAATATAAGTCTTGATTATTTTCGTTTTTTCCAAACTTTACCCAATTATTTAAAGCATTTCCAGCAAAATAATACACATCTTCTCCAACACCATCATTATTAATATCCTCAGTTTCATTTCCCAAAGCAACAAATATTTGCCCAACATTATCTTCTGAATACGAAACAGAAAAAACTGTACGAGTTAAAACGTTAGGATTATCCTGTAAAATAACATCTTTTAAAGTACTTTCATTAAACAAATCAAAGTACACATAGCACTTATCACTTTTATTTGTTTGCATTATTATTCTTTTTGTTTCTTCATTCCAAGAAAGTGTTCCACCATTTTCACAGCCCGATAGTCTTTCATTAAATACATAATCATCCTGAGATCACACTGTGTCCGTTGAAATTTGATATTCACCACTACCAGCCTCTGTTTCATACATCATACTTATAGCATTTGAAGAAATCTTACTTTCGGATTTTTCATTAACAACAACATTAGAAGTATAATTTTTTTCACTAATAAATACTGTAAAACCTACACATACTAAAACAAAACAAAGAAAATAAAAAAATTTATACCACTTCATACAATCACTTCACTATACCACATTTAATCAAATTATAATATTAAACACATCAAAAGCCAACGTATACCCGTAACAAATTAATTACACATTTAAATACAATTTTTTTAAAATAAAGGGAGTGAACAAAATGTTACTTAAAGAAGCAACTAGTAGAAGAATAATAGAACTTTGTAATAAATATGGATATTCACCATCAAGGCTATCAGAAATATCTAGAATACCCGCATCAACTTTTAGTGATATGATTACTGAAAAAGGAATAACCCAAGTTCACTAATAATATATAAGATTTGTAAAACACTAAATATAGAACTCAAAGAATTCTATAACTCTGACTTATTTAAAAATTTAGAAGACTAAAAAACTATTGAAAAATTATCCAATAGCATTATTTGAATTTGGTTTTGTTCTAACTAAACCTATTTCTGTTTTTTTTATATTTGATTTATTACATTTTTGTAATAAACCTAAATAAAAATCAACATTAAAAATATCTTTTTTAGATTTCATTCTTTGTAATAACACTTGAATTATTTTAATCATACTTGCATCATTTTGATAACTATTTCTTTTTTCTTTTAAATAATTAATGCATATTCTTAAAACCGTATTGTTTTTTTCAAAAAAAGCTACAACTAAAATAATTTTTTCCATTTCAGATAAATCAGTTTTTTCTATTTCCTCAACAGATAAAATTTCTCCTAAATATATTGCGTTTAATACACTCAAAGAAAACATACTAGTAATTTTTTTTACTTCTTTGGCACTATCATTTTGTTGTTCAATTTTAAAATCAGTTTTTTCTGGTTGACTTAACTCTTTTTTCGTTTCTTTTAATGGTTTGGATGTCTTATTAGATTTTTGTTTTAAGTTTTCCTTATGCAATTCATTAATTATCCTTTTTTTATATCTTTTAAAACTCATAGACTTTTCAAAATAAGGATTTTGACATATACTTAAAGCTTCTGCAAATTTACCCATTTCAAATAAAATTCTAACACGCTTAAATTGAATTGTAGAATTATATTTAAAACAAAGCATTTCGCTAATTTTGAGAACTAAATCATAATCTCCTTTAATTAATAATATAGAAATGCGTTGTGATTGAATAAATTTATTAAATTTAAATTCAGGACGTTCACAAATTCTTAAAGCCTCATCATATTTTTTCAATAAAATAAGTATTTTAACATATTTAGATTGTATATCAGGTTTATAAAAGAAATAATCTTTTTGACAAATATTTATTGCATCATCAAATAAACCATTTTGAATTAATATTGATATATACTGAGACTGTATAATTGAAGAACGTAAAAAAGCAGGATTTTGACATACTTTTTCCGCCTCATCATGTCGACCTAAATATTCCAAAACAGTTATATACTGAGATTGAATAACATAAGAATTTTTATATTGTGGTAACATACAAATTTTAATAGCTTCATCATATTTTTTTAAAATAATAAGAATTTTTATTCTTTGTGATTGAATTGAATCTTCATTTTTAAAACATTCACAATTACAAATTTCTAATGCTTCATTAATACGCCCTCTTTTTATTAATAAAGATACATATTGAGACTGTATTATTTTGTTTGTTTTAAATTCCTCTTGTTGACATATTGTTATAGCCTCGTTAAACATTTTTTTAACATTTAAAATGGAAATATGCACAGATTGAACTAGTGGGCTATGTAAAAATTCATCTCTTTGACAAATTAATAATGCTTCATCAATACGTCCCATAACTAACAATATTTTAGCATATCGAGCTTGAACAGCTTCACTATTTGCAAATCTTTTATCAGAACATAACAAAACTGCTTTTTCATGTTGTCCTACTTTGAATAAAGCCTTTACATAAATTAAAATAATGTCTTCATTATTTAAATTATCTAATTTTTCACATTCTTCAATTATTTTTAAATATAAATTATTTTTTATTAAATAAACTAGATAACTTAAAAATTTATCTTCTAACAAATAACTTTTTTTATTATCATGAACACTTTCAATTTCTTTTATATCTAAAAATCTTTTTTTCCAATTATACAAAGTCGAAAGTGAAATATTTGTATCATCACTAATCTTTTTTAAAGACACCCCATCAACAATTTTTTGTAAAACTTCTTCTACAATTTCTTGACTATACACATTATTATTTCCTCTCTAATAAATAATTTTTTTAAACATATTTAAAGCATTTTTTGTAGTAATGTTAGCAACTTCAATTAGTGAAATATTATAAATTAAAGATAAAAATTTAGCAACAAAATATACATTACTTGGGTTATTTTGTTTTCCCCTAAAAGGTTCAGGAGATAAATAAGGAGAATCAGTTTCCAAAACAATATTTTCAATAGAAACATTTTTTAAAACTTCTTTTAAATTGCAATTTTTAAAAGTAACAACCCCATTTATACCTAATAAAAATCCCATTTTAATATATTGTTTAGCTGTTTCTTCACTTCCAGAAAAAGAATGAATTATACCTTTAACATTATATTTTTTTAAAATATTTATAGTATCTTCAGTAGCATCCCTACTATGAACAATAACTGGAACATTATATTTTTCTGCTAATTTTAATTGCATTTCAAATAGATTTTTTTGTTTTTCTTTATTATCTTTAGTATAGTGATAATCAAGTCCTATTTCTCCAATAGCAACAATTTTATCGTTAGAAATATTATTTTCAATAAATTTAATATCAGATAAAGTATAGTTTTCAACCATTTCAGGATGAAGCCCTAAGGCACCATAAACATTTTTATATTTAGTAGTAGTTTCCAGAACTTCAACATTACTTTTATTATCACAACCATTATTTATAAAATACAAAACGATTTTATTTTTTGAAATATTTATAATTTCCTGTAAATTATCAAAATACTCTTTATATAAATGACAATGAGTATCTATTAACATTATTTTACCTCAATTCTATTAAATAAGTGCTGTGGTTCACTTAAAATTAAATCTTTTTCTAAATAACCAGACTTAATATCATTTATTGTAGTTTTACTAGTATTTAATTGCTTAAAGATTTTTAAAGAAGTATCAGGTAAAAATGGTCCTAAAAATATTGAACAGACTCTTATTGCATCTATTAAATTATATAAAACCGTATTTAGTCTATCTTTACTGTTTTCATCTTTAGCTAAAGTCCAAGGGGCTGTATCATCTATATATTTATTACACTTTCTTAAAACATCAAAAATTTCTTCTATTGCTTCTCCAATAAATAAAGAATCCATTTTCTTTGTTACTTTATCATATAATGCATCGACTGAATCAATTAAATTTTTATCTATTTCTTCACAAATATTTTTATAAATTATTTTTCCATCAAAATATTTAAAAGCCATACTTACAGTTCTATTTACTAAATTACCAAGAATATTAACTAAATCTGAATTTATTTTTTCTATTAACAAATCTCTTGAAAAAACGCCATCAGAGGAATACGGTATTTCATGTAAAAAATAATATCTAACTGCATCAACCCCAAATTCATTTACTAAATCATCAGCATATACAACATTTCCTTTAGATTTACTCATTTTTCCATTGCTCATAATAAGCCATGGATGACCAAAAACTTGTTTAGGTAATGGTAAATTTAAACTCATTAGAAAACAAGGCCAATATATAGTATGAAAACGAATTATATCCTTACCAATTAAATGTAAATCAGCAGGCCAAAGTTTTTTAAATTCTTCCGTTTGCTCAAAAACATCATATCCAATATTAGTAATATAATTATTTAAAGCATCTAACCACACATACACAATATGATTTTCATCAAAATCAACTGGAATACCCCATTTAAACGAAGACCTTGAAACACATAAATCTTGTAGACCAGGTTTTATAAAATTATTTATCATTTCATTTTTTCTTGATTCCGGTTTAATAAAATCAGGATGACTTTCAATATATTCTTCTAACTGAGTTTGATATTTTGATAATTTAAAAAAATAAGCTTCTTCTGATTTTTTTTCCACTAATCTTCCACAATCAGGACACTTACCATCAACAAGCTGAGATTCAGTCCAAAAAGATTCACAAGGAGTACAATACAAACCTTTATATTCTCCTTTATATATATCACCTTGTTCATACATTTTTTTAAAAATATTTTGAACAACTTTTATATGATTTTGATTAGTAGTTCTAACAAATTTATCATAGCTTGTATTCATTATATCCCAAATACGTTTTATTTCAGCAGCTTTTTCATCTACGAACTCTTTCGGAGTAACACCAGCTTCCTTTGCCTTTATTTCAATTTTTTCACCATGTTCATCCGTTCCTGTTTGAAAATATACATCATAACCTAATAATCTTTTAAATCTTGCTATAGCATCAGCTAAAACAATTTCATAAGTATTACCTATATGAGGTTTACCAGAAGTATAAGCAATCGCCGTAGTTATATAATATTTTTCCATTATTTATCATCCTTTCTTTTATTTGTACTACCTAAACCACCAATTCTAATGGAGTTAACTTTATCATTATCACAAATTAAAAATTTTGTAAATATTCCTTGTGCATAAGCATCACCTTTATTTATTACATAATCCTTATCTCCTTCATTTTGTAAAGAAATAAACATATGTCCTTCATTGCTTTCATTATTATAATAATCTGATTCAATAACCCCAACTTGATTAGTCATCCTAACATTATACTTAAAACCCATGCTGCTCCTTACTAAAAGTAACAACATTTCATCTTCATTAAAAATTGCTTTATAACCAGTAGGTATTTTTTTTATTTCTCCAGGTTTAATAACAAAATCTTCAATAGCAAAAAAATCATAACCAGCACTATATTTACTCATTCTTTTTGGTAACATATAATCATCATACAATGATTTATCATAAAACTTACTAAATTCTTCAATACTTATTTTTTCAAAACATCTCATAATAAATTCCTCCAAAATAAAAACCACAAACTAAGGACGAGTTTCCCCGCGGTACCACCTTAATTCATGATTTACATGCTCTTAAATATATAACGGCATAAACCGAATTAAACTCCAGAAACCATACTCAATATTATTTTTTGTTCTTTTCCACCTACCAAGAATTCTCTATAAAAAAATTAATATTTACTCTTTCCTTCTTCGTTAAATTAATAAAATTTTATCATATTATTTTTATTAGGGCAAGAACATAAAATAAAAAAAAGCTATGTTTATAAAACATAACAATTATATATTAACTTTTTCTGATAATATTTTAGATATTAATTTTGCTAAATTAATATTACAATCAGTATTATTAGCTTCAATTATAATTAAACCTAAAGAATCAATCGAAGCAATTATCGGAACAATAATGAAATTACCTTCTAAATTGAGATTATCAAAAACTAGTAATTTACAATCTTGTTTTTCCTCTCTATTATCTATTAGACTAAGTAAACTTTTATTTAAATATTTGCCTAATAGTAAATTATTTGAAGAAGCAATTACTTTTTCTCTATCAGTGATTATAATATTTAATTTATATACACTTGTTATTAAATCACAAAGTTTATTACTTATATCTTCATAATTTTTAATTTGTGAATGTTTTTTTAAAATAATACTATCATCATCTATAAATATCTCTAAACTTTCACCATCTCTAATACCTAAATTTCTTCTTATTTCTTTTGGAATAACTAATCTTCCTAATTCATCTATTTTTCTAGTTACACCAGTTGACTTCAATTAATTTCACTCCACTTCTATATTTATTTTGGATAACATAAAAATATTTATACTTATAAAATTTTCTCTAAAAGTGTAACTAAATAAAACACAAAATGTTTATCTAAATTATTTATATATAATGTAATAATTATTTTTTTATTTACATATTTAATATTAAAATATTTAGATAAAGCCATTGCTTCAATAATTAATTTATCACCTTTTATATTATTTGATACTTCCTCTGGCAATGTTAACTCTACAAGTCTATCTGTTTGTATTACATTTTTTATATTATATTTTTTTGCTATCTTTTCTAACCATTCTTCATACATATAAATCAACATTTCTTCTGTAATTTTACCAAATCTATCTTCTAATTCTTCTTTTACTTCAATTAATTTATTATATGAATCAATTTCATTAATTTTTTGATGAATTTCAATTTTAATATCTTCATCACTTACATACTCATCGCTAATATGGGTATCAACATTTATTAAAGACTTAACATCTTCGTCTTCATCTTCAACCACTAAAATGCCTTGCTGACGTTTTAACTCATCTTCAATCATTTTCATATATAATGATATTCCTACAGAATCTACAAATCCTGCCTGCGATGCCCCAAATATATCTCCTGCTCCTCTAATACTTAAATCACGCATTGCAATTTTATAACCACTACCTAGTTCTGTAAATTCCTTTATAGTATTTAATCTTTTAATAGAGATTTCATTCAATACTTTATTTTTTTGATACATTAAATAAGCATAAGCTACTTTATCACTTCTTCCTACTCGTCCTCTAATTTGATAAAGTTGACTCAACCCAAAATTCTCGGCATCATGGATTATTAAAGTATTAACATTAGGAATATCTATACCACTTTCAATTATAGTAGTACATACCAATATATCATATTTGTAATCAATAAAATCATTCATAATATTATCTAATTCAATTTTATCCATTTTTCCATGAGCATAAGTTATTCTTGCATCTGGAACTAAATCTTTAATATGTCTTACATAATCGGATATTGAATCAACTAAATTATACAAGATAAATATTTGTCCATTTCTAGAGAGTTCTTTATAAATAGCATCTCTAATTAAGTAATCATCTTCAACCACCACATAAGTTTGAACTGGATATCTATTAACTGGGGGCGTATCAATTATAGATAAATCACGAAGACCAGATAAAGCCATTTTTAATGTTCGAGGAATCGGTGTAGCACTTAATGTTAAAACATTTACGTCATTTTTCAATTCTTTAATTTTTTCTTTATGAGTTACTCCAAATCTTTGTTCCTCATCAATTACTAATAATCCTAACTTTTTAGGTTTAACATCTTCACTTAATATTCTATGGGTTCCAAATAAAATATCTATTTTCCCATCTTTCATATCATTGACAATTTTTCTAGCATCTTTAACAGAAATATGCCTGTTAAGTAAGGCAATTTCCACTGGCCAATCTTTAAAACGTTCTTTTGCCACAGTATATTGTTGTTTTGATAATATTGTCGTAGGACATAAATACATTACTTGATAATTATTTAATACTGTTTTAAATATCGCTCTTAATGCTACTTCTGTTTTACCAAATCCAACATCACCACAAAGTAATCTATCCATAGGAATTGTACTTTTTAAATCATTATTTATTTCTAAAATACTTTTTTCTTGGTCTTTAGTAAGCTCATATTTAAATGATTGTGCAAATTGCTCTTCTTCTACATAATTTTTATATGGTAATTTATTTAATGATAATCTTTTTTTATACAAACTAATTAAATCAGCAGAAATATCTTTAATTTTACTACTAATATATTTTTTTGTTTTTTCCCAATTTGGACTTCCTAGTTTATTTAGCTTTGGTGGGTTACCATCTTTTCCTGTATATTTGTAAATTAAATTTATTTTCTCCACAGGAACATAAATTTTATCAGAACCAACATAATTAATTGTTAAAAAATCTTTTTTTACTCCACGAACAGTTAATGTAGTTATTCCTTTATATATTCCTATTCCATGAGCAACATGTACAACATAATCCCCAATTTCTAGCTGATTATAATCTTTTACTTTCTTTCCTATATGATAATTATTTTTATAATTATTTATTGTTACATTAACTTTTTCAATATCATATTCACCAATAACAACATACTTATCTAAAATAAATCCATTTTGTATAGGACTTTTAATAATTTTTGCATCTTCAATATATTCTTTAATTTGCTTTGCTTGTTTATCATTTGATAAATAAAAAATTACTTCTTTTCCATTTTTTATCCAAGTTTTATAATCATTTGCTAGTTTTTCAAAATTTTGATTATAATTTTCAATATTTTTTGCTCTTAAATCATTTTTTCCACTATTAATTAAATCAATATAGATTCTATCATTATTTTTGATTTCTTCTAAACTATACATTAAATCATAATTAATATTTTTTTCATTACAATATTCCAATATATCTTCCTGCAACTTTAAATAACTTGCTTTTATCTGTTCTTCATTTATATAAACAACTATTGGATTTAAACAATAATCGAATAATGAATTACTTTTTTCACTATTAATTTCATCAATTGCTTTAATAACAAGTTTTTCAATACTTCCCGAAGAAAGTTGAGTATTTTCATCAAAATATCTTATTGATTCAATAATATTTCCATCAAATTCAATTCTAACTGGATGTCGTTCTTCAATTGGATAAACATCAACAATAAAACCTCTTACTGCAATTTCACCACTGGCAGTAACAAGAGAATCTATTTTATAACCTAAATTAACTAATTTTTCTACCAAATTGTCTCTTTTAATTTCTAAATTATTGTTGATAACTACAGAGTTATCCACATCTAACGCCGGTAAATGCTTCAAATACCCCATTAAATTAGTAACAACTATGTTTTTTTCAGAAATTTTTAATTTATTTAAAGTTTCCAATCTTTTATATTTTAACTCCGGGGAAGAAGCGACAATCATCGATGATAAAAAATCATCCATAGGAAATAATAAAGTATTCTCTTCAATCATACTTAGTTTATTATAAATTTTATTAGCTTCATATAAAGATGAAGTTAATACTATAATATTTCTATTAGTATTTTTAAATAATTTAGACAAATAAAAAATATTTAACTGTTCCGTTAAACCAGACATCTCTGTACCAATTTCATATTTAAAATATTTATCTAAAAAATCCATAAACACCTCACTTCTTAGTGTTAAAAATATTCATAGTTTTATCTACGCCATTTATGATAAATGAATCTATTATATCACAAAAAACTTTCATATTTTCATCTATAATAATTTGTTCATTTTTTGAAAATTTTCCCAAAACAAAATCTATAACGTTTTCTTTTTTTTCACTAGCAATACCTATTTTTAAACGTAAAAATTCATTACTATTTAAACTACTTATAATAGATTTTATACCATTATGTCCACCACTACCACTGTTTTTCTTTAATTTATAATTCCCGATACTTTCATCTAAATCATCTTGTATAACCAATAAATCTTTAATTTCAATATTAAAATAATCCATTATTTTTCTAACAGATAAACCAGAATTATTTACATAAGTTAAAGGTTTCAAAAAATAAACAACTTCATTATTAATTATTTTTTTGACATACAACCCATCAAATTTTTCTTGATAAGATGTTCCATTTAAATAAGAATCTATTACTTTAAATCCTATATTATGTCTAGTATTTTCATACTCTTTGCCATAATTTCCTATTCCTACTATTAATTTCATAATTCACTCTCTATCAAATAAATGTTGATAAGTACAACACTTACTAACATCAACAATTTTCCTAAATTTAATTTTACTTTTACTATTTTTCACACATTTACACAAAACCAATGTTGGTATATTATCAGTTTTTGTTAATATCAACTGAATTTCCTTTACATTTATATTATTTACTCTTGCTAGATATATTATGTCATCTATCCTTTCAACTCGATGAACTATATATAAAACTCCATTATTTTTTAAATACTTAAATGCTAACTTAAAAATAATTTCCAAGTTTATAGTTATCTCATGCCTAGCAATGGACAAATACTCATTTTTATTTACCATTTTACCCATATTTTTAAAATATGGAGGATTCACTGTTATTATATCAAAAAATTCTTGTTTAAA
The DNA here is from genome assembly GCA_944359015.1 of uncultured Bacilli bacterium. Taxonomy (GTDB): domain Bacteria; phylum Bacillota_I; class Bacilli_A; order RF39; family UBA660; genus Onthocola_B. The sequence continues at coordinate 28,347 of CALVSK010000008.1, forward strand.
ATAATCATCTATGTTTTTAACATCATCATCTATTATTTTTATTTGATTTTCTAAATTATTTAACTTTACTGAATCAACAGCTAAATTATATATATCATGCTGAATCTCAAAACCATAAATATTACTATTAGTTTTAGTAGATAAAATTAAAGGTACTACCGCATTACCAGTACACATATCTAGTATATTTAAATTTTCTTTAACTTCAACAAATTCTGCAAGTAAAATTGAATCTAAAGAAAATTTAAAACCTTCTTCCATTTGGTATATATACCGATTTTTATAGTCAAATAAATCATTTTTTACTATTTTCATCTAAATATATTTCCTCTTTATTATCTCCAACTAAAACTTGATATTTTCTATTTAAAATATCTAAACTTACTACCTTTCCTTCACCATATATAGTATTAACAACATCACCAACTTGAGGCATATCCTTTAAATTTTCCAAATAATTTTCATTTTCAAATGCTAAACAACATAAAAGTCTACCACATGCACCATTTATTTTTGTTGGATTTAAAGCTAAATTTTGTTCTTTTGCCATATTAATTGATATAGTTTCTAATTGACTTAAAAACCTTGTACAACATAACTGAGAACCACAAATTCCAATACCTCCAATTTCTTTAGCTTTATCCCTAGCTCCTATCTGACGTAATTCAATACGTGTATGATATATACCAGCAAGCCTTTTAGCTAGTTCCCTAAAATCAACTCGTTCATCTGCTATAAAATTAAATAATAATTGTGTACGTTCAAAAGAAAATTGAGCATTAATTACTTTCATTTCTAATGCTAACTCTTTAACTAAACTTTTACACTTTTTCAAAGCTATTTCAGCGTCTTTTAAATTTCTTAAATATTGAGCATTATCTTCTTCAGATGCCTTTCTAAGTATTTTTTTTAAATTTTCACTTTGAGGTTGAGTAGCAAAAACTTCATAAACTTTTCCATATTGAATACCTTTTTCTGTTTCTACTATGACATAATCATTCTTTAAATATCCTTCATCCCCTAAAAAGTTATAAGTTTTATTTCCATCTTTAAATATTACCCCATATACTTTATTCATAATACATCACTCAATTCTATAACAAATTTATCTAATAATAATTCTATATTTGCATTATACTCTAAATCTTCTAATAAATTAGTTACTAACTTTATTCTTTGGATAATTTCTTTACTTGTTAAAAAATCCAAAAAAATAAAATCATTATTTTCCATGTTTTTGCCCAATTTATTATTTAATAAAGCTTCATAAATAATTAATATTATTTTAAATAATTTTCTAATTTGTTCTCTTTCACTAAAAATATTTAAAACTATGTCTTTATTATACAATATAAGATGTTTTTTTTCTACTTCTAATTTATTTAAGTAATCTTTAGCTACATCAAAATAATCTTTATTTTCATCATTGTAAATTGTTTTTATATTTAACTCTGATTCATCATATTTAACTTTTATAATTTCGCATCTACTTTTTATAGTACTTATTACATTATTTATATCATTGGTAACAAAAAAACCCAAAATATAATCTGCTGGTTCTTCAACAAATTTTAACATTGTATTCGCCGAAGAACCATTTAATTTTTCTGCATTTTGTATAATATAAACATTCTGCTTTGTATATATCGGAATAGAACTAAATTTTTTCTTCAAATCTAATATTTGTTCTTTTTTTATTGTATTTCCATCTGGTTCAATAATACATAATGATGGTAAATAATTTTGCTCTATCAAATTACATATATTACATAATTTACATTCTTTTTCATATTCATTTTCACAAAAAAATTTTTTTATTACTTCTTTTAAATCATAAATACATTTATTTATATTATTTGTTTCAATTAAATAAACATGAGAAAGCTTATTCTCATGATAATATGTTACTAATTTTTCCAATTGTTCTACAGCCATAAATACTCCCTACAATTACTATAATAAAATAAAATACACTCCTATTAATGAAAGCAATCCGCACATTCCTAATGATGATACTACTCCCACTGTAATAATATTAATTGGAATAAAAATATCTAACCCACTAGCCACTAAATTAAAAGCATACACTAAACAAATAGCAAATACAATTTTTTTTACTACTGTCACTATTATTTTTTTCATATAGTACCTCATTAAAATATATGCTATTAAACCTTAATTATTCTGATATTTTCTTCCTATCTTCTAAAGCTTTATCAAGAGTAATTATATCTAAATAATCAATTTCTGCTCCCATAGGAATTCCATATGATAATCTAGAAATCATTACATCTTTTTTTTCAAAAATCTTTTTAATATACAAAGTTGTAGTTTCACCTTCTATAGTAGATTTTAAAGCCAATATTAATTCAGGTTTTTTCAAACCTTCTACTCTTTTTACTAAAGATGCTAAATTTATATTTTCTGGACCAATATCATCTGCTGGAGAAATAAGTCCATTTAAAACATGATATACTCCATTAAAATTTCCTGCCTTTTCAAAAGAAAAAACACTTTTATAATCTTCAATTACACATATTAAATTTTGCTCTCTGCTACTATCAGAGCATATACTACATATATCTCCTTCAGCTAAATGTCCACAAATTTTACATTTACCCAATTTATCCTTAACATCAATTATTGATTTTGAAAAATTTTCTAAATCTTCATCTTTAAAATTTAAAGTTGCCAAGGCTAATCTTTCAGCATTTTTTTCTCCAATACCTGGTAATTTTTTATAATAATTAATTAATTTTTCTAAAGATTTAGGATATATCATTTTACATCAATCCACTCATTGCACTATATTGACCTAATTTTTCTTCAATTTCATGATTTATTTTTGAAAAAGCATCCTTAATTGCCAATAAAATCATATCCTCTAACATTTCTTTATCGTTTTCATCAATTACACCATCTTTTAAAATCTTAAATGATTTTAAATCTTTTTTACCATTAAAAGTTACTAAAACCCATTCTGATTTTCCTTCAAAAATCTGAGCATCAATTTCATCCTTTTTTTTAGTAATTTCCCTTTGCATTCTTTGTGCTTGTTGCATTAATTGTTGCATATTCATAAATTTTCTCTCCTTTTTTTATTCAATTTCTATTTTATTTTTATCAAACAATTCATTAGCAATGCTAGTTAAATCGTTATCATCTTTTATATTTTTTTCTTGATTTATTAAGTTATTTTCACTTATATAAACATATTTATACTTTTTTTGTAAATTATCTATGTACTTCTTTTTTTCAATCTGCCACTTTTCTTCACCAATAAATATTAAATTATACTTTTTATTAATATATTTATTAAAATATTCTTCAATTTCATTTAATTTTTCATTAATTTCTAATTCTTGATGATTAATTGATGTAACTAATATTGCATATTCATCAGATGCAGTAACTACTTCACTATCACTTACTAATCCCTTAATAACTGCTACATCCAAATTTCTAACAAAATCTTCCCAATTTTTTTGAATTTCATTTAAAAAAACTTTAGATGCATTAACAAAACAATTATTTATTCTTATATCAGCAATTTTTTCATATAAATGATTACTCAATTTATCATTTAATGTATTTTCATTAAAGTTTTCCATTTTGTTTGCTTTTTCATTTAATTCTTCACTATTTTTAACCTGTACTTTTTCTATTTTAGAAGTACCATCATTTTTAAAATATTCCAATAATATTATTTTTATTAACAAATAAGCATCAACATTTACATTTATCTTATTTATTAAATCATTAAACGATAAAATCATCTTCTTACAATCATCATAACTAAATTTCCAACTATTATCTGAAGATAATATCTCAACAGCAATATCTGCTAAAACATACACCAATTTTTTTATTAAAACTTTGTAACTTAAATTAATTGTTTGAAACTCATTAAAAATTTTATCAAACTTTTCTAAATTTGTTTCATCTACAGCTTTTAATAATTCCAATATTTTTTTATTAGAAACACTTCCAATTTCCTTAGAAACCAAAGATAAAGTTATTTTAGTATTATCCTTTGATATTTGATCTAAAATACTTAAAGCGTCTCTTAAACCACCATCAGATAAAATTGCAATCTCATTTAATCCTTCTTCTTCATATAAAATATTTTCATTATCACAAACATATTTTAACTGATTTTTTATTTCAGCAGCTGAAATTTTTTTAAAATCATATCTTTGACACCTTGATAAAATAGTTATAGGAACGCTTTCTATATTAGTTGTTGCTAAAATAAATACAACATGTTCTGGTGGTTCTTCTAAAGTCAAAAGTAAAGCATTAAATGCACTTTGACTAAGCATATGAACTTCATCGATTATATACACTTTATACTTCAAATGAGTAGGCATTATTTTAATATTATTAATAATTTCTCTTATTTCATCAACACCATTATTTGAAGCCGCATCAATCTCTATTATATCTGGACTAGAGGAAAAGTCTCTACAATTATCACATAAATCACAAGCCATTCCATTTTTAGGATTTAAACAATTTATCGATTTTGCCAAAATTCTAGCAGTTGATGTTTTTCCTGTTCCCCTAGGACCGGAAAATAAATAAGCATGAGCTATTTTATTTTCTTTGATTGAATTTTGTAGTATTGTTACAATGTGATTTTGACCAATTAATAAATCAAAATTATTAGGCCTATATTTTCTATATAATACTTTATAACTCATCAGAACCCTCCAAAAAAATTATATCACAATTATTACTTTTTTTCTCTTAATTTCTTAAAAAAATTACTTAAAATACTACTGTATATTTTTTCATTAGTTAAACTATTGATTTGTAAAAAATTAGTTTTAGAAAATTCCTTTTTATTACTTGGTTTTTCCAACAAATAATACACATTTTTTATTCGGCATTGCCTAATTATTTCAAAACACATTGAACAAGGTTTTAAAGTAACATACATATCACAACTACTTAAATTCCAATTATTTAATGCTTTTGCGGCCATTTTTAAGGAATTTATTTCAGCATGACCTAAAATATCACAATCCTTTTCTTTAGTATTATATCCTTCTCCTATAATTTTTCCATCACAAACAACTATAGCTCCAACAGGAATATCAGAACTTTCTAAAGATTTATTTGCCAATAAAATCGCATAATTAATAAAATTGTCCATTAAAACTCCTTAAAATAAAAAGTGCACACAAACATTGACTGATGTGGCTGCCATCTTCCGATTCTGACCAAGTTACAGTATATTTGTTGCACAAAGTTATAATATCAAATGTTTTATTTATTGTCAAATAAAGATATAACCTAAAATAAGTTACAAAATATTTCCTGGGAAATAATTTTAACTAAATTAAATAACAAAAAAAATTTAACATAAAATAAATTATATTTTAAAAACACTATTTATTGTTACATTTTAAGCCAAATTTACAAAATTAAAAATAATTTAAAAAAACTTAAATAAAATATTTCAATTTAATTTTGTTAAATTTATTAAAAAAATTAAAATTTTAGTATAAATTTGCATTTTTTGCATTAAATTCCTAAAATTTTAAACATTTTTATGTAAAAATTATAAAATTGACAAAACTTTTAATTTAACGAAAAAAATATTTCCCGGGAAATATTTTTCACCGATAAAGAACATAAAAAATCTTTTTATTACTATAAAAAAAGATATTAAAAAATTTAAAATTTTGTCTTTATTTTAGGCAAATTTATAAAATTGTAAATATAAAAGAAATATAAAATCCAAAATATTTTAAAATTTATTTGCAAAAAAAGAAAAGCAAACAAATGTTCGTTTTAATTTTATATATTTACTAACATAATATTAACAATGTTTCACGTGAAACATTACTAACAAAAATTTATTTTAAAATAAAAAATTAAAATAAAAAATCATAACTATAAATAAATAATAATTATTAACTAGATTAAAAAATATGCTAGCAATAATCAACAATGTTTCACGTGAAACATCAAGAATTTTTATAATTTATAATATCAACAAAAAACGAAAACAATACTATAAAAAT
>CALVSK010000009.1 GCA_944359015.1 uncultured Bacilli bacterium
GGGCCTGTTGGACCTGTTGCTCCTTCTGGGCCTGTTGGACCTGTTGCTCCTTCTGGGCCTGTTGGACCTGTTGCTCCTTCTGGGCCTGTTGGACCTGTTGCTCCAGTACTACCAGATAATCCAGTAGCTCCCGTTGCACCAGTAGCTCCTGTTGGGCCTGTTGGACCTGTTGCACCAGTGGCTCCTGTGGCTCCTGTTGGACCAAATGGAACCACAAAATTTAAATAATAATTAGGAGACGATCCCGTTATTGTAACAGCAGCAGTAGGACCTGAAGACACAGTACCAATATTCAAATTAATTGCAGGACCTGTTGGTCCCGTTGGGCCAGTGGCTCCTGTTGGGCCAGTGGCTCCCGTTGCTCCTGTAGCTCCTGTGGCTCCTGTAGCTCCTGTTGCACCAGCATTACCAGATGCTCCCGTTGCACCAGTGGCTCCTGTTGGACCCGTTGGACCTGTTGGACCTGTTGCTCCTGTTGCCCCTGCAGGTATAGAAAATCTTAACACAGCATTTTCTAAAGTACCGACATTTGTTACAGATGCTTGCGTACCAGGAGCAGTAGTAACAGTAACACCAGTTGTGACAGTTGCTGGTCCTTGTGGACCAGTTGGGCCTGTTGGACCATAACAACAACAAGGTTGTTCAAGGCCAGAACAATTTACTTTTTTTACCGCTTTTTCGTAATTATTCAATATTAAACCTCCTTTCTATATAAGATATGCAAGCAAAAAAATATTAGAAATAATATTTATCATTAAATGTTGATAGTAACATACTTTTATAATATAATTTTATAAAAACGAGGAAAATATGAAAAAAGAAATATATTTAATATATAAATATTACTGTAAAGAATATAAATTAAGTGATTTTAAAACCAAAAAATTATGGAATATTATACGTCCAATATGTTACCATAAAGAATTTTTAACAAGATTTAAACCACCTTATTGGCATCATGATAATAAAACATTAGCAGAACATATAATTTGCGATGCAATAGTAACATACAAAATTATTACAAAGCCAAAATTAAAAAAACATAAAGATATAGATATTAACACCACGATATTAATTGCTATGTTTCATGATTTATACGAAGAACCATGGCAAAATAATATAAAATTTAAATACAAAAAAATAGTAAATAAGCATGGTTTCATCCATCCAATAGAAGCAATTACAAACGCAATAACATGGTTTCCTCAATATTTTAAAGATGAACAAATAACCTTTAAAATAATAGATGGAATATTACATCATATGTACCCTCTTCCAGTAAGAGCATTAGACAACACAAAAATGGAATTAAACAATCAACAAAAGTTTGATAAGCTTTCAGATAAATACAAAAAAATGATAGAAATATCTACTAAAATTGGAAAAGTAGGCTCTCTATCGTTTCGAAAGTCAATTTATCTAGAAGGACGAATTTTATCAAAAGCAGATAAAATTGTTGCATTAGGAAAAGACATTAAAAGCATAAACGGATTAGTAGCATTAATAAGTGGAAAAAACAAAAAATTATTAAAAAAATTGAAATAAAATAAAAAGCAAATGATTAAGTTACATTTGCTTAAATTTTACTTACTTGATAAAGTTCAACATCAACATTAGTTTCTTGACCAAATAAATCAATAATAATATTTAATCTATTATTTTCAATATCAATATTATCAACTTTTCCACTCATACCATTAAATGGACCATCAACAATATTAACTGTATCTCCAACTTTCAAATCATTTTCTATATTGACTCTACTCATACCCATATTAGCTAAAATTCTATCAATTTCTTGAGGCAACAAAGGTGTAGGTTTAGCTCCTTTACCACTTGAGCCAATAAATCCAGTAACTCCAGGAGTATTTCTAACAATATACCAAGCTTCATCAGTCATAATCATTTCAACTAAAACATAACCTGGAAACATTTTTTTTACTTTTTCTTTTTTTACACCATCTTTAACTTCAACTTCTGTTGTTTCAGGAATAATTACACGAAAAATATAATCTTGCATTCCCATTGATTCAGTTCTTGCTTCTAACTTTTCTTTTACATTACTTTCATGACCAGAATAAGTATTTACAACATACCATTGTTTATCCATATTATACAAACCATCCTTTAACCATAGACATAATTAAATCTAAAAACATAAACACACCACAAAGAAATGCACAAAAAACAATTGTTGAAATAGTATATTTTAAAACTTCTTTAAATTTAGGCCATTTAACAAGTTTTAATTCTTTTTTTACTAATTTGAAATAATTTTCTTTAGGTTGTTTTGTAGAAACTTTTTTCTTATTTTGTTTACTCTTTAAATTATTTTTTTTGACTACTTTTTCTTCTTTAGTCATTATATAAAAACCTCCATTTAAAAAAACACTTTCGTGTTCAAAAGTAATATACCATACTTTTTTAAAAATATCAAGCATTATAACTTTATTATGTTAAACACGATTTTATTTTTTTCTTAATTCTTTGAATTGTATTATCAATTTGTTTATTGGTTTTATTTAATTTCAAGGCAATTTCTTTATAGTTCCAACCTTTAATTAAATAAGTATAAACAAGATATTCAAAATTTGATAACACACTTTTTATTTTATTTTTTAACTCGCAAAAATCTTCATCATTAGATATTAACTTTAAAGGTTCATTACTATAATCTTTCAAATATTTTGTTAAAGTAACATCTGTTTCGTCATACACATAATCTAAAGAATAACAATTATCACAAATTACATTTTTCTTTCTATTTTTATAAACAACATATTTAATAACTTTTCTACTTATAATTAAAGATGCAAAAGTAGAAAAAGACGCATCTTTATTTGGATTATAATTTTTAATGCTTTCTAACAATCCAATATATGCTTCTGCATAAACATCTTTGTAGTCGGCATTAGCATTTTTTAAAATAACATAATATTTTTTTATAATAACATTTAATAAATATTTATATTTTTCAATAATTAAATTTAATGCATCTTCATTTTGTTCTTGTGCCAAGTAAATTAACTCATTAATAGAAACATCATTCATTATCTATCTCCATTTTATAAATTAATATACCAGCAGCAACAGATGCATTTAAACTTTCAACATTTTCTTTAATAGGGATTCTTACTAAAAAATCACAATTATCTTTTATTATTTTACTTAATCCCTTACCTTCATTTCCTATAACTAAAACCTTTTTACCACTATAATCTAGTTTGTTATAATTAGTACCACTCATATCTGCAGCATAAACATAATAATTCAATTTTTTCAATTTATTTAAAGCATCATTTAAGTTATTAACCATAACTATTTTTACAAAGTTTATCGTACCAACACTTGTTTTAACAACAACATCAGTAACACCAACACTTCGATTTTTAGGAATAATTATTGTTTTAACACCAGCAGCAGCACAAGTTCTAATAATTGCTCCGAAGTTATGTGGATCTTCAATATGGTCCAAAACTACAACAAAATCTCCTTCAACATCATCAAAAGAATAATAATTATAATCATAAACATCAATTATTACACCTTGATGATTTCCTTTACATAAATAATCTAAAAATTTATTATCTTTCTTTTCATACTTAACTTTATATTCACGACAAATATTTATTGCTTCATCTCTTGAGGTATAGACCTTTTTGATTTTTTTCTTATCCAATTCTTTTAAAACATTTAAACCGTATACAAGCATAAAAACCTCACAAAATAATTACCTTAAAACAGCAATTAAATATTAAATTAAATTTTATTTAATGGTGCTGGAAGTAGGACTTGAACCTACGACCTATGCGTTACGAGGGCATTGCTCTACCAACTGAGCTATTCCAGCAACAAATTAATTTTATCAAAATAAATTAGTAATTTCAATTATTTATGATAAAATATCATTAACAGGAGTAAAAATATGTTCAAATATAGTTTAGATAATAAAAGATATCACACAATGAATTACTTTTTAAAAACCAAATTTGGTCAAAAAGTATTTAAAGTACCAATAGATATTAACAGCAAATGTCCCAATCAATTAAATGGAGGATGTATATTTTGTTCTAACAAAAGCATATCAAACATAGTAAATCCCAATTTAAGTATTATTGAGCAATTTAACAATTGTAAAAAAATATTAGAAAAAAAATGGCCAAATAGTTTATACATACCATATTTTCAATCAGGGACAAACACATATAATGATGTAAAAATAGTAAAGCCAATAATTGAAAATTTGTTAAAAGAAAAAAATGTTGTAGGAATTTCTATAGCTACAAGGCCAGATTCAATATCTGATGAATGGTTAAAATATTTAGAGGAATTAAATCAAAAAACCTTTTTAAGTATTGAACTAGGACTACAAAGTAGTAACAATAAAACATTAAAACTTATTAACCGCGGACATACAGTTAAAGATTTTACCAATATGGTAAACAAACTAAAAAAAAGGAACATATTTACAGTTGCCCACATAATAAATGGATTACCATATGAAACTAAAGAAGACATGTTAAATACAGCAAAATATTTAAATAAAATTAAAATTAATGCAGTAAAAATTCACATGTTATTTATAAGTAAAAACACTAAATTAGCAGATATTTACCAAAAAAATGAGTTTAATTTATTAACAAAAGAAGAGTACATAGATATAGTATGTGAACAATTAAAATATCTTAATGAAAAAATAGTAATTGAAAGAATAACTGGTGACCCCATAAAAGAAGAATTAATAGCACCAAAATGGTTAATTAAAAAATTTTGTGTTTTAAACGACATAGACAAAGAAATGGTTAAAAAAGATATTTATCAAGGGATTCTAACTAACAAATAATCTCTATTCTTTTTATTTAAAAATTCTTTTATTTTCTTTTTAGCCTTAGCAGTTTTTACATAATTAAGCCAATCAAGAGTTGGACCTTCAGCATTATCATCAGTAACAATTTTTATTCTATCATCAGGATTTAATTCATAATCCAGAGGGACAACTTTACCATTAACAACTGCAGTTACCATTTTATTACCTATTTCAGTATGTAATAAATATGCAAAATCAACTACAGTAATCCCTTTAGTAACTTCAATTAATCTACCACTTTTAGTATATACTTCTATTTTTTCAGCAAAAACTTCTCCTTTAATAACTTCCACAAATTCTCTATTATTAGCGGACAATTTATTAGCATCGATTATAGATTGAAAAAAAGGATATTGAGAGTATAATGCTTCTTGCATTAACATTGAACTATTTTCACCATCAGCATGCCAAAAATCAGTAATCCCATATTTTGAAATTTTTTCCATATCAGCAGTTTTATTTTGCATTTGCATGAATCTATCATCTGGACCTACCACAGTTGAATGGATAGCTTGATAATTATTTATTTTAGGAGAACAAATATAATCTCTAAAATATTGATTAACCGGTTTATACAATTTATGAATATATCGCAAAGCTAAATAACAATCATTAACAGTATCTAAAATAACAGTAAAAACCATTAAATCATGAATATCTTGTGTTTTCTTTTGAATTAAAGTATCTTTAAATATTGCATAAGCACTTTTCAATCTAAATTTTATAGTACTAGGAAGATTATTTGCACGCAAAAGTGCATCCAACGTTTCTATAACTTCTTGAACAATACCTTTAATTTCCGTACTTATTTCATTTTTCATTGCTTGTACTTTAGCATAATCATTAGGACGCAAAAACTTAAAAGATTGGTCTTCCAAATCTCTTTTTATGTTATATAAACCTAAGTATTGAGCAATTGGAACATAAATTTCCATAGTTTCTAAAGCTTTTTCTTTTCTTTTTTCAGGCTCTTTATATTGTAAAGTTAACATATTATGAAGTCTATCAGAAATTTTTATAATAATAATTCTAACATCTTTAGACATACCAAGAATTACTTTTCTTAAATTAGCATTATCAAAAGAAGTTTTACTATTAAAAGACATTTTAGTTAAATTAGTAACTCCATTTACTAAAGTAGCAACATTATTACCAAAAAGGTCTTTAATTTCATCCAAAGTAGTGTTAGTATCTTCTACAACATCGTGTAATAATCCAGCACAAATAGTATCACAATCAGCATGCAAACGTGCTAAAATAATTGCAACAGCAAGTGGATGAACAATATATTCTTCACCACTTGCTCTATACTGACCCTTATGCTTTTCTTGAGCAAATTCATAAGCTTTTGTAATTTTTGAAATACCTGTTAAATTATATCGTGCTACCTGTTCAATTAATGCATTTAAACTAACTTCTCTCATAACACACCACTTCTTTTTTAAAATATACTATACAACAAAAATGCAAATATGTCAAAAATAAACATATAATTAATTGGGGTGAATAATGAACATTATTGATTACAAATTTAAAGATTTAATAAATAGCATAAAAAATTTAACTTTTAATAATATTTTCACAAATACATTAAATAATTATTTAAAAATTAATGATGAAACAAAACTTTCTATAGAAAGATTTTTAGAAAAATTTAAATATTGGGGAAATTTAGATTTTAAAAATGGCAATTTTGAAGAATTACACTTAAGAGCAACATCCTTAAAAAACAATTTAGAAGACATAATATGGCTATATGAAGAGTTAAGTGATTATAGGTCAAAACAAATACTAATGGCAATATTAGATTATTGGTATAAATCTGATTTCAATTTATTAGATAAAGCATTCGAAAAAAATTATCAACAATATTTTGACTTAGATTTAATAAAGTGTAATAGTGAAGAAATTTATGTAGATATCGGAGCATATAATGGTGATACGATAAAAAATTACATAGATAATTATAAAAATTACAAAAAAATTTACGCCTATGAGATAACTGAAGAAAATATAAATAAAATGCAAGAAAATTTAAAGAAATATGACAATATAATTTATGTAAATAAAGCCATATCTGATAATACAAATATAAAATACATAGATTATAATAAAACAAGTAGTTCAGCAAATAAATTGTTAGACAATGGAACTACTAAAGTTGAATGTACAACACTAGATATTGATATAAAAGAAAAAGTATCATTTATTAAAATGGATATTGAAGGTGGAGAATATGCGGCAATAAATGGAGCAAAAGAGCACATAAAAAATGATACACCCAAACTTGCAATAGCAGTGTATCACAATCACGAAGATATTTATAGAATTCCTAAATTAATATATAATACAAATAAAAATTATAACTTTTATTTAAGGTATTTTGGAAATAGATACTACCCAACAGAAATTGTTTTATTAGCTATTCCTAAAAATAGTTAATAAAACTTTTTTTACTTCTTCAACAATTTTATTTTTATTTTCTTTTCTACTTTTTAAATCTGATATAATTTCAAAATTATAGTACTTATTTTTATTAAAGTCATAAATACTAACAAAAATTTTATTATTTTCCCCAACTAAATTATTAATATCTACTCTATTTAATTTACCAGTAATTCCAACACCATAATCAGCATGGGTAAATTTTACTATATTAGTACTCATTTCTATAGCAGTATTCATACTATAAACAGAATATTTATCAATTATATCAGAGTCAACTCCAAACTTAATTTTAAATTCATTTGAATAAGTAACAGCACTAAATTTTAAAACTTCACTTGCACCTTCAACATTAGTTATTTCATTTACTAAAGCACCGCCAGTACAAGATTCCATAGTTGCAATAGTTTTTTTATTTTTTATTAAAAAATCAACAACTTCATCCATTACATTTCTCCTTATAATACTCACCTTTAGTAATAGAATAAACTATTAAATCATTTTTTTCACCAAATTTATCATTTACTCTGCAACGTAATTTAGTTTCATATTTCAAACCAGCTTTCATCATTACTTTTCCACTAGCAGGATTATTACTCATATGCTCACCTACAATAATATCGGCATCGACTTCTTCAAATAAAAACTCGATGACTCTTTTAAAGGTTTCTGTTGCAGAGCCATGATTCCAAAATTTTTCACCATAACAATATCCAATTTCACAAGTACCAAAATTTAAAAATTTTTTACTAACATCTATAGAACCAATTAATTCTTTAGTTTCTTTTAATAAAACCACCCATCTAAAGGTATCCATTTCTTTATAAGCATCCATCCACTTACTATAGACTAATTTGGTTTCTTCCAAACTTTTATGTTTTTCCCACATAACATATTTTGAAACAACATCACTAGAACACCAATTATTAAAAGCATCAATAGCATCATTAAAAGTTGCTTTTCTTAAAATTAACCTTTCAGTTTCTAATTGTTTTGTCCCTATAAAATTCATAATTTACTTCTCCTTTATAATAATTTTTCCATCACAAGGAACTATAATATTTTTTAATTTTATTTTTTCCATTTCCTTTATAGTATTTTCAAACATATGGGAAGTGATAAATTTACATTTTGGATATTTTTCTGCTAAAATTTTAATATTATTTATACCCATATGCGCATTATTTCCTAATATAAAACTACAATCACAAATTAAATAATCACAAATACTTGCCATATAATCAACATTAGTACAATATGCTGTATCACCGGTAAAACCAACAGTTAAAGAATCTTTTTTAAAAACATATCCATAGGCAGGTTTTAAATTACCATGGTCTACTTTAACTTTAAATACTTCATAATCATTTATCTTAAAATTATTTCCAAATTCATATTTTATATTTAATTTTTTGAGAACTTCTTTTGATGCAGAAGGAAAACCTAATTTAAATAACTTTTCAATTTTATTTTTTCCATTTTTCGAACAATAAATATTAACATCTGAAGACTCATTTTTACTTTTTTCTAATAAATAAAAAGGCATATCAAAATAATGGTCAGCATGAAAATGTGTTATTAAAACATCATTTATTTTAGATATATTATTATTTTGCAAAAGTAATTGTTTACAACAACCATTTGGTATATCGATTAAAATACAATCATCTATTAAATAACAAGCACTAAATTCTTTGTTCCACATACCACCGCAACCAATGACTTTTAATTTCACAATATCACCAATATAATTATAAAATAATTTTTTGCAAAAAAAAAGAAAAGTTTACAAAAACTTCTTTAAATCTTCCACTGCTCTTTCTTGCATGGATACATAATCATTAATCAAATCCTTAATATTTTCATCAACATCTTTATTATTTAGCATTTTTCTTCCTTCAATAATCCCCATATTTGTTCCTTGCAAAAGTAATTCAGCAATTTTAGAATCACTTTTATCAATTAAAGTCTTCATTTCTACGCCATACCAAGTAGCAACTTTATTTAAAGCACTAGTTTCATGTGGCTCCCCATCACAAAATTTAGGATATTCTCTTTCAATTCTTTTGCATATATGTTTATAATCGTTATATTGCTTTTCTATAACTTTCCTAAAATCTTCATTACTTACTTTATCAAGAATAAAATCTATTGCATCCATACCCATACATGCCCCTTTATTTAACTCATCTAATGCATTTACATTATTATTTTCCATATTAAGCCTCCGTTAATAATATGGCTTAAAAATAAAAATACATACTATTTTTTATAATTATCTTGAACCAAAAGTATTTTTTCTTTTTTCATATTCTTCTAAAGTTATACCTTCTTCATAGAGTTTTTTTGCCAAATCCAAACCAACAAATCTAAAATGCCAAGGCTCGTATTGATAACCAGTAATATCCTCTTTTCCTTTAGGATATCTTAAAATAAAACCATATTTATAAGAATTATTTGCTAACCATATAGCTTCATCATCATCTTCTTTCACATCATCACTATAAACACCATTTTTATAATATGCAATATCAATAGCTAAACCTGTTTGATGTTCACTTGAACCAGGTTTAGCCACTTTTTGATAAGCAATATTTCCTTCTTTTTTTACAAGTTCTTCAAGTATAACTTTTTGATAAAAATATGATCTATAACCACTATCAACAATAAAATATATTCCAGATTTTTCAGCATCAGAAATCATCCTTTGAATATATGGATAAATATCTGCACGGACCATAGGTTTTAAATTAGCATTTTTATAATTATGAAAATTATTTTCATTATTATCAGTAATTATTAAAGATTTAGGATAATAATCACTAGGTAATAAGTTATCTTTATTTATTAATACATCAACCGACAAATCATCCATTATATATTAAAGTCTCCATCTTTAAATATTAAAACTTTACCTTTATTAGTTTCAGCCCATATATTTAAATCATCAGTGCCAATCATAAAATCAACATGATTAGATGAAAAATTTAAGCCTATTTTTCTTCTTTCATCTACACTTAACATTTCGCCATTTAATATACATTCTAAAAAACCTGTACCTAAAGCAAGATGACATGAAGCATTTTCATCTAAACAAGTTTCACCGAAAACAAAGTTTGTTTTAGCAATAGCAGTATTTTTAGATACTAAAGCAACTTCACCTAAAAAAGATGAATATTCATCACTTTCAATTATACCTTTTAGAATATCTTTTCCCACTAAAGCATCATAGTCAATTACTTTTCCATCTTTAAATTTTAACCAAAATTTATCTATTAGTGCTCCACTATACATTAAAGGCCTAGAAGAATAAACTATACCTTTAGTATATCTGTAATCAGGAGATGTAAATACTTCGTAAGTTGGCATATTAACAATCATATCTTTAGTACTACCAGCACTTCTCCATATAACATTTTTTGGCAACATAATTTTTAAATCGGTTCCCAAACTATTTATATAATGTAAACTAGTTATATTTAACTTATTTAATTTTTCAGTTAATAAAGCTTGCTTTTTTAAAAAATCATTCCAATTTTTTATTGGGTTATCACTAGTAACCATAGTACAGTTCATCATAAGTTCAAATAATTTTTTATAAGCATCAGGAGCATCTAAATTAGGAAACTTATCTTTTGCCCAAATATTATTTGGCATAACAGCAATACACCAAGAAATTTCATCAAGCTCTTGTTTTTTCTTATAAATTGGTTTTGTATTTCGCATTTTAAATGCCGCAACACTAATATTTTCAGAAGGAACATCTTCAAAATAATGTGGAAATTCTGTTGACAAAATCAAAAAAGCCGAATTTTTTTTAGCATATTCATCCCATGTGGATTCATCAAAATACTCATCTTCATTTATTTCTTCAATACTTTGAAGTAATTTACATTTATGTTCTTCCTTATTCTTTACATTTAAATAAATATCATTTACACCAATTTTATTTGCCCATTGGACAATTTTATTTACAAATTCTTGATTATCATCAAAATAACTAATAAACAAAGATTTAGATTTTTTAAAATTTAAACATCTATTTATCAATAAATCAGCATACTTATTTTCTAAATCAGTAATCATATAAACACCTCTTAAAATAATAATATTTTATTATAAAAAATACAATGAATTATATCACTGCTTTTTTACAATTTTATTTTTTTGGAGCAACCAATATCTTAACTGCTGAATCACTACCAGAAGTTAAACGTTCATAAGCTTTTTGTACATCTTCAAAAGAAACAACATCATCAATAAACTTTAAAGCATCTATTTTTTTATCAGCAATTAATTTTAAACAAGCATTAAATTCATTATAAGTATAAGCTATAGAACCTTGAACAACTAATTCTTTCATAACAGCTAAAGTGCTATATATAGCAACAGCACTGGTGGAAACTCCAACTAAAACAACTATACCACCTGGCTTTACCATAGTAAAAGCACTATTAATAGCTGCCTCGTTACCAACACATTCTATAACAACATCAAATCCACCCTTGGTTTTTTCAATCAATTTAGCAGGCAAATCTTTATCTAAAGCATTATAATATTCATCAACAACTTTTAAATCAATAGCCTTTTTACCACGCAAAGGATTAGTTTCAGTTAATGCAACGTAACTTGCCCCTTCTTTTTTAGCAAATTCGGCTGATGCAAGTCCTATTATTCCACCACCAATAACCAAAACATCATCACCTACTGCAATTCTACCTAAATGAGCAGCGTGCAAACCAACAGCAAGAGGTTCAACTAAAGCAGCTTCATCATCACTTACTTGGTCTGGAATTTTTATAACCATATCACTTCTAACAGCAATTTTTTTTGTCAATCCTCCAGGATTATCTAATGAAAGGCCTACAGCATGACTCCAGGTTTCTGGACAAAACTGAACATTACCATTTACACATGCTTCACATTTTCCACAAGGAGAAATAGGCAGAGCAGTTACGCGATTTCCAACATTTAAATCCAAACGATTACCACTATCTATAACTTTTCCAACAAATTCATGACCCATAACTAAACCTTTTGGTTCACCACTAACCCAATAATGAATATCTGAACCACAAATACCAGATTTACTCACTTCAATAATTACCTTTTCACCATCAACAACAGGTTCATTAATTTCATCTATTTTAAATTTTTTTATACCATCTAATATAACAGCTTTCATACACTCCTCCTATACTAATTAGTATAGCACACAAAAAAAACAAAATGTAAAATTAGATTTAAAATATACAATTTGTTTACAAAACATTTTTATTATTAAATATAGTTTTTATTTGCTTTTTTTAGATTTATTATCAACAATTTTTAAATGTGGATAAGGAATTTCTATACCATCCTTATCAAACCTATTTTTTATAATGTAATTTAATTGATACATATTTTCAAAAACTTCTGCATTATTACTTCCCCAAACCCACGCAGTTAAAACAATACCTGAGTTTCCTAATTCAGTTACTCTAACTTTTGGAAATTCCACATCTTTATTTCTTCCTTTTGGATTAGGATGATACATTTTTTTTAATTCATCTTTTATTATTTTTATAGCCAACTCAATATTAGAGTCATAGGAAATAGAAAAATTAACTAACTTAACATTTTCATTTTCACCATAATTAAAATTTTCTATAGTATAAGTGTTCATTTCACAATTTGGGATAATAACACGTCGATTATTAATAGTTCTAATAATAGTATGTCTCATCGTAATATCTTCAACAGTTCCACTTACCCCTTTATCTATACATTCTATAAAATCTCCAACTTCAAATGGATTACCCAAAACAATTGCAAAACTACCAAAAAAGTTTTTTAAACTTTCTTGGGCAGCTAAACCTAAAACAACAGAACCAATTCCTAATCCAGATAATAATGTCATCGAAAAAGAACTAAAAACATCAAATTGTGCCAAACATACTAAAATAGACAAAGAATAAATTATAATCTTTTTTATCCTCTTAACAAACATTAACAAAGTTGTTATATTTTTTTTGCGCCTTAACCTAATTGTCTTATCAATTATTCTATCAATTATTTTATTTAAAATAAATGCAACAATAAATATTAACAAAACTGCCAATATATTAAATAAATACTTATCCAAAAAATCTTTCACGACATCACCTAAAACAATTATACCAAATAGTTTTGACATAATAAAGGTATTACACCATAATAACCAAAAAAGTCTCTATAATTATTATAAACCACAAAAACATTTAATCAATTTTAAAGACCTTTTTAGTAATTAAACTAAGTATATATGCAATTATAACCATACCAAACACAATAATTAAATTTTTAGGTTGTCTAAAGCTTTCCAATAAACTAGTTCCTATAACACCCCAAAAATACACTAAAAAAATTTTACTAATAATAATAGACAAAAAAAATTTTTTAAAATTCATATTTACTAATCCAGCAGCAATATTCATCATAAATGCAGGAGTAAAAGGTATTGCTAAAATAACTGTTACTTTTGTCAAAGATAAATTTTCTATATAGCACATACATCTTGTAAGTAAATTAATATTTTTTATTTTTTTAATAACAAAATTACGAAAAAATTTTTTTACTAAAAAATAAGATATAACACAACCAATTACAGTACAAACCCAAGAAACTATAAACCCTATTACATTACCAAAAGCAATAAAATTCATAGTTATAAAAACAAATAAAGGTAACGGCGGAATTATAGATTCTAATACAATAAATAAACAACCTAATAAAGGCCCATAAACTCCTAGGGCATCAATCAAAAACATTACAAAATCATAAAATTGATTAAAAAGGTTACTCATAAAATCACTATTTTTATTATAGTACAATTTTTAAAAAAATACTACATTATTACTTATTTTATTACTTGAGTTACATCATAACCTAGAAATTCTAGCATAGAAACTACTTTTTGACTTAAAAAACCTTTATTACAAACAATAAAGTATTTATTATTTTTATCCAACAAAGATTTATAATTTAATAAAAGTTTATCTGAATATATATTTATACTATTAGGAGTAGGATTATTTATATAATCTTCAGGATGTTGAACATCAATTAACACACCCATATTAACATCATAATCAGTTAATTTTATTCTTTTCATTCTAATCACAATATATCTTATGAAGCATAAAAAAACATAGATAGTCATTTATCTATATTTTAATCATCTCCAAAAAAATCATCAAAAAATTCATCATCTGAAATTATATTTTCATCAATAACTTTACTTTCAGAATCAACATTTATTTTAGGAGATTCATTTATAATCTTATTTTCAAATTTTTCATTTTGAGATTTTTTTAAATCATCATTATTTAAAAATGATATATCATCAACAAAGTTTTTATTTTCTTGTATTTTATTTTCCTGTAATGATGATTTTAAAATATTATCATCAATTTTAAACTTAGGTAAAGTAAAATCATTTGAAATTTTATTTAATCCTTCTTTCCTTTTAAGTTCATCTTGTCTATCTAATTCTTTAAATTTTTCATCCAAGTCCTTTAACATACTATCAATATCTAAAGAATCAAAACTATTTTTATTACTAAAAGCATTATTGTTAAACATACTACTATTTAAAGGATTAGAAGTTAAATTGTTATTTGAAATATTTGGATTAAAAGAACTATTAAAATCCACTGGTTTAAAAGGATTTGGGCTAGAAAAAGGATTATTATTCATATTAGCCATTTTTTTAGATTTTTCTTCAGTAACAAATTTCTTTAAATCAAAAATCTCCACTTCTTGTCTATTTCTAGATGGATAAGGTTCATCTTTCCTTTCTATTCCCCAATTCATCATAAAATCAGGTGTTAACTTAGTTCTAAATGGGTCAGTTCTAAGCCTTTTTATAATAGCTTCAAATAATTTCATTTTTTGTAAATCCGTAACAGTTATAAGAGGTCTAGTTGCATTCTTATCTTTTTCATCAGTAACTTTTACTTCACCACACATTTTACTAATTTCTTCTAAAGCTTTCATTTCTGTACTAATCAAATAAACCAAATTACCACAGTTACCTTTAATTATTTCAGCAACATTATCACCATATACATCATTTAATTGAGCAAAATTTTGAATAATAAAAGTAAAACGAATATCACGACTTCTCGCGGCTGAAACCATAGCATCCACATCTTTAAGTGGTGGCATATTAGCAAACTCATCTAAAATAAAATTAGTTCTAAAAGGTAATTTCCCGCCATTTTCTTGAGCAACATCAATTAATGTTTCATAACATTGTTTAATAAAAATAGTCATCAAGCTGTGATAAGTTTTCTTTTCATCGTGAATAATCATAAAAACAGCAGTTTTACCATTACCAATATCTCTCATATCAAAATCACTATATGAAAGCATTTCACTTAGTGCTTCTCCAGTTGAAAAGTTACGTATTTTTTGCCTAAAAGTTGCAAGCAAACCACCCTTAGTATCATTCGGAGCATTAATTGTACTTGTAGCAAAAATATATGGAGTAGACTTTTCGCCTTTTAACCCAAAATATTCTTTAATATAATTGCTAGTAGCATACCTTTCTTCTCCAACAGCACTCATATAGTTAATACTATTTAAATTTACTTCCTTTTCTTTGGCATCTTCAAATAAGCCTAAAGCTAATCCTGAAAAATAATCGGCTGCAGACTTTTCCCAGAAATCTGATTCTGATTTATTACTGGAATCATACAAAATATTTAAAGCAACGTCATTTAATAGTTCTATTGCTTTATCTTGATTACCATTTCTATAATAATTTAAAGGTAAAGTCAAAGGATTCCAAGAATTTCCACGTTGTGGTTCTCTAAAGTTTAAAACAATTATTTTATAACCTTTTTCTTTTAAATAAGTGGCACTATATTTATAAATTTCTCCTTTAGGGTCAGTAATTATCATACTTTCACCTTTTTTAGCAAGTAAATTTACCATTGGCTTAACAATTGTTTCAGTTTTACCACTACCAGTAGAACCAATAACTAAATTATGATATTCACCATTATCGACCCAAATTTCTTTTCCGTTATTTATAAGAGGTATTCCTGCTGCCTCAACAGTATCCGTATCTGGTGTAACTCTAACAATTTTACTTTGACTTTTTATTTCTTTTTCTTTTGCCCAAGTAGAATATCCATCATTTGATTTTTCTTTAAAAATTAAACCAATTCCACCGCTTTTATCTTTTTTAAAAATATAAGAAGAAACACTTGTAAAAATTATAATTAAAGCAGCCAAAAACAATAACATAGTTACTGGAAAATATGCACCAGTAAAAGCTTCAAAAGGCATAAGACCATAAAATGTCCCCTCTTGAGCCAAAGAATGTACATTTAAAACTGCAATACAACATAAATAAAGTAACAAACCACAATAAATACAAAATAATAAGAAGTCTTTAGGTTCTACTTTAAATTTCATACACTTTCTCTCCCTTTACACCATTATACAATAAAATTATTATAAATTGTAATATTTTAACCAAATAAATAATCTATTTTATAATCCATTGTGTTATATTCATATATTTTAATCTTATTATTATTATTATCTATAATGTTATATAAAACAAATTCATCATTATTGTCCTTAGAAAACGAAAATATAACTGAAGACAATTTATTATAAATATTATCTATGTTATTTTCATAATCAGAAATAGAAAGATAATTGTTTTTGGCATTATCTGTTAACAAACTATAAGCATAATCGACATCAACGTACATCAATAATTTATATTGATTTATATACGTTACTAATTTATTTTTTTCTGAAATTTCGTTAAATTTTAGGGAAAAATTAGAATTTATCGATAAATTATCTCTAAAAACAAAATTATTTACAAAATCATTAAAATTAGAATCGGTTAATGGATATATTCTATATGATTTATTACTATTAACAATAATCATATAATTTACATCACCATAATATTTTACTTCTTCATTATAAATATATTGATTAAGTAAATATCCATTAATAAAATAATACGTTATAGTTTCCCCTTCTAAAAAATAGATTTTTTTTATCAAAAAGGAAACATCTTCATAATTAGAATAAATAATGTTTAAAACATTATCAATATTTATACCATTCTTTAAAACAAAATCATCATCTAATACACTTAATAAATCGGTTTTATTTTTATTTGACAACAAATCATAATAATCATTAATAGCTTTTTGTAAAGCCCAAAAAACTTCATCATTATTTTTTAATAAAACTAATTCCGAATTAGAAATAATAATATTGCTATTTTCACTTTCGCTAATATTTTCCTTTTTATTAAACAATATTAACGCCAAAAAAGTTACAACACATAATATTATTATAATTAAGATAACCGCTTTTTTTTTAACATTCATTATATCACCTATCTACAGCCATTATTAACATATTCAATAAATTTATTAACATAATTATTTGCTCTATTTGAACAAGTCGTATTTTTATTTGCTGGCCTTTCAAAATCTAAGCAAAAATTATTAGCAATATCATAAGCAGAATAATTTCCAGTAACATATTTATTAGTAACAGGATATGATTCATTAAGTTCTTTCACAAAATATTCTAATTGAGCTTTTAACGAAGTTGGAGACATTCCATTACTTTTAGCATAACTTATCATATTAACTCTACGTCCAAAACTCCATTGAAATAAACCAAAACCTGCAGCTTCAGAAGCCGAAACATTATATATATTGTTAATATTATACCCACTACTATACTCAACGGCATCAGTTCTAAAACCGCTTTCAGCATTTATATTAACCATAATACCTGCTGTTGCATTTTTAGAAAAACCACTCGCCAAAAGTGCCTGACAAACCGCTTGTTGACCACCTTCATCTCCGGCTGATATATTAATTTTTTGTGAAATAGGTCTAGGTTCGTCAGGGTTAACATAATCTAAAGGATTTACTTTAGAATCATTTATTCTAATTTCAAAGTGCAAATGACACCCAGTAGAACTACCACTTGATCCCATTAATCCTATTTTTTCACCTTGACGTACAACAGAACCTTCATTAACTACAATAGATTGATTGAACATATGAGCATAAACACTTACCGTTCCATCACCATGATCAATCATAACATAATTACCGTATCCACCGCCACAACTACTTCCATAACTTCCTTCACTTGGGCAACCATCATTAACTTTTATAATTGTACCATCTTTTGTAGCAACTATTACATTATCTTCACAAGCTCCAGCAATATCAATTCCATAATGAAATTTATTTTCCCCTTTTATAGTCCTTGGACCATAATTTGAAGAAATGTAAACAGTTGAGGGATTACCACCATAAATATTCCCACTAGTTGGTGTTAAACTACCAATTGGCCACCAATAAGCATCATTTTCAGTAATATTATAAAAAGTACAATAACTTGCCAAATCATATAGTTCATAACTAATACTGTCTTCTTCAGTATTATCATAAGAGTCTATATCACCATTAACATTTTCATCATTAAAAATAATATTTAAAATATCTCTATAATCATTATCTAATAATGCTAAGTCTTCCATTTTCGTAATAATAGAATTATTAATAAACAACGCATCATTACTAGATAACTCGGTAATAGTTGTTGTGTAACTAGATGATAAATATAAATAATTTTCTACTTCTAGATACAATTCAGAAATATCTTCATACAAAACATTATCATCCTCAGATACAGCTTCAAAACCTACATCACAATCATCTAAATATAAAGTTTTCCCTATATTATCATATTCACCATCACTTAAAGCATTTGTCTTTAATATTATAAGTAATGCCTTAATAGTTTCATCAGTTAAATCATAATCTTTTATATAAGAATATGTTAAACCAATAACATATTTATCTAAAGGTAATTCGCTAGTTTCAGTAGTATCACAAGTAGTTAACACTACAACTGCTTCATTATAATTACACTCTGAATCAAAGTATCCAGTTTCTGTAATATTAAATTCACCACCAATTATAATAATTATAATAAAAAATATAACCAATATTACAGCAATAATAATTAAAACCCAAGGATTAGCAATTAAAAAGGCCCCTATTTTACTAGCAACTTGACCTACAACTTTTTTTATAGCAGTACCTACAGCTTTACTGGCTTGCTTTGTTACCTCTTTTGTTGCTTGTTTAGCAACTTCTTTTGAAGAATTATTAACATTCTTTTGAAAATTTGAATCATTATCTAAATCGTTTTCGTTAGAAACAGCATTATCCTCATTTTCTAAATTTTCTTCTAAATCTTGTTCTAATTCATCATTTTCTTCTATAGAATCTAGTTCATTATTTTCTAAATTTTCTTGCATAGAAAAAGCACCTAATCGTTCTAATTTTCTTTGATTAGGATCATAAAGTAATTTATTATGATTATTAATATTTACTTCTCTTTTTCTATTCAACTAAACCACCTTACTAAAAACCTCCACCAGAACCAAAAGAATCTAACTCTTCTTGAGTAACAACTATTTGGATTCTCATACGTTTATTGCCACAAACAAACAAAGCATCACCTTGATTATAATATTTAATTTGTTCTTTTTCTGCTTCATTTAAATCAATTAATTTTGCCAAATCTTCTACTGCTTGCTTCCTTAAGCCCATTACTAAATAGTAAGAAGCATTATCAAATATAGCTTTACCATGAGTTATTATATTTGGTGCGGTAAAATCGGTTGGCTGTTGTGTTATTATAATGGTACCCGTATTATATTTTCTACTTCTTCTTTGTATTTGTGCTAAAAATTCAGCACCTAATTCATTATGTCCAGATAATAAAACATGTGCTTCATCAACCATCATTACTGTATTAACATCTTTATCCAAACATAAGCCCCATGCATATTTCAAAATATTAAAGAACAAAGCATTTTTAATATTTTCATCACTATTCATTAATTCTTTAATATTAAATACTATAAAATCGCTTTCTATAGACAAAGTAGTGTGTCCAGTAAAATAATATCTTAATTCTTGAATTAAAGGTCTTATTTTTAATTCAAGTCTTTCCAATACATCTCTTTCATGAGTAGCATCTGTCATTGATAAAAGTCTACCCTTTATCGTAGCATATACATCATCAAATGTTGGAAAATCCTGACTTGTTAATTTAGTAAAATCCGTATTATAATCAATTTTATAACGTTTATAAGTATCTTGTAAAACTTCACTAAACATAGTTAAAACATCATCTTCTATACTAGGAGAATAATATTTCATAAAAGCTTTAACTTGTTGTAAAGTTCTAGTTAAAACAGTATATCCTAGTCCCTGAGCAATTTCTTCTTCATCGGCATCAATAACAATTTCAAGTGGATTAATCATTCCAAATTCTCCACCTTTTCCTAAATCAATAAAATCTCCACCGAAAGAATAAACCATTTCACCTAATTCACCTTCTGGATCAACACAAACAATTTTAAAACCATTTCTAATATGTGAACGTAACAAAATCTTTGCTGCAGTAGATTTCCCACTTCCTGACATACCAAGTAGTATTAAATTTGCATTATTTCTATTATTTTCTTTTTGTATTTGATATAAAAATTGATTAAATAGTATAACTCCACCTGAAATATCAACACCAAGCAAAGTAGAATCTCCAGGATCTTTGATACTATCAAATATAAAAGGATACATAGCTGCAATAGTTACTGAAGGAATTGGTGTACCAATTCTTTGTTCAATATCTTGTGGTGGAAATATAGGTAAAATAGACTTTAAAGCCTTTTCTTGTTCAAACATCAAAGCCACTGCTCTCATACCTAAAGCATCCAAATAACTACGTACTTGAATTTTTTTCAATTCTAACTCTTCTTTATTATTAGCAGTAATCATCAAATGCATTTGAAAATCAAAAATTCTAGCTTGTGTTGCTGCAAGCATTTGAATAAATTGTTCTAAAGACTCATAATCTTGTCTAATTCTTTCTTGCATTGTTTGATCTTTTTCACTTTGATATCTTACTTTTAAATCTGCAATTTCTTTATTTAACATTTTTTGTAATACAGAAAACTCAATAGGTATATGTTTTATAGCAATTTTTACCCCATTGATATTAGTCATATCTGATAAAAATCCAGGTGGTATATTTTTAGGAAAAGCTATTACAGTTAAGATTGTTGAATATTTTCCGCCAAGTACAAATTCTGTTGGTTTAAACTCCATTCCCTTTGGAGCAATTTCGCTTTTTAATTTCATTATATCACCGCCCCAAAATTAGTTTGTTCTCCACCATTTAAAAAGTTATCCAATAATACTCGCAAATCATTATTAGACGCTTGAGTCGATTGCAATCCAGCATTAGCAAGCCCACTAATTAAATTATGTAATTTCTTTTGAACCAACTCTAATCTTTTTTCTTTAAAAATAATATAGTATTCAGTATCAACAACATTATATTCAACACTAGTAAATAAATTAGCTTTATTAATATCTTGCATAATTAATTTTTTTATTGCATTACTAGTAGCATTATTATACATTAACTGTAAACGAGAAACATAAACATCAATATCTACTGGTCTATCAGCGATTAAAAGCCAAAATTCATAATCAATACTATTATAAAAATTTCTTAAATTATAAATCATGTTATTTTGACTACCTACATCCATAATGAAAATATTTTTTGGACTAATTTTTACACCAGTAACATAAAAACCATCTTCAAGTTGTATCATTCCGTTCATTATTTGTTTAATTGGTAACCAATCTTCAGAATAATTTAAACTATTATTTATCGTTTGTTTCATATTTCACACACCAACCCTTCCAATAATACCTTCTTGGATTACTTATATAAGTTAAAACATTTATTATAAATTGTAAAACATTATGATAATAAAGAACTGGAGTAACTAAAAAGCCTGTGATTAAAGCCGGCAACAAAATTATTATCATCTCCAGCATATTGGCATTTTTCACTAACATTAATAATAAAATTGTTAAACTACATCCAGTACCAAACAATATTAAATCTAAAGGTGTAAAAAAACCTAATATTAATTGTGATTTTTTCGAATTTGCTGGTATTAAATAATTATTCATTCCCCATTATCCTTTCATTAACTATTATTTTTTTTACTTGCATCATCATTTTGCTTTAAAACAGAAATGTTTATATCATTTTTATTAGTTGTTAACTTAATATTATCCTTCATTTTAGAAACTACAGAAATATTATCACCATTTGCATCTTTCTTATAAAAGACTTGTTCATTAATTCCTTTATCCATAGAAAAATCTGTACCAACAACACCTGCATCTTGCAAGGCTTTTAAAGCAGCATTATTTCTAATTGCCCCAACATAATTAACAGCCTTAACCCTTAAAGTGCCTAAATCAAGTTGATCAGATTCACTCAAAGCATTAAATGCCTTATTGGAAGCATAAACTTTTCCATGCAATGCTTTTTGTGCTGCTTTAATTGCATCTTTATAGGCTTTTTCTGCACCAGCTACATTTGCACCAGAGAGCCTAGCTTGATCCAGCTTTTCCTTTGCTAACTTAAATGCACCTAAGTTTTCGCCAGCTAAAGTATTTTCTCCTTTATTTAGTTTTTTTAATAAAACTTGTTCAAATTCATTATTAAAAGCATCTTCCGCATCTGTAATCTCTGCCATTGCAGCATTTTCTGCTTTTAATGCATCAATATTTCCAAAACCTACAAAGCGTCCTGCTCCGCTTACTGCATCAGCAATATGACCACCAGCAGCCCCCAAAATTCCACCAAATACAGGAACTTTTACTCTATGTGCAGCTTTGTAATTTTCACGTTTTGTTTTAGCCATAGTAGCACCTGCTACTCCTTTACTTGTTGCATCTTTCATTTCCTTAAAACTTTTAGCATTTCTAGCACCATATCCAGCTCTTACCATACCAGACCCAGCGCCAGCCAGCGTTGAAGGAACTACCGACAATGCACCCCTTCCAATTTTTTTAAAGGCTTGCATATAATTTTTATTTTTAAAATCCTTCGCAATACCTTTTCCAGCAAAAGCACCAACTGCATTTCTTAAACCTGTAGTTGCTAGCCCTCCAACGGCTGCTCCAGCTACTAAACCTCCACCCATAGCAAGTTTATCCATAAGACCAAGTTTCATTCCACCAGTATCAAGATTTAAAATATCACCGATTAATTTAGGTGCTTGTCTCATAAATGCCACAACGCCCATAATAAGCAAACCTATAACAATACACTCTTTATCAAAGCTTAAAGCATTTAAAACAGGAATTTTATCTTTTTTATCAACAATTAAGGTAATCATAAAAATCCCTAAAAATATAACCGCTATCCGAATAAAAACTTCGGCAAATATGCTAACAACTTGTTTTACCCACTTTGAAAATACATCTTTCATTTTCCCACCTGGTAAAATTCTACAAACAACGGGTATCGGAGCAATTATTTGATAAAACGCTAATTTAACAACTCTTATTCCCATATCAAAACAAAAATTTAAAAGAACATAAGCCACAAAAATACCGGCAACAGTAGAAATTAAAACCATATACGTTATTTGACCCGCCTCTACTGCTTCACCATATTGAGCAAATTGTCTAAAACTAGCCCCGTTTTTTTCCACATCATTTTTTACAGTTTTTAAATCTGGCCCATTTTGTACAAAAAACCAACCATTACCAGCTATATTATCAGCACACTCTTCACTATCTATATCGTACGAATTTTGTACAGTACACCATTCTTCATCCTCATGAAAAAAAGCATAAAATACATTATATGATATTTCTCTACCTGCATCACCAGAAACTTTCGATTCATAATCTTCTCCCAAAATCAATTTAGGAATAACATTATTATTCAAAAAAGTATTTTGAACATTAAAAGCTACACTAAAAATTACAGGTAAAACTATAATTATAACTAAAGACATAACAACATTTTTAGCTAAATTACTAAAAGAACTTTCTCCCTTTGAAAAAGATTCAGGATCAATAACTGCCCTTAACAAAGAGTAAGTTAAAACAAACAACATAATTAATCCTAAAACTACATAAATTCGCCCAACTATAAAATTATAATCTTCAGAACTAAAAACATTAATTCCAGCTAAAGTGTAAAAGATATCATAAAGATAATCAATAAGATTATAAACAATGGAATCTAAAAATAACATTATATTAAAAAAACTTGCTACCATCTTACACACCTAACCAATTCCACAAGTACCATAAGCACCAAACCAATTCATAATAAAATTAACCAATATTGGCAAGAAAAACAATATTGCTACAAATATAAAACGTTTACCAGCAGTAACGCCAGCCTTTTTTAAAGCATCTTTATCATTTGAAGCTAATGCCTTTACAAAATCTAAAGTACTTAAAACTAACAAAGCAGCAATAGCAACATATTTCATAACATTTAATGTCCATTGCATCCAATAAGCAGGACAATCAATATCTTTAGGGCTTCCAAAAATAGCTTGGCATTCACCATCACCAGAGCCACATACACCATCACTTGCATCAGCTAAATAAACACCAACATTATCAAATGAAGCGGCATTAACAAAAGAAATACTAGAAAAAAAAGTGAAAGAAATAATATAACCCAAAACTATTATTTTACAAAAATTAGTCATATTATCACATCCTATCTTCCAATATTTTCACACACAATAATTATAACAAAGGCAAAAAGAGAAATCAAGATTTATATAATTTGTCACAAAAAAAGATTAAATAAAATTAACCTTTTATATATTAAAGTCGGTCAATACGACTGATTATCTATGGCAGGGGCGGAGAGAATCGAACTCCCATCAAAAGTTTTGGAGACTCCTATGCTACCATTATACCACGCCCCTAAAGGAACCACAAAAATAGTATAACATAATTTTACAAACATTACTAGGTATTATCAACAAAAATATTAAATAAACATAAAATAGTAATAGGTGAATATATGATAATCAATTATACAGACAGTGATTTAGATTTATTAGCAAGGATAATGCGAGCAGAAGCACTTGGGGAAGGAAATCTTGGAATGTTAATGGTAGGTAATGTTGTAGTAAATAGAGTTTTAGCAAATTGTTTAACATTTAAAAATATAGATAGTATATATGATGCCATCTACCAGCCCAATCAATTTGTAGGTACAAACAGTTCATTATTCAATGCAACTTCAACAACTTTAGAAAAACAATTAGCTAAAAGAATATTACGTGGAGAATATTATTACCCCGCAACAAATGCATTATGGTTTTATGCTCCTTCTGGAAACTCTGCCTGCAAAAGTACATGGTATAACCAAGAATTAGCAGGCAGTTACAAAAATCATTGTTTTTACAATCCTGACCCAGGAGTATGTGAACAATTGCATTAAAGAAAAATTTAGAGTATAATTAGCATTGATGGTGATAAAATGATATATATTAACATTTTACTTTTTTTTATTTACTCATTTTTAGGCTGGATAATGGAAATAACATTAGCATTTTATGAACACAAGAAATTTATCAACAGAGGTTTTTTAATAGGACCTTATTGTCCAATATATGGTGCAGGATGTTTATTACTTTCAACTTTATTATCAAGATATAGTGAAGATATTGTAGTAATATTTGCACTTTCAATATTTATATGCTCAATATTGGAATATCTTACTAGTTATATTATGGAAAAAATATTTAAATTAAGATGGTGGGATTATTCCAATATGAAATTTAACATAAATGGAAGAATATGTTTAGAAACTATGGTTCCATTTGGTATTATTGGAGTGCTTGTTGTAAAATACATTAATCCTTTTTTTATTAACATTATCAATAATTGTAATAAAACTACTATATTATGGATTGTTATAATTTTATCATCAATATTTATAGTTGATAATTTAATTTCGTTTAATGTTATATTTAATCTAAAAAATATAACTAAAGACATAACTAAAGATTCAACTGAAGAAATAAAAAAAGCAATATATAAATTTATACATAATAATCTATTTATGTATAATAGAATTATAAAAGCTTTCCCCAACATGACAAAAATAATAAAAAAACAAAAAGAAAAAACAAAAAAAGTATTAAAAAAATTAAAAACAAAAAGAAAAACTAACTCTTAAATAAAGAATTAGTTTTTTTATGGTAACAATAGTTTTTGACCAATTGATAAGACAGTTGTAGAAAGATTATTTAAATTTGTTATTGCATTAACTGTAGTACCAAATTCTTTAGCAATAGAATATAATGTATCTCCCTTTTTTACAGTATAAACAATACTTTCACTAGTAGAAGGTATTTTTAATACCTGACCAATTGACAAAATATCAGAAGTTAAACCATTTATTTGTTTTAAATCACTTACGGATGTGTTATATTGTTTTGCTATAGAATATAAAGTATCTCCACTTTTAACAATATAAGAATTATTTGAATCTTCCATATTATTAGCAGGTATCTTTAAAATCTGTCCGATTGATAATGAATCTGTTGTTAAATTGTTAATAGATTTTAAATTATCAACACTTGTATTAAATTTATTTGCTAATGTATATAAAGTATCTCCCTTTTTTACTGTATAAGTTGTTTCGTTAACATCCATAGTGGGAATAATTAGGTTTTGCCCAACACTTAATAAATTACTTGATAAATTATTTATTTGTTTTAATTCATCAACAGTAATCCCATATTTTTTAGATATACTCCATAAAGTATCCCCACTTTTAACTGTATAATATTTAGAATCCATAGGTGCAACATATACACCACCAGCATATTCAACTATAGCCTTCGTCACTGCTTCGGCCAAATTCTCCCAATTATTTTTTATTTGATTAACATCATCACCTGTTGAATCTGCAAATCCATATTCAACAATAATTGATTCATTATTAGGAGTATCACGTAGTATATAATAATAATCTTTAGCAGGATTACTAGGAAGTCT
This sequence comes from uncultured Bacilli bacterium, assembly GCA_944359015.1. GTDB lineage: Bacteria > Bacillota_I > Bacilli_A > RF39 > UBA660 > Onthocola_B. The sequence continues at coordinate 27,271 of CALVSK010000009.1, forward strand.
TCGTTGATAATATTTTCGAACATTTTGACCAGCTACTTCAAATTCCTTAGCAATTTTTGAAGATAACACATCGTTATTACGTAACGAATAAATTATTTCAGCACCATCCCCACCACAAGATTAGCTCGTTCATCATATATTTAAATTTTATTTTTGTTTAATGTTTGAAGTAGCTATAGTATAAGCTAAATAAACCATAATAATTTGATATAAAATTATATTTACTACAATATTAACAATTGTAGGTATTTTAAAACCAAAATATCCAAATAAGCAACCTAGTCCTATACATAATATACCACTAAAAAGATTTGTCCAAGTTCTTTTATTTTTAATTTTGTCTTTAGTAAACGGAAGGATTAATCCTACTAGGATAAATATCCATGCTGCTGAAAAAAATTTTATTGCTTTATTTTTAAAAGATGTTTCATTTACAAAAATATTATTTAAATAATTATTTTCTTTTTCTGATATTTCTTCAATTATAGAATTATATTCTTTTTTTAGCTTATCATTTTTATTAATTTTATTTTCGTCAATTTTACTAACATTTTCTAAAATGTCTATTCTATTGGAAACTCTCTTATAATACAAAAAATTTGCATCAATAATTGGATATAATACTACCAATAATAATATTGCTATTATAAATATCCAAGCTATCTTTTTATAATTTTTACTATACTTTAAAATGTTTAAAAATATGTCCTTCACATCTATCACCTACTTGACCTACTATTATACCGTTTAATGCCCAAAAAATAAAGACCTCACCATATGAATAAATAGTGAAGTCTTAATTATTTATCTTACCCTTTCTCCCATAAGGATTACGAATTGGATTTAAATTTTGATATTCAAACGTACAATCTGGTATCACACCATATTTATATTTAATTGTTATAATTCTATTTTTATCTATCACTATTTTATCTACTAATGTATGTATTAATTCTTTTTTAGGCTTATTTAAATCCAATAGCTTTTTTATTTTTTTAGTATAATCAGGTAATTCTTTTAATTTATTTTTTATTTCATATTCTCTTATCTTATCATTGTTAATGCTTTCATTAATTTGGTGTAACTTTTCTTCAAAGGGTTTTGCTAATTCCATATAAGTATCAGCATTAATAATGCCATTATATTTATCTTCATATAAAGAAGTTAATCTACTTGTTATCTGTTCTTTTTCACTCATTAAAGAACTTATATTTTTATTTATATCTTTAGTTTGCTTTCGTACTTCACTAGCAACTTTCTTATTTAATTCTTCTATATTTAAATTTTCAATTTTTATCTTTATATTTGATTTTATTTTTTCTACTATTTGATCTTCTAAATAATTATAAGGAAAGAAGTGTGGCTCACATCTTTTTCTTAATGGATCTCTAGAGTATCTATTGCAATTAACACTCCAGTAATCTAAATTTTTTCTATATAAAACACTTAATCTGTTACCACACTCTTTACAAAATAGAAGTCCTTCTAAATCCCTAATTATTCTTCTGTTTTTAGGTCTAACATCCTTTTTATTTTGTTTTATTAGACTAGAAATATATTCAAATGTTTCTTTATCAACTAATGGTTCATGAGTATTTTCTACTATCATCCACATACTTTGGTCTAGTGTGATTTTTTTCTTAGATTTATAATTAACTTTAGTTTGAGTATGTTGAACCATATCTCCAGTATATATTCTATTACTTAATATCTTTTTTACAGAAGAAATGTTCCATGTATCTCTTACTATTAGTCTAGTAGAATAATTTGTTTTTTTGTATCCACTAGGTGTTGGATATCCTTTTTCGTTTAGCATAGTAACTATTCTAGATGGACCAATACCATTTTTTCTCCATTCAAATATTTGTTTAACAATAGGAGCAGTTTCTGGATTTGGTATTAAATGTCCCTTATCTTCAGGATCTCTCATATATCCAAAACATGGTAAACTTCCTACAAATTTACCACTTTTTCTTTTTTCATTTAATACATTTCTAATTTTAATAGAATTTTGTTTACTATAATAATCATTACATGCAATTATAAATGTTGAAGAATCATTACTAGCTTGATTTTTAAAACTATCGTATGATTCCAATATAGATATAAACCTTACGTTCTTTTCAGGAAAATATGTTTCCATATAATACCCTGTCTTAATATGATCTCTACCTAATCTTGATAAATCTTTTACTATTACACAATTAATCTTTTTTTCTTCTATATCTTCAATTAATTTTTGAAAACCAGGTCTTTCAAAATCAGTGCCAGAATATCCATCATCAACATATTCTCCTATTAAGTTAAAATTATTATTTTTAACATAATTAGTTAATAATTCTCTTTGATTAATTACACTTTCACTATCAGATTCATATTTTTTATCTTTATCTTCTTGAGATAATCTTATATAGATTCCTACATTGAAATCTATTCCCGATTTATTATACACTTTTACCTCCTTCTTTTAATCGGGTATTAAGACTCATCCATGATAGCATCATAAAACGAAATATGCAAATCATTAATTAGATAATTCTCCTTTTGTTTCTTTTATAATCTCTTCAATAAGATATTTTAAAATAAGATCTTTAAATGAAATATTATTCAAATAGGCTCCTTCCATATTTAAACCACCTATTTAAATTTATGTTTAAATTATTCATTATTGATATTTTTTTCATACTTATATCCACTCCTTTCCTTAATTAATTTTGATTAAGTATGTTAATATTTAAAACTTATTTAAATATTTTAAATTTATATAATTAAATTTTTTATATTATATTTATTATATTATTGTAGACACAGAGTACCATTGAAAAAGAAAAACATGTACATTGAATTAAATAACATTGTCTAAAGTTATGATATTTTTGGCTATTTAATAATATATATTTTTCTTTGAAATTTATGTTTAAACTCCATTTTAATATAACCTACGTCAGATAATTCTTTTAATAATCTTGAAATAGTTCTATTACTTGTATTTAACTTTTCAGCTAAATAATCATTTCCAGCAAAACAATATCCTTCTTGTTGTACTAGTATTATTAATAAGCTAAATAAAACTTTAGAACTAGGTTTAAGATTTTTATCTGTTATTACTGCTAATGGTACTTTTATATATTGTTCATAATCCATTTATAATACCTCCTTTCTAACTAGGATGACTTTTCCTTCAAAAATATCAAATTATAAATTAGGAGCATAAGAAGATGGCACCATAAACTAAAAAATTCCTTATAAGCTAAGGAAATTTAATGGTGCCATTCTTATTTCGTACTTACGAAATTAATCCTACTATATAGGTTGATATTAAGGATCATCAATAGTTTTATTCTTATTTTATAAGATAATTAATATCTTATATACCATCCTACTTTTGAAAAATACAAAGAAATAGTAGGATGGTAGGATTTGTTATCAAAATTTGTGCACAAAAAAATCTCAGTTATTAAACTGAGATAAAGATAACAAAAAAATGAAATAATATAGACATAGTTCTCACCAGCTAATTATTTCATTTTACTATATTTTACCACTTGACCAATAGAAGTCAATGACTAAGCGATGCAAAAAAATGCTTTTTTGTGCCAATCCATGCTATTTATATTTTCATCATTTTATCTAAATATTTTGCAGGTATTTTATGTTTTAATTTCCAAACAATTCCAACTGGTTTTGATCCACTATGAGATACATATTCAGCCTCACCTAAATAAATATATGGACTTGCTTGATTATTTTCTTTTCTATTTATTCTTACAAACAAACTTACTCTACCATTTGAATTAATATACCTATTTAAAGTGTCACTTCCATCTGCTACAGAGTTCTGAGTTTGCCAATGAAACAACTCATCATTTATAGCATAATCTTCATATGCAATCGATTCACCAAAATGACTAGATTCTTTATTTATTGTAACTAAGAATATATCATGATTTTGTTCTTTTAAATACCATACTCCTTGTAACATTGGTCCTGCATATTTTTCATTAAATACACCTAATCCTGAATATAATTGTGCCTGTGAATAAACACCATATACTTCTAAAGGACAATCAAAATTTAAATTATTTTTTATAGGCAATACCTCTAATGAATTATAAAGATAATTACATATTTCGTTTATTTCATAGTTTAAACATTCTGAGTTTTTAACAAATTCTAAGGCTTCAATTATATTTTTGAATCCTTCCTTTTCCGGTAGTTTATTAAATAATGTGTAATATGTCATTGTATCTAGCAACTCATTATGATTAATATTTTCATCATTTAATAACGACTTAATATAATTTATAAATTTTGGAGAATTAATTGTTAATAAATTTTTTAATCTACCAACGATAGCATTTTCTATCGAATTTTTTTCAGCAAAACATTTAATTCCTGCCTCTGTTAACAATCTATAAAAAGACACATCTTTTTTATAAATATCATTAATATTTAATTTATAATGATTAATAAAATTATATAAAGTTAATTCTTTATGCGTTGTTTCTTCAAATTTTTGCAACATTTCAATTATAACTTGTCTATTACTTGTATTAGCTTTTATATTAGACAAAATATATTCTTCAGCTACTCTTTCTAAAGCAATTGAGCAACCTACTGGTAACATTGGGAATCCATTATTAATAGAATCTTTAACACTAACTCCTTCAATTCCAATTAAAGCTTTAAATTTATCAGCATAATTAAAATGCTTATTACATTCACCAATAAAATCTAAAACAATTAAATAATCTTTATTAATATGTTTTCTAAGTCCTCTACCTAATTGTTGTAAGAAAATTGTTAATGAATCTGTTGGTCTTAATAACAATTCAACATTTACACATGGAATATCTACACCTTCATTATATAAATCCACAGTAAAAATAAATTTAATCTTACCAGACTCAAGATCTTTTATAGCATTATTTCTCAAATTACTATCTGAATTACCAGTTAAACATACTGATGGAATATTGTTTTCATTAAATTTATCAGCCATATACTCTGCATGATTAATTGAAGAACAAAATCCTAGTCCATGTACTTTATCTATATCATCAATATATTTAAATAAATTTTCAATAATGGTATTAACTCTTACATTAGCACTTGTTTTATCTTCCACAAATAGTTTATCTAAATCACTATTATTATAACCAAATGATGACCATCTTACATTACTTAAATCAGTAGGATCAGTAATTCCATAATATTGAAATGGAACTAATAATTTATTATTTATTGCTTCAGGTAATCTCATTTCAGCTGCAATGGTATTACAGAAAAATTCTGTTATATCTTGTCCATCCATTCTTTCTGGCGTTGCTGTTAAACCTAATAATAATTTGGGATTAAAATAGTTTAAGAAATTAGTATAAGTTTTAGCCGCACCATGATGTATTTCATCTGCAACTATGTAATCATAATAATCAGAATCAACTTGTTTCATTATATTTTCTAAACCTAATGGTGTTGTAAATAATCTATTTATATTTTCAGGTTTATAATTGCCTACATATAATTCACCAAAATTAGCATCTTTTAAAATTTGTCTAAATGTATCACAACTCTTTTTCAAAATTTCTTGTCTATGTACTACATATAAAAATTTAGCATTAGGATTCTTTTCTAAAAAGTTTTTAAAGTCAAATGCGGCAAGTACAGTTTTACCCACACCAGTGGCAGCTACAACTAAATTTCTATTTCGATGATAAATTTCTCTTTCAACCTCTAATTTTTCCAATATTTGTTCTTGATAATCATATGGTTTATAAGTCATTAAATTTTGATAAACATTAACTTTTTCTGTCTTATATGATAATGCCTCTTTTAGTTTGATTTTATCTTCTTCTGTATTATTTAAAGTTTTATATTCATATGAATTCCAATATGTTTCAAATTCAGAAATAACATTTTGAAAAATTTGTGGTGAATTTTTTTCAGTTAACTTAACATTCCACTCATCACCATAAACTAAGGCTGATCTAGATAAATTAGATGAGCCAATATAGAATGTAGAAAAACCATTGTTTCTTTTAAAGATATATGCTTTTGCATGTAATCTTTGATTTTCAGTTTCATATGAAATTTTTATAGAAGTATTGGGTAATTCCAATAATTTTTCAATTGCCTTATATTCTGTAGCTTTAGTATAAGTTGTAGAAATAACTCTTAACTTTTTACCTTTAGCAGTAAATTCTTTTAAATCTTCATAAATAGGCATTAATCCTGTCATTCTTATAAAAGAAACTAATAGCATCACTTCATCAGATGAAGCTATTTCTTTTCTTAACTCTGATAATAAAGAAATTTCTTTAGAACTATTTGTAAATAAAGTTGGTTCTACTAATGAAGTAACTGGTCTAACAATATTTTTACCATCAAATGAATTATTATTTAATTTTTTAAATGCATATTCTAAAACTTCTGCATCCATAGATAAATCTAAGTCTTTATACTCATCGAAATCTAATTTTATTCTTAATAAATCCAAAATATCATTACAAATTTCAATTTCTTTTAACACTCTTTCACTGTCTTCTACATCTACATTTTTTTCTTGAATACAATCCATTGCTTTTCTTGTTACTTCTTTTAAATATTCTGTTATTAAATTCTTAGCATTTTCCGGAGATTTTAAAATCGTGTTTGTTTTATAAAAGAATTCTGAATTATTTAATTTACTTTTTAATTCATTATTTAAAAGTTGTTCATAAATACCATCTTT
>CALVSK010000010.1 GCA_944359015.1 uncultured Bacilli bacterium
TATAAATTCAAAAAATCGCCATATAGACGATAATTTTGTTTTGCTTATTTTGGTCACTATGTCTTGACAAAAATCATAAAATTAGGAATTTTTATTGCCATATAATAGTATATTTGTTATAATAACTAGCGAGTAAAGCAATTACTCCTTGCTTCAGATGAAGCCGAATAGACCGTAAGGAGGTGAATCTATGACTAAATATGAAATAATGTTTATAGTTAAATCTACTATGGAAGAAGATAAAATTAAAAAAGTTAGTGAAGATTTACAAAAACTTATAAACAAGAAACCATGTAAAGTTATTGAATTCAAAGAAATGGGTAGAAAAAAATTAGCTTATCCTATTAAAAAGGAAGTAAGTGGTTATTACTATGTAATGACTGTTGAAGCTGATAGTGATTCTATTCGTGAATTTGATCGTAAAGTTTCTATTAATGAAAATGTTTTAAGACATTTGATAATTAATGTTGAAGGAGAATAAAATGAACAAAGTAATATTGATTGGAAGATTAACTAGAGATCCTGAATCAAGAATGACCCAAAGTAATATGGAAATATCAAGATTTTCACTTGCTTGTAGTAGTGAATTTGCTAATCGTAATGGTGAAAGAGATACAGAATTTATTAATTGCGTTGCATTTGGTAGATTAGCATCAACTATAAATAGATATTGTAAAAAAGGAACAATGATTAGTGGTATTGGAAGAATTAGAAACGGTAGTTATGATGCCCAAGATGGAACAAAAAGATATACTACTGATGTTGTTATAGACCAAATGGAATTTGTTGGAGGAAAATCTACGAGTGGAGATATGAATTCTATGAATAATACTTCTGCTTATAGTCCTAATCCATCTGCTGATAAGTCTGATATTGAAACTACTGATATCGGTGAAGATCCATATAAAGACTTTGGTGATGAGTTTACTTTAAGTAGTGATGAATTACCATTTTAAAAAGGAGGATTATTATGGCAGAATTTTATCGTAAAAAGAAAAAAATATGTCAAATGTGTGCTGGAAAAAGCATAGATTATAAAGATGTTATGATTATAAGTAAATATATAAATGATAAAGGTAAGATTTTACCACGTCGTATGACTGGAGCTTGTGCTAAACATCAAAGACATATTGCTCAACAAGTTAAATATGCAAGATTTATGGCTTTAATACCATATGTAAAATAATATAGATTTAATAGTCTATATTTTTTTGTTTTAAAAAGTTGATAACTATTAGTTTATCAACTTTATTACTGGTTTTATGATATAATGTTAATGAAAAAGGAATTAATTTTATGAAAAAGAAAACATTTATTGTTTGTTTTATAATTGGCTTATTTTTATTTGGCTGGTTTGATGGTTTGGTTGATGATAGTAGTAAATATTATTGTTTTTCTTTATTTTTGTTTTTATTACCATTTATTTTGTATTTTGTTAGTTGTGGTATAAAAAAGATTATTATTGAAAGTCGTAAGAAATATATTACTAAAATGGAAAGAAAAGTAATGGAAGTAAGTAAAAATTATCAAGAAGTTTTAAATCTTAATAATAAATATAAATTTATAGCACTTGATAAAAATAAATTTGATATATATGAAAGAGAATATTCTCTTAAAAGTTATGATAGAGTAAGTGGCTCTGATATAATTCGCTATTACGTTGAAAATAACACTAGTGATTTAAGAAGCAAAATTGAGTTGGCTATAAAAAATAAGAAATTGTATGATAGGTATATGAAAGAATTTTTAAATATTGATGTACCATTGGAAGATGATATCATTAACGATAAATTGGAAATATCTAAAGAAAAATATCTAAAAATTGAGAATAAGTTATTAAATAAATTTAAGGTTGACGAATCTGTTTATAATATAAAAATTAATGTTAATGTTTATTATTGTAGTTCTAGAGGGCAAAATAGATATTCAAAAAGTAGAACTTATGATTTTGTTGAAATAGTAAAAATATATAATGATTGGTTAAAAGGTAAAAATTATGAAGTTAGTGCTAGACTGGAACGTAGTATTATGAATGATAATATTAGATATAATGTTTTAAAAAGAGATAATTTTTCTTGTGTTTTATGTGGAGCTACTACTAAAGATGGGGTAAAACTGCATGTTGATCATATTATACCTGTTTCAAAAGGAGGTAAAACAGTAATGAATAATCTTAGAACCTTATGTGATAGGTGTAACAAAGGGAAAAGCAATAAGATAGAAAATAATGATTCTATTTGTCCTAAATGCGGAGGAACTTTGGTTAAAAGACAAGGTAAATATGGTGCATTTATTGGATGTAGTAATTATCCTAAATGTCATTATGTAAAAGAAAAATAATGTTGCTAACTTATATGTTATCAACATTTTTTCATTTTACTAATCTATATAAAAATGATATAATATTTGTACTTGGGAGGCTACTAATGAAAGTAATATTGTTAAAAGATATAAAAGGTAAAGGAAAAAAAGATGATATCATTGAAGTGTCTGATGGTTATGCAAATAACTATTTAATTAAAAATAATTTGGCTGTTGCTTTTAGTAAAAAAAGTAAAGAGATTTTGGATAATGAAATTAATATACGAGAAAAAGAAGAACAAAAATTAATAGATGAATATAACTTAATTAAAAATAAGTTAAATAATAAAATTTTAGATTTTAAAGTTAAAACAGGAAAAGAAGATAAAGTTTTTGGTACAATTTCAAGTAAACAAATAAATGATAAATTAAAAGATTTAGGATATAAAATTGATAAAAAATGTATTAAGGTAAACACTCCCATTAGTACTTTAGGTATAACTAATATAGAAGTGGAATTACATAAAAGCGTTAAGTTTAATGTTAAAATCAATTTAATTAAATAAGGAGGAAGTATGGCAAGAAAAATGCCTCAAAATTTAGAAGCAGAAATGAGTGTATTGGGAGTTGCTTTTTTAAATAGTTATGATGTTAGTAAGATTGTTGAAGAAGTAACTGTTGATATGTTTTTTGATGAAAGAAACAGATGTCTTTTTAATGCTATAAAAAATTTGCATAATGCTAAAACTCCTATTGATATAACTACGATAAAAAATGAATTAGATAAAGATAAAAAGTTGAATACTGTTGGATTAGATTATATTACAGAAGTTATAGATTCTGTTGTTACAAGTGCTAATTTGGATTTTTATATTAAGATTATAAAAGATTATGCAGTAAGAAGAAATTTAATCGATACTGCAACAGAAATTATAAATAAATCTTATGATGAAGATGATGTAACAAATCTCTTAGATAAAGCTGAACAAAATATTTTAAATGTTGTAAGGGCAAGAACTGTTGGGGATTTTTTGCCTATTCAAGAAATTTTGAGAAAGGCTCAAGCTAAATTAGAAGAACTTGCTAAGAATAAAAGAAACATTACAGGTCTTGAAACAGGGTTTCCGGATTTTGATAAAATAACTACTGGTTTACAAGGTGGTGAAATGATTATCTTAGCAGCTCGTCCTGGGATGGGAAAGACTGCTCTTGCATTAAATATGGCTTCTTATGCTGCTATGCATACTAAAAAAGCAGTTGCTATATTTAATTTGGAAATGTCTGCAGATATGTTAGTTAATCGTATGATATCATCTGTTGGGCAAATAGATTCTTATAAATTGCAAACTGGTAATATGCAAGAAAAAGATTGGAAAAGATATAATGAAGCATTAAGTCAACTAGCAGATACCAATATTTATATAGAGGATAATGCTGGTGTTACTTGTCAAGAAATTAGAGCAAAATGTCGTAGATTGGCAAATAGTGAAGCAGGTTTAGGATTGGTAGTAATAGATTATTTGCAACTTGTTAATAGTGGTAATCGTAGAATTGAATCAAGACAAGTGGAAGTATCAGAAATTTCAAGGTCATTAAAAACCATGGCTTTGGAATTAAATGTTCCTGTTATTGCTTTATCTCAATTATCGCGTAGTGCTGAAAAAAGAGAAAGTAATCAACCTATGTTAGCAGATTTAAGGGAATCTGGTTCTTTGGAACAAGATGCTGATATTGTTTTATTTATTAATAGAAAAGATTACTATGAAAAAGCTAAAGATTTTAATCAAAAAATTGTTCCTGCTGAGTTAATTATTGCTAAACATCGTAAAGGTGGCTCTGGTACAATTAATTTATTATTTGAACTTAATATGTTAAGTTTTAAAAGTCAGTTAAAAGTTAGTGGTGATGAATCATGAAAACTAAAGATATTTTAATTACAATTTTTTTATCTATGGTTATATGTATTTTATATTTTATAGATAAAAATAATGATTTTACTATTGACCAAGCAGGTGTAGCTTATCAAGTATATTTGAATGGTGAGGTTATTGGCTTAATAGATGATAGTGAAAAATTATATAATTTAATTAATGATGAACAAGATGAAATAAGAAAAAAATATAATGTCGATTATGTATATCCCCCAGATGTTTTTGAAATAGTAAAAGTTAATACTTATAATCAAAATTATTCTTCTGTTGAAGAAATTTATAGTTTAATTGAAGAAAGAGATGATTTTACTATTAAAGGTTATACTATTACTATAAAATATAATGAAGAATATTTAGAATATAATGAAACTGACAAAATACCAGATGATTTTACTATTAATGTGTTAGATAAATCTGTTTTTGATGAAGCAATTAAAAAATATGTTTTGGCATTTGTTTCTGAAGATGACTATGATGATTTTATTAATAATCAAGTTGAAGAATTAACTGAAATTGGTCAAGTAGTTACTAATATGTATTTTTTAGAGGATATGACTATTAAAGAAAATTATATCAGTGTTAATGAAAAAATATATACCGATGTTGATGAATTATCTCAAGATTTATTATTTGGACCAAATGCTACAATGGATACTTATAAAGTGCAAGTCGGTGATAGTATTAGTAGTATAAGTGAAGAATATAAATTAAATCCCCGAGAATTTTTAATTGCTAATCCTGAATATGTAAATGAAAATAGTATGTTACAAATTGGGGCATTAGTTAATGTTACTTTGATTAATCCAGTAGTTACATTCATATACGACGTGGCAAAAATTGAAGAATCTACAATTGAATTGCCTGCTAAAACTGTTGTGGATAAAACTAAAGGATATGGATATAAAGAAATTTCACAAGCTGGTGTTTCGGGAATTATTCTTAGTCATGAAACTTATAATGTTATAAATGGGGAAGAAAGTCAACAAGTTAATTTCTCTTATACAGAAACTATTAGGGAAGCTGTTGAACAAATAACAGTTGTTGGGCCTGGATATTCTAGTGTTTATATTAGTGGTAACTGGGCTTGGCCAACTGCATATCCATATAAGATTACTAGTGCTTATGCTTATCGTTGGGGGAAAATGCATGAAGGTATAGATATATCTGGTCCTGGTTTAGGTTCGCCGATATATGCAATTGGTGATGGTGTTGTTGTTGAAGCGGCTCTTGAAGGAACACATTCTAGATCAGATGGAACATATGCGGTAATAGAACATGATAATAATGTTTATAGTTTATATGCCCATATGGATTCTCTAAAAGTTAAAGTTGGTCAAAAAGTTAGTAAAGGAGATGTCATCGGTACGATGGGTGAAACTGGATTTGCAACTGGAGTTCATCTTCACCTATCGGTATCTTATGGTTGGCCATATCATGGAAGTTATCGTTTTATTAATCCGATGACAATTTACAAATGAAAGTTTGCGTTTTATCAAGTGGTTCTAAAGGAAACGTTAGTTATTTAGAAATAAATAATAAAAAGTTTTTACTTGATGCTGGAAGAAATTTAAAATATATAACTGATAAATTAAAGGAAATAGAGGTTAATATAAAAGATATAGATTATATTTTAATTACCCATAATCATACTGACCATATTTCTGCATTAAAAAATTTAGTTAAAAAAACTAATGCTACTATAATTATTTCTCAAAAATTGTTATATGAAATTGATGATTTAAATGGGTATCCTAATATTTTAGTTTGTGAAGATGAGTTACTTATTGAAAATATTAAAATTATAAGTTTTAAATCTAGTCATGATGCTATTGATTCAAGAAATTTTGTTATTGAATGTGATGGGAAAAAAATAGGCTATGTTACTGATACGGGATACATTAATAGAAATAATTTTAAATTTTTAAAAGACTTAGATATCTATCTTTTTGAAAGTAATCACGATATTGAATTGTTGCAACATGGTCCTTATCCAGATTGGCTAAAAAGAAGAGTTTTAAGTGATAATGGGCATCTTTCTAATAAATCTGCAGCTTTTTACTTAACAAAATTAATTGGTAATCATACTAAAAATATTATTTTAATTCATTTAAGTGAAACTAATAATTTAGAAGATATTGCTATGGAAACTATCAATAATACTTTTTTAGAATATAGTGTAGATTTTCATAACATTATTTGTGCTAAACAAAATGAAAAAACGGAAGTGTTTGAAGTATGATAAAAATTATTTGTGTTGGTAAAATTAAAGAAAACTATTTGAAAGATTTAATCAATGATTATAGTAATAGATTAAGAAAATATACTAAACTTGAAATAATTGAAGTTAAAGATGATTTTGTTTATGAAAAAGAAATCAAAAATTTATTAAATGTAATTAATGAAAATGATTTTAATGTTGGACTCGATATAAAAGGAGAGATGTTAGATAGTAAAAAATTTGCAAGTTTTATATCTGAAACTTTGATATTTAATAGTAATATAACCTTTATTATTGGTGGTTCTAATGGCTTAAATGATGCTGTTAAAAATAAGTGTAATAAGTTAATAAGTTTTTCAGAATTGACTTTTCCACATGGTTTGTTTAGGGGAATTTTACTAGAACAAATTTATAGAGCTTATAAAATAATTAATAATGAAAGTTATCACAAATAGAAAAAGGATGGTTTTTTATGATTGGAAATGATTGGGATGAAAAATTAAATATAATTTGGGAAAGTAATGGTTTTAAAAAATTTTATAATATGATTTTATCAGAATATAATAAAAAAACTATTTTTCCACCACAAGATTATATATTTAATGCATTAAAATTAACTAGCTATGAAAATACAAAAGTTGTAATTGTTGGTCAAGATCCTTATCATGGCGTAAATCAAGCGAATGGATTATCTTTTTCAGTACAAAAGGGCATTAAATTGCCGCCATCTTTACAAAATATTTATAAAGAATTGGAAAATGATTTGGGAATAAAACCTAAGACTCATGGAGACTTAACTAATTGGGCAAAACAAGGCGTTTTAATGTTGAACGCAGTTTTGACTGTTGAAAAAGATAAAGCGGCCAGTCATCGTAATTTAGGTTGGGAACCATTTACTGATTATATTATAAAATTATTAAATAAAAAAGAAAAGCCTGTAGTTTTTATTCTTTGGGGTAATTTCGCTAAAGAAAAAGTAAAATTCATAAATAATCCTAAACATTTTATTATTACTAGTCCACATCCTTCACCTTTTTCTGCTTATTCTGGTTTTTTTGGTAGTAAACCTTTTTCGAAAACTAATGAATTTTTGAAAAAAAATAATTTAAAGGAAATTAATTGGGAATTATAAAAAAAAGCATGTTTTTATGCTTTTTTTATAGTTTAAAATCATCAATTACTGCATCTTGCATGTTCTTTCCATCAAAAAATGGTTTTATTTTAAAGTTGTGGATTTTGGCTATTATGTTTGATGGAAATTTTCTAATAATTTTATTTAATTCACTAGTGTTTTTATTATAGTAATTTTTACAAGAAACTAATGTTTCATTTAATTTGTTTATTTCTTTTATATGTTTATTAAAGTCTTTTGTGTCTAATTCTTTGTAGTCATTTTTAACTTCCAAAATTATGTTTGTAGCTTCAATTAATTTTCTATCCATTTCATAATTGCTTATTTTTTTATTTTTTAGTTCTGTATAATCTTTTAAATAATCTTTTTTAGTTACAACTTTTTTTATAGCAATATTCATTTCCATTATTATGTCATATTTTTTACGAAGAGATTCATCAATAATCCCTTCTGCTTTTTCTATTTTAATTTTATAACTTACTAAATCATTATATGTAAACACATATATTAGTCCTATTATTCCCATAATAATTATGATAAATAAAATTATACTTGTTATATTCAATTGTTATCACCTTAATTATTATAGCAAATTATCGGTGGTTTGAAAATAGTATACTCTTAAACTTGTTTTGATTATGACAGTATGTTATTATTTTATTAAGGTGGTTTAATTGAAATTTATAGATAATGTTGATATGAACTCTTTTAAAAACTTTGCTGATAATCATAAAAAAAGTCATTTTTTACAGTCCTATGAATGGGGACAATTTTGCAAAAAGGCTAAAAATCAAATTCCTCATTATGTTGGGTTAGTTGATGATAATGGTGTCTTAGTTGCTACGGCTTTAATTCTTGAAAAGAAAACGCCATTAGGTTATAGTTATGGTTATTGTCCAAGAGGTTTTATTGCTGATTACGATAATAAAGAAGTTATTAAAGCGTTTACTTTTTGTTTAAAAAAATATATGAAAGAAAATAAATATATTTATATAAAATTTGACCCTGATATACCATATCATGATATTGATGATGCTGGCTTGCCAATAAAAGGTGGCAAGAACAATTATCCTTTGTTTGATTATATGACTAGTTTAGGATATAAACATACAGGATTTTATAAACTATATGAGGGAAATCAACCTAGATATACCTTTAGGATTAATTTGAAAAAAGATTGGAAAGAAATAGAAAGTAAAATGTCAAAAAGTTTTATAAAGTCTGTTAAAAGAAGTGAACAATATGATTTTTTAATTAGTCATGATTTTAATCCTGATATTTTTTATAAATTAATGATTAATAATAGTACTAAGGATGATTTTAATCCTAAAAGTTTAGAATATTATCAAATCTTTACTGAAGAAATGCAAAAAGGAAACAATGTAAAATATTTTAATATATCAATTGAACCAAAAAAATTGTTAACTAGGATAAATACTGAATTAAAATTATTAAATGAACAATTATTGACTACTTCTAAAAAAATTGAAGATATTAAAAATCAAATTGCTCGTTTAGAAAAAGAAAAAAAAGTTTTTGAAAATATATTGGAAGATAAAATTTGTATATGTTCATTAATTTGTACTTATACAAAAAATAGAGCTTGGAGTTTGTTCATTGGTAGTGATGAAATCGCTAATTTAACTTTTGCTGTTGCTAGAAGTTATTATGAAGCAATTAAAGATGCCTACAATAATGGCTATGATTTTTTTGATTTATTTGGAACGACTGGGGATCCTAATACAAATTATAAAAATTTGGCAAAATTACATGACTTTAAAAGAAAATTTGGTGATGAATATATAGAATTTATTGGAGAATTTGATTTGATTAATAATAGAGTTTTATATAAATTGTTACCAATTATGTTAAAAGTATATAGAAAGATAAGAAGATAATTATGAAATTGTGTATTATAGAAAAAGACCTATATATGGATTTTATTAAAAAATCACCGTATATATCTATTTATCAATTACCTGAATGGGGAAACTTAAAAGAAAGTAATGGTTGGAAGTCATATTTACTCGGATTTTATGATGGAGATTTGTTAAAGGGAGTAACTTTATTATTAGAAAAAAATGTGTTTTTAAATTATAAATTGTTTTATGCTCCAAGAGGTTATTTAATTAATGTATTTGATTTAGACTTATTGAGAAATTTTAATAATGAAGTTATAAAATTTATTAAAGAAAAGAAAGGTTTTATGTTAAAAGTTGACCCTAATGTTATTTTATCTATTTATGATAAAGATGGTAATTTATTGAAAAATGGGGGAACAGATGCTTTAAATAATTTTATTAATATTGGATTTAAACATTTAGGTTTTACAAAAAATTTTGAAACTTTGCAACCAAGATTTTTATGTAGATTTAAATTAGCAAATACTTATGAAGATACTTTGAATACTTTTTCCAAAACTACTAGAAAAAATATCGTTAAAACTTTACAAATGGGTGTTAAAGTTAAAACTGTTGATAGTAGTAAAATAGAAGATTTTACCAAACTTTTAAAGTGTTCTGCAACTCAAAATAATTTTATTATTCGACCTAGTTCTTATTATAAAAAAATGTATGAGTTAATGAAAGATTATATAAAACTTTATATTGTATATATTGTTCCAGAAGAGATTTATCATAATACTTTAAAAGAATATGAATTAACTGTTAAAGAATTAAATGATTTTGAAATTCAAATGAAAAAAATAAATGTTGGTAATAAAATAAAAAAACAACATGAAGATTTATTAATTAGAATAAATAAATTAAAAGATAGGCTTCTTTATGCTAAAGAATTAAAGAGTGAAGTCAAAGAAATAGAAATTGGAGCTTTAATGTCTATATTTATAGGTAATGAAGGTATTGCTTTTATGAGTGGTATATCTCCAAAATATAAGGAATTTAACCCTAAATATGCTTTTTATAATCAGCATATAATTGATGCCATAAAATTAAAAAAAGAATATGTAAATTTTTATGGTATTTCCGGTGATTTGGATAAAAATTCTGAATTTTATCATATTTATGAAATAAAAAAAGGTTTTAATCCTGAAATTGTTGAATTATTGGGTGAATTTGATTATATCGTTAATCCTATTATTTATAGATTATATAAAATTGCATTATCAGGTTACAAGATAATAAAAAAACTAAAAAGGAATTAACTCTTTTTTAGTTTTTTAAATTTACTTAGTATTCTTTCCCCTAGAAGTTCATTAAGGAGCTTATAATTTAGAGCATAATATATAATCATTAAAATTATGCCAGTAATTCCTAGGGCTAAAAGTAAATATATTTTTGATGAAATATTTGTAATTAATGTGTTTTTTATAATTATTGCTAATATTACTAATATAGAAATAGTAAACATTAATTTTGGAATGGATTTTAAAGTTTGTTTGTAGTTAAAATTATATTTTTTAAGTAATACTGTTAACGGTATTCCTAATGATAGTGTATAACCTATTGCAGATGCTAAAATTGCTCCATAAAATGGCTCTAAACCTATGTAATCAAACAAGTACATAAGTGGTATATCAAGTAATGTTTTAGTTATTAATCCACAAGCAACTGATATGTAAATTAGTTTTGTTTTGCTTAAGCCTTGGAGAGCACTACAAATCATAATATAAGCACTATCCATTATTGCTAGTAAGATTGTATATTTGAATATAAGTGGCCCATAAAAACTTTCTCCGTAAAATATTGTCCAAACTTCTTTTGAAAATATGCTTAAGAATATTGATAATGGTAATATTGCATATAATAATACTTGTAATGTTTTATTAAATTCTAAATTAACTTCTTTCATGTCTTTTTTTGTAAATGCTTCAACTATGGATGGTATTAAACTAATTACTAATCCTGTTGCTATTGCTGTTACTACACTTATTAATTTACTGCCCCAAGTTGTAAAAATACTACTTATAGTTTCTACATCTGCTGCTGCAAATCCTAATTTATTGAGCCCATTTATTACAAGTATCATGTCAATTGTATTATATATACTATTGGCGGCATTTATTATGATAAATGGAATACAATAACCAATTAATTTTTTAAATATTTCCTTTTTTTCTTTTTTTGGTATGTCATTTACAGGTACAAATATATTATCTTTTACTTTATGCATTTTTATTAATAAGTATAAGTATGATACTAAGGCTCCAGCGCATGCTCCAAAAACTGCAATGCCTACTGCTTGTACTGTTGATAAATTGAATATTTTAATTGCTAAAAAACTACCAACAACTATTACAAGTACTCTTACTAATTGTTCTATTACTTGGCCAATTGATGGGGCAGTTATGTATCTATGTCCTTGCATATATCCTCTTGATATTGATAAAATTGGAACAACTAAAATAGCAAATGATACACATCTTATTACAAAGGCAACATCGGAAACTGTATTTCCTCCTTCTAGATTTCCAACAATTGAGTCTGCTATAAATGTTGCTCCTAAAAAGCATATTAAAAAACATATTATTGAAAATATAAAAATAATTTTTTTGGCATATTTAAACATATAAGTTTTTTCTTTATTTTTATGTAAAGTGTTGTATTCACTCGTTATTTTACTGATTGCTAGAGGTATTCCTGCCGATGATATTATTAAGAAAAAATTATAAATATTATAGGCATAACCATATAAGGAACCACCATTTTCCCCGATTATTTTGTAAAATGGTATTACATATAATACTCCTAAAATTTTAGATATAATGATAGCAATAGTGGCAATTAATGCACCTTCAATAAATTCATTTTTTTTCAAAATGTTCATCTCCAATAAATATATTATATTAAAATTTTGGGTTATTTACAAATTTTTCATACATTACTTGTGTTAAATAGAGTTAAATTAATATTTAAAAATGTTCGGAAATATGATATTATTATGATGGAGGACTAGATGAAGTTTATTGAATTAAAAAATGTAAATAAAGTTTATAAAAATGGTGTTACTGCTTTGGCAGATGTGTCAATTTCAATTGATAAAGGTGAATTTGTCTTTGTTATTGGTCTTACTGCTAGTGGTAAATCAACTTTTATTAAAATGTTATATAGAGAAGAAAAACCTACGAAAGGTACTGTTATGGTTGGTGGGTTAAATGTTGGTAAAATTAGGAATAGGAAAGTTTATAAATTAAGAAGAAAAATAGGAATAGTTTTTCAAGATTTTAAATTGTTACCTAAATTAACTGTTTATGAAAATGTAGCATTTGCTTTAGAATGTGTTGGGATGAAGGATAAAGATATACGACCTAAAGTAATTAATGCATTAGAAAGAGTTGGGTTAAAAGATAAAGTGCGTTCTTTTCCTGGTGAATTATCCGGTGGTGAACAACAAAGAGTTTGCATTGCTAGAGCAATTGTTAATGAACCAAAGTTATTAATTTGTGATGAACCAACTGGTAATTTAGACCCTAAAACTAGCAAAGAAATAATGAATGTTATTGAGGGAATTAATAGCGATTTAGGAACAACTATTATTATGGCTACCCATGATAAAGATATTGTTAATAGAATGAAAAAAAGAGTTTTATTAATTGAACATGGTGTTTTAGCTGGTGATTTTGCGAAAGGAAGTTATAAAACTAATGAGAGCGTTTAGGATTTTTAGAAGAAGTGTACGTGATGCCTTTAAAAGTGTTATTCGTAATTTTAGTTTAAGTTTTGCTTCTATAATGTGTACTACTATAACTTTAATTTTAGTTTCTTTATCTTTACTTTGTGCCGCTAATATAAACAATGTTACTAAATCTATTGAAGATGAATTAAGTATTGTTGTTTATTTAGAAAAGGATATTGATGAAACATCTATAGATAATATTAAAAGTGATATTGAATCTCAAAAAAATATTGAAAGTGTTACATTTAAAAGTAAAACTGAGTGGAAAGATCAAATGAGTGAATATGATGAATCTTTTGAAACGGTTTTAGATTATTTAGATGAAAATCCACTTTTAGATTCTTTTATTTTAAAAGTTAAAGATGTAGAAAAAATAGGAGAAACTGCTGAATATGTAAAGTCAATAAGTGGTGTCGATGTTGTTAAATATGGTGAAGGAATGGTTGAATCTATAATTAAAGCATTTAGTGTAATCCAAAAAGTTGTTGTAATTGTCGTTATTGCTTTAATTTTAGTAACAGCATTTTTAATTAGTAATACAATTAAACTTACTATATTTAGTAGAAGAAGTGCCATAGAAATTATGCGTTTAGTTGGAGCTTCAAATATTGCGATAAAAATCCCATTTATTGTCGAAGGGTTTTTAATCGGTGTTATTGGTGCTATTATTCCAATATGTATAACAATTTATGGCTACGTTATTTCATATTCGTTATTAAATGGTCATATTTTTTCAAATATGTTGGTTTTATTAAAACCTTATAATTTTGTGTTTTATGTTTCAGGTATTTTACTTATTTTGGGAGCAGTTGTTGGTATGATTGGTAGTTTATTAGCAGTAAGGAAGTATTTAAAGATATGATGAAGTTAAAAAAATATTGTAGCTATTTTATTAGATATGTTTTTGTATTAATGATTTTATCACTTTATGTAATTGAACCAATGAATGCTAGTGCTGCGAGTGGAGAAACATTACAAGATTTAAAGGATGAATTAAAAGAACTTCAAAAAGAAAAAGCTGAAGGTGAAAGTGAAATAGAATTAACTGAAAGTGAAATTGCTAAAAAAGAAAAAGAAATAGAAAATGCAAGATATGAAATAGAAGTGGCTAAAAATGAAATAGAAGAAGCTAAAGTTCAAATTGAAGAGTATAATAAAAAAATAGAAGAATTAGATAAACAAACTAAAGATTTAATGGCTTTTTATCAAATTATGAGCGGTAATAATGTTTATATGGAATTTATTACTGATTCTAGTACTATGACTGATTTAATTATGCGTAGTGATGCTGTTAGTCAATTAACTTCTTATAATAAGGAAAAATTAAATGAACTAGAAGATTTAATTGAAAAAAATGAAGCATTACAAGTAGAATTAACGGAAAAGCAAACTTCTTTAAATGCTCAAATTGTAGAATATGAAGCAAAAATTGATTCTTTGGAAAATAGTTTGCCAGGTATGTTTGATGCAACTATGAAAATTGATGAAAAAATTGATGCTCAAAAAAATTTGATTGCATATTACGAAGATTTAGGCTGTAAAGATGATGAAGAGTTATCTGTTTGTGAAGCTAATATAGGAACAAATACAACTTGGTTAAAGCCTTTGGTTAAGGCTAGAGTTAGTAGTGCTTACGGTTATAGATATTTTAATGGGAAAACTAAGTTTCATTCTGGTATTGATTTAGCAGGTAATAGTGAAGGTACTCCAATTTATTCAATCGGTGTAGGTGTAGTCATCGCTATTAGAGATGCTGAAGCTATTATGGAAAGTGGTGGCGGAAAGTCTTGTGGTGGTAATTTAGTGTTTATAAAATATAATATTTTAGGTGAAACTTATACTGCTTTATTTGCCCATGTTTTAGATATTAAAGTTAAGGTTGGTGATAATGTTGGACCTAATACTGTTGTTGCAACAATTGGTGGCGGTCCAAAAACTTGGGGTTGGGACAAGGGGCCAAGTACTTCAAAACCTTGTACAACTGGGGCACATTTACATTTTGAATTAAGTAAGGGAACAAATGTTACTACTTCAAAATCTCAAGCAAATAGTGTTCAGCCTCCAGGATATCCTGCAAAAGGTGTATGGTTTTATTCTAGAACACAATGGTTTGGATAAATCGATATTATTTATCGATTTTTTTCTTGTTTAAAAATACAAATTATGTTATTGTTTTATTGGTGATTAAATGATACAAATAAAAAAAGTAGTTGTTGGAGATTTAGAAGAAAATTGTTATATAATTACAAATAAGAATAAAACAATAATAATTGATCCAGGGGATGATTCTCAAAAAATAATAAATAAATGTAAAAATCATAATGTAGTTGGAGTTTTAATTACACATCATCATTTTGACCATGTTGGTGCCTTGAATGAAATTTTAAATCATTATAGTATTAGTGAAGAAAAATTTATTGAAGGTTTTGATTATAAAATTTTAGAAACTCCTGGTCATTCAAAAGATTCTGTTACGTATTATTTTTATAAAGATAACATTATGTTTTGTGGAGATTTTTTGTTTAAAGATGCTATTGGAAGAACTGATTTGCCTACTGGTTCTGATGTTGAAATGAAAAAAAGTTTAGAAGAAATATCAAAATATCCTGATGATACATTGCTTTTTCCTGGACATGGTCTTTCTACTATTTTAGGTGTTGAAAAAGATAATTTTGATTATTATTATAAAAATTTAAATTTATAAGGTGGTGTTAAAATGAAAGATTGTTTTTTTTGTAAATGTTTTAAAACTAATGATTATTATTTTGAAAATGAATTGGCTTTTGCAAGATTTGATGATTTTCCTGTAAATAAAGGTCATATTGAAATAATACCTAAAAGACATATTAAGGATTGGTGGAGTACTACTTTGGATGAAAAAATTGCTATTTTTGCTTTAATTGATGAAGTAAAAACTTTTATAGATAAAAAATATCATCCTGATGGGTATAACATTGGTATGAACTTGGGAAAATGGGCTGGTCAAAGCGTTATGCATTTGCATGTTCATTTAATTCCTAGATATAAAAATGATGTTGAAAATCCCCGTGGTGGAGTTAGAGGAATAATTCCTAGTAAACAAAATTATTAAAATAAAAAAGCACACTATAAGTGCTTTAATATGTCTTATCTGAATAGGAATGTGAATAAACTATTGGTTCCATAAATTCAACATAATTTAAGTAAATTATTCTAATTAAATACCATAAATTATTTAATGGATCTCGTATTATTAAATGATCTTTCCCAGCTTCCTCAATTACCCCTTCATATATTTTATTTTGCCATGCACTGCTATCGGGATATGATACATATGCTTTTACCTTTTTTCCCTTATTTAAACGTAATATGTTTTCAATAAAACTTTGTTCTTGAATAATAGGTACTTTAACTTCATTTACTGATATGTTTCCTGGTGGCGTTTGTTGATAATTGTTACTTGGAAAAGTTGGATTTTGATAATAGTTACCATTCATTTTATATCACCTCAAAACAATTATATGTTATGTGTTCGTTTTATTTGCTAAAATTTATAACATGTTTTATAATTATTTAAGATAGGTGATAATAAGATGCAAAATAGAAAAGCTGATAAAGAAATAATAATGGATGGAGTTTTGTTTGTTATTGGAGTATTTTTATATGCTTTATGTTTTAATTTGTTTTTAATTCCTAATGATTTGGTAGTATCTGGTTTTAGTGGAGTAGCTATAGTTTTTCAAAGATTATTTAATTGGAGCCCATCTTTATTTATTTATATTATGAATGGCTTATTATTACTAATTTGTCCTATTTTTTTGGGGTGGAAAGCAACTAAAAAAAATATTGCTGGTTCAATAATGTACCCTTTAATGATTACTATTTCTGCACCAGTTGCTACTTTTTTAAATAATTATGTAATTGGTGATGATTTTTATTTAATTTTATTATTATCAATTATGCTTTATGGAATAAGTAGTGGTTTTATTTATCGTGGGGGATTTTCAACAGGTGGTAGTGATATCATAATGCAAATATTTAATAAATATTTTAAAATTAGTGAATCAAAAGCTATGATATTTGCCAATGGAGTAATTATTTTAATTGGGATGATAGTTTTTGGCTTTAATAAAGGAGTGTATTCATTAATAATTTTAATTTGTTCTACCTATTTTATTGATAAAATTATGTTTGGTTTATCAGATAGCAAAGTATTTTATATTTATACAAAAAAGGTTAGAAAAGTAAAAAGTTTAATTATTAATGATTTTCAAACGGGTTTTACAAGTATTCCTAGTCGTGGTGGTTATTCTAAAAAAAGTGGATTTTTAATAATGTGCGTTGTTTCTAATCGGGATTATTATGAGTTTAAACAAAGATTATTAGAAATTGACCCTAATGCTTTTTTAATTATCAATAGGTGTTTTGAAGTAAATGGTGGAGTAAAAAGGTCAAATATGCCTTTTATGTAAAACTTTACCTTTTTTGTTTTTTATGATATTCTTTTTGTAGTGATGAATATGAAAAAAATTGTTATTTTTGGTGGAGGAAGTGGTCTTTCACAATTATTAAAAGGAATAAAATTGTTTCCTGTTGAAATAACTGCGGTTGTTAGTGTTTCTGATAATGGTTCAAGTACGGGTAGACTTCGTAAAGAGTTAAATATTCCTGCGGTTGGTGATATTACTAAAGTAATGTTAAGCATGGCAAATATCGATAAAGATTTAAAAGATTTGATGGATTATCGATTTGTTAAGTCAAAGTCTTTGGGGAATCATTCAGTAAAAAATCTATTACTTACGGCATTACTTGATATGAAAGGAAGTTTGGATAAAGCTATTCCTGTTTTAGGAGAAATTCTTGATTTAAAAGGAACTGTTCTGCCTTTAACTGAAGATAGTGTTAATTTGGTAGGGATTACAACTGATGGAAAAAAAGTTGTTGGGGAAGAACAAGTTACTAAATGTGCTAGTAAAATAGATTATGTTACTTATGATAGAGATATTGATGTTAATCCTAAAGTAATTGATGCTGTAAAAAGTACCGATTTAATAATTTTTTCTTCTGGTAGTCTTCTTACTAGTATTACGCCCCATTTAATTGATAAATCTTTAGTTAGAGTAATTAATGAAGCTAAAGCTGATAAAATGTATATTTGTAATTTATTTACTCAACCAGGAGAAACTGATGATTTTACTGTTAAAAATCATATTGATTTTTTAGAAAAATACTTAGGAAAAGATACAATTGATGTTGTAATTGCTAATAATTCAATTATGAGTAGTAAACTTGCAATGAAATATGCTAATGAAGAACAAAAAGACCCTGTTGTTTTAAACATGGATGAATTTATTGATTCAAAAATTTATATTATTGCTGATAAGTTGTATATAGTAGAAAATGGTTACTATCGTCATGATTCATTGAAAACAGGATATTTAATATTTTCATATTTGATGGATGGTCAAAAATGACTTTTACAACAACTTTAAAAGAAGAACTTGCTAAAACGGATAGTAGTATTATCGAATCACAATTTGAATTGATAAGTTTTTTAAATTGTAATGCAAAGTTTAATAGTAATGAGTTATTAATTACTTTGGAAAATGCAAGCATTACTAGAAGAATATATTTGTTAATTAAAAAAATTTATTCAGTAAATCCTAAAATTATTATACGTTTTCAAAAAAGATTTAAGGTTAAACAAATCTATATATTATCGATAAAAGAAAAAGTAGATTATATAAAAAGTTCTATTAATATGGGCACTAAAATAAACTTAGAAACGCTTGTTACCGATGAAGAAAAAATAGCATATATTAAAGGTTGTTTTTTGGCTGTTGGTAATATTTCTAATCCAAGTACTAGTGGTTATCATTTAGAATTTATATTTTCTAAAGAAAGGTTGGCTAAACAAGTACAAAATCTTTTAGATTATTTTGAATTAAACGCTAAACTTATAAAAAGAGGTTATAAAACTGTTGTTTATATAAAATCTGGCGAGAATATTAGTGATTTGTTAAAGTTATTTAAGGCAACAAATTCATTATTTTATTTTGAAGACATTAGAATATATAGGGATCATAAAAATATGGTAAATAGATTAAATAATTGTGAAATTGCTAATCAGGAAAAAACTTTTAAAACTGGTCAAATGCAATTAGAAAATATAAAATATTTAAAAGACAATGATTTATTTGATTTGTTAGATGAAAAAACTAAGATTGTTGCTATTGTTCGTGAAAAATATCCAGAGTTATCTTATCAAGAACTTGCTGATTTAATTTCTAATGAAATGGATTATAAAATAGGAAAATCTGGTGTTAATCATCATTTTATTAAAATTAATGAATTAGTAAAAAAACACAAAAAAGGATGTGAAAATAATGAATTTTGAAAATGGTAATAATTATACTGTATTAAGTAATAATATTAATCAAAAGTTTTTAGGTAAGTTTAATGAATATCCAATTATTAATGATAATTTGGACTATGAACAATTACAAAAAAAATTAGAGTTTCATACATCAAAAATGATTGTTTTTAATAATTCTTTTTATAATTTAAAATATAATGAAATATTAAATATTGTTGCATTATTAAAGAAACAAAATATGAATTTTATTAATATTACTTCTGATGTTGAAGAATCTTTATTTACTGATAATATTATAGTCTTTGATGAAGATAATTTGGTTTTACATGGAAAAAAAGAAGATGTTTTAAAAGAAGAAAAAAACTTAAAAAGAATTGGATTTGGATTACCTTTTGTAGTTGATTTATCTTTGCAATTAAATTACTATGATGTTTTAAATCAAGTTTATTATGATTTAGATAGTTTAGTAGGTGCTTTATGGAATTAACTAGTTTAAAAGGTAATATTATTGGTGTTATTAGTAAACAATATCAAACGGATAATTTTGATGGGAAAAAAGTTAAAGATTTGATTACAAATAAAGTTCATGAATCTTTAAAAATGGTGAAATTAGATGAAATATATTTGGAAGAACATTTTGAAAATTTATCAAATAGAAATAAAAATAAGGTAATTTTAGCAACAAAATTACATGATAAAACCATTATTTTAGTAAATTTTAGTAAAGGATTAGTAAAAAAGGATATAGAATATTTTAAAGCATTATTTAAAAAAATAAGTAGATATAATAAAAAAATAATTTTAATTGATAATAATTTAGATTTATTTTTAAATTTAGTAGTTCGAATTTATGTTATAGATAATGATGAAATAAAATATGAAACTTTAAATTTATATGATAAGACTTTAAATTTATATGCGGATTTACCACCAATTGTGAATTTTACTTATAAATGCTTTGATGAAGGCGTTAGATTGGATTATTATTCGGAATTAGATGAACTTTTAAAAGCAATATATAGGATTAAATCATGAGATATTTAATTAAATTTAGTTATGATGGAACTAAATTTCATGGCTTTCAAAGACAAAATAATGTGATAAATGTTCAAGGCACTTTAGAAAATGTTTTAAGTGAAGTGTTAAAAACTGATATTATAATTAAAGGAAGTGGTAGGACCGATGCAGGTGTTCATGCTATAGAACAATGTGCTCACTTTGATTTTTCTCATAATATAAAATCTACTGATATTACAATGATTAATGCTTTATTAAATAAGAATATTATTGTAAAAAAAATTATAAAAGTACCAGATAATTTTCATGCTCGTCATTCTGTTAAAGCAAAAACATATCGTTATTTAATTAATGTAGGTAAATATGATTTGAATAAAGAAGGTTATTATTGCCAAATAAAATATGATTTAAATTTATCGCAAATTAAAAAAGCTGCAAAATTATTTTTGGGTACTCATGATTTTAGAAATTTTGTTAGTGGCCCAAGAATTGATTATACTACAACAATTTTTAAAGTTTCTGTAAAGAAAAGAAAGTCTTTTATAATAATTGAATTTACTGGTGTTGGATTTTATCGATATATGGTAAGACATCTTGTTGGTGCTTTAATAGATGTTGGACGAGGTAAAGTAAGTTTAGATGTTGTTTTAAATATGTTGGATAATCCTTTAATTGATAAAAAATTATCTGTTGTTCCTGCAGAAGGTCTTTATTTAGTGAAAGTTTTTTATTAACTTCTTCAATTTTCATATAATTTGTCAAGAATTTGATGAAAATGTTTGACTTTTAGTAGATTTTTTCATATAATTTTAATCGGTACATTTAATTATGTGTTTTATTTAATCTTGGGAAAATTAAGTAGAAAGCATAATGAAAGGATTATTATGAAAACGTTTATGCAAAAAAAAGAAACTGTTGAAAGAAAATGGTATGTCATCGATGCTGAAGGAAAAACTTTAGGTCGTTTAGCTACTCAAGTTGCACATATTTTACGTGGAAAACATAAAGTTACTTATACTCCCTATGTTGATTGTGGAGATTATGTTATAGTTGTTAATGCTGATAAAGTAATTTTAACTGGTAATAAACTTGAAGATAAGAAATACTATAATCATAGTGGTTATCCAGGAGGACTTCGTGAAAGAAGTGCAAAAGTTATGATTGAAAAATATCCTGAAGAAATGTTAGAAAGAGCTATTAAAGGAATGCTTCCACATAATAAATTAGGAAGAGCAATGGGTAAAAAGTTATTTGTTTATAAAGGTAGTGACCATAAACATAGTGCTCAAAAGCCAATAGCTTTAGAAATTAAGTAGGAGGATTTATGGCTAAGAAACAAGAATGGATTGCAACAGGTAGAAGAAAAAGAAGTGTTGCTCAAGTTAGAATGACTGGTGGTACTGGAAATATAGTTGTTAACGGTGTTAATGTTGATGAATATATGCCTTATGCAACTTTAGTTATGGATTTAAAACAACCTTTGGTTGCAACTGGTAATGAAAATAGATTTGATATCGATGTTAAAGTTTCTGGTGGAGGTTTTTCAGGCCAAACTGGTGCTATAAGATTGGGTATTACAAGAGCATTGTTGGAATTTGATGCTAATACTGACCAAAGTCGTGAAGATAGTTATAGACATATTTTAAAAAATGCTGGATTTATTACTAGAGATCCTAGAGTTAAAGAAAGAAAAAAATATGGTTTAAAGAAAGCTCGTCGCGCACCACAATTTTCAAAAAGATAGTTTATTTTACTTGCCTTTATGGCAAGTTTTTTGTATAAGAAAACCCCCAGATAGTCTGGGGGTTCGGTAAAGCTTTAGCGATAAGTTGAAAAATAAAACTCCTTCTAATATAATGAAGTTGCGACTGCAAGGAGCAACAAATATATTAGAAGGAGGACATTTATAATGAAAGAAATCAAAATAAATGATATAAAAAGTTTAGCACATACACAGTGGAATTGCAAATATCATGTAGTATTTGCACCAAAGTATAGAAGGAAAGTCTTTTACGAAAGTAAAAGATTAGAAATAGGCCAAATATTAAGACAATTATGTGAGTGGAAAGGTATAACGATAATAGAAGCGGAAGTATGTCCAGACCACATACATATGTTAATAGAAATCCCGCCAAAATATAGTGTATCGAGTGTAATGGGATTTCTGAAAGGAAAGAGCAGTTTAATGATATATAGCAAATGGGCAAATATGCGATACCAATATAGAAATAGAGAATTTTGGTGTAGAGGATACTATGTAGACACAGTTGGAAAGAATACAAAAAAAATAAAAGAATATATAGCAAATCAATTAAAAGAAGACCAATTAAGTCATCAAATGACTTTTGAGGATTTTGACCCTTTTAAAGGGTAGCAAGTAAAGGATGCTTTTGGCAGTCGTAAAGGCTACTTTAGTAGAAGCCAGTAGAAAAGCCTTTTAGGCGAAAATGAAAAACCACTAGCTATGCTAGTGGATATTTATTCTTTTTTCTTTTAATTATTTATTGTATAATTTTTATGTGAGGTATTTTATGCGAATTAGTGATAATTGGAGTACTTATGAGTGCATTGATGCAGGTGATGGAGAAAAATTAGAACGTTGGGGAAATGTTATTTTAAGAAGACCTGACCCTATAGCTATGTGGTCAACTATAAAAGATGAAAAATGGAATATGGTTGATGCTTTTTATCATAGAAGTAAAGATGGTGGTGGTAATTGGGAGTTTAAAAGTAACTTGCCAGAATTTTGGATTTTAGATTATGGTGAGTTAAAATTTAAAGTCAGTCCAACAAATTTTAAACATACTGGTTTATTTCCTGAGCAAGCGGTGAATTGGGACTTTATGATGCATAAAATTAGAAATGCTAGTAGAAGTATTAAGGTTTTAAATTTGTTTGCATATACTGGAGCTGCTACAATGGCTTGTAGTAAAGCTGGCGCTGATTTGGTTGTACATGTAGATTCTTCTAAAGGGATGGTTGCATGGGCCAAAGAAAATATGAATTTGTGTGGCTTACAAAATAATTATATTAGGTTTATAGTTGATGATTGTCTTAAATTTGTTGAAAGAGAAATTCGAAGAGGAAATAAATATGATGCTATTATAATGGACCCTCCAAGTTATGGTAGAGGTCCTAGTGGTGAAGTATGGAAATTGGAACAAAACTTAAGTTTATTAATTAATAAATGTATGTTACTTTTAAGTGATAAACCTTTATTCTTCTTGATTAATGCTTATACCACGGGAATTTCTAGTACGGTTCTTTATAATATTTTAAAAAATACGTTAGAAAAAAAATATGGTGGTATTGTAGATAATGGAGAAGTTGCCTTGCCAATAACTACTAATAAAATGGTTTTACCTTGTGGAATATATGGTAGATGGCAAACAAAAGATTAATTATCAATTTTTGATACTCAAAAATAATATTATGAATATATTTTAATATGAAAGTTTGTATTCGTAATATTTTTTTATTTTTGGTTTTTTTTGAAATTCTATATGTTATCCCCGTTTCTGCTGATTTGCCTTTACAAGGAAAAGTAATAGTTGTAGATGCTGGGCATGGGGGCTTAGATCCAGGTACTACTTATAAAGATATTTATGAAAAAGATATTAATTTAAAAATTAGTTTATTTTTAAGAGATGCTTTGGCTAACTATGGTGCAACGGTAATTTTGACTCGTGATAGTGATGCTGATTTAAGTAATGGTGCATTAGAGCATAGAAAAAAAACAGATTTTGATAATAGAATTAAAATTATAAATAATAATTTTACTGATATTTATTTATCTATTCATTTAAATTATTTATCTAATACAAAATACTATGGTGCTCAAGTGTTTTATAATAATGATAATGAAATTCTTGCTAGTTTTGTTCAAACATATATAAATGATAATTTAAATAGTAATCGAGAAATAAAACAAATTCCATCTTCAACATACATGTATGGTAAATTAGAGAAACCCGGGGTATTAATAGAGTGTGGATTTTTATCAAATCAAAAAGAAAGAGAAAAATTAGTAACTGAAAATTATCAAAAGGAGATTGCTTATGTTATTGCTAATGCTGTAGTTGCTTATTATAATAGATAAATTCACTTAATTATCACATTTTTTTTACATTAACTACATTAAAAGTTTGTATATTTATTGTGTCGTTTGTGATATAATGTAAAAGTAAAGGCGGTTTAGTGTGAAAACAAAAACATTTAAAACATTAGATGAACAAATAGACATTTTAAAAAATAAAGGTTTAGTTTTTGATGATATAGAAAATGCTAAATCGATTTTGTTGCGAGAAAATTACTTTTTCTTGAGCGGCTACAGACATTTGTTTTTGGATAATGATGGTAGATTTTTTATTGAAGGGACTAAATTTAGAGAGCTTTACGCAATGTTTTCTTTTGATAGACAGTTAAGAAATATAATTTTTAAAAATATTTTAATTGTTGAAAATAATTTAAAAAGTATTTTATCTTATGTTATGAGTAAAAACCATGGTTTTAAAGAAAATAATTATTTGAATCCTCATAATTTTGTAAAAGATACTAGGAAAAGTCGCCAGATAAATGATTTGCTTAGAAAAATGAAAAGACAAATAAATGTTAATGGAAAGCAACATTCAGCAACAGCACATTATATGATAAATTATGGATATATACCATTGTGGATTGCTGTAAAGGTTTTATCTTTTGGTATAGTTGGGGAATTATATACTATTTTACAATATCAAGATCAAAAAGAAATTGCTGATGTGTTTGATGTTGATATTAATAATATGGTTGATTATTTGCCTATTCTTGCAAATTATCGTAATCTATGTGCTCATGAAGATATTTGTTATAATAATAAAATACAAAAACCTATAGAAGATAGCAAATATCATAAATTGTTGTATATTCCTTTAGCCGATGGAGAGTATATTTATGGTAAAGATGATTTATTTGCTTTAATTATTATTTTAAAATCAATTTTAAAATTTGATGATTTTAATTTGATGATGAATGAAATTAGTTATGAGTTAGATAGATTATCTGGAATATTAAATGTTATTAAAATAGAAAAAGTATTACATGCAATGGGATTCCCTAATAATTATAAAGAGATTGTGAGGTTAGATTAAAATGAATGAAAATTATAATGAAGAAAATAATATTGAAAATGAAAAGAAATTTAAAAATGATAATTTGAATAAAAAAACTACTACTAAAATTATTAATTATTTTATTGTGTTTTTTGTTGGATGTTTGGCAATGTATGCTGTTGTTTACTTTTTTCCAACTTCTATAACCGAATCTATTACTAAACTTGAAAAAGATGTTACTGTTACCGATTCTGGTATAGCAGATGCAGTAGAAAAAATATATGATGCAGTTGTTATTGTAGCAACTTATAAAGATGATACAGCTGTTGCTTCTGGTACAGGATTTGTTTATAAACAAGATAATAATACATATTATATCCTTACAAATTATCATGTTATAGAAGATGGAAATAATGTTAAAGTAACTTTTACTGATGGAACACAATTAGATACAGTGATAGTTGGACATGATGAGTATGCTGATATTGCTGTATTATCTATTGAAACCAAGGAAGAATTAATTGTTGCCGAAATAGGTAATAATGATGAATCAAGAGTTGGAGACACTGTTTTTGCTGTTGGTGCACCATTAGATAATGCTTATTCTTGGACTGTTACTAGAGGTATAATTTCTGGAAAAGATAGAGAAGTTGCTGTTTCTTTATCTAATTCCAATGTTAGTGATTATATTATGAAAGTTTTACAAACTGATACTGCTATTAATTCTGGAAATAGTGGTGGACCTTTATGTAATGCAAATGGTGAAGTCGTTGGTGTTACATCTTTAAAATTGGTTAGTAGCGGTGTTGAAGGTATGGGATTTGCTATTCCAATAGAAGATGCTATTTCTAAAGCTGAAGAAATTATTTCTGGTGTTGTTAAACAATATCCTTATTTAGGTATTTCGATGTTAGATGTTTCTAGTGTTGGTTTTGAATATTATTCATTAATAAAAAATTCTGGCTTGGATAGTGGAGTTATTGTGGCTAGTGTTGATAAAGGCTCTGCTGCTGATGAAGGTGGTATAGAACAATATGATATTATTGTTGCTTTAAATAATAAATCTATTACTAATATTGCCTATTTAAAATATTATCTGTATCAATATGAGGTTGGCGATACTGTAACTTTTACTGTTAATAGAAATGGTAAAGATGTGGATATAAAAGTTAAATTAGGTACTGATAAGCAAACGACTTAATGTTTGCTTTTTATATATAGGAGAATTTATGTCATTAAAATTAAAAAGAATTTTAGCTTATTTTATCGATTATACTTTTATTGTTTTGTTTGTTTCTTTGCTTGCTCAAATTAGGTTTTTAAATCCTACTTATTCCAAATATTATGAAGCAAATGAAAAATATCTTCAGTTAGTTCAAAATGTTGAGCCAAGTGATATTGAAAACTTTCTGGGAAATGATGAAATAAAACAAGTAAATTATGATATTGCAAAATATGGAGTTAGTATTTCTTTATGTAGTGTAATTGCTATTTTGCTTTATTATGGTGGTTTTCAATATTGGAATAAAGGTCAAACTTTAGGGAAAAAAATATTTAAAATAAAGGTTGTTAGTCATGATAATAAAAAAATTAAATTATGGCAAGTTATTTTAAGAAGTGTTATTTTATATAATGTTTTATTTAATTTGTTGATAATAATTTCTGTTATAATTTTTAATGTTGATAATTATTTAATTGTTAACAATATTTTATCTTCGCTTTCTTATTTTGTTTTTATTGTTGATATTTGTTTCTTGTTTTTTAGTAAAAATAATTTGGCTTTGCATGATATAATAAGTAAAACATTTGTGGTGGAGGAAAGTTATGGCTATAGAGAAAGTTAAAAATTATTTTAAAAGTTTAAAATTAGAAGATAGAATTTTAGAATTTTCTCAAACGTGTGCTACAGTTAGGGATGCAGCAGTTGCAATTAATTGCCTTGAATCTGAAATTGCTAAGTCTTTATCATTTTTAGTAAATGGTAAACCTATTATAATCGTAATGGCTGGAGATGTGAAAATTGATAATTCAAAATTTAAAAGTGTATTTGGTGTTAAACCATCATTAATACCTATTCAATTATTAAATGAATTAATTGGTCATGACGTTGGTGGTATTTGTCCTTTTGCTGTTAATGAAAATGTTCAAATTTATTTGGATAATTCTTTAAAAGAGCATGTTTATTTATATCCAGCTGCAGGAAGTAGTAATAGCGCTATAAAATTATCTTTAAATGAATTAGAGAAATATTCAAATTATACTAGTTGGGTTGAAGTAAGTAAAAAAATCAGTTCATAAATTTTTAAATGAACTGATTTTGTATTCTTGTTCTTCCTTTCCCTAAATCTTCAATTGGGGTTGATGCTTCTAAATTTATTGGAATCCCTAATAAACCATATTTTAATTTTAAAAGCAATACCATTTTCTTATATATTTCTATTGCTTGTTCAAAATTATTTTCTTTTATTTGCTTTACACATGGTATTAAAAAGTTTTTTAATATTTCCATTGCTGCAATTTTAGAGTCGTTGTCATCTAAAATTTTTTTCGATATTATTGGACCTACTTGATCATATTCTTGTAATATTGGCCAAAAACTTTTGTCTAATTTTAAATATTTTTCTCTGAAGTTTCTAAGTGTTTGTAGTAATTCGCAATTATCTTGATATCCCATTATTGTACATACTATTGTTGTTATATAACAATCGGCTCCAGCTCTTTGATAGCCATCTTTGTTTTCGCGTTTTATAAAATTTCTACACGCACTTCTTGTTGGAGGATAAAATTTTCCTTCTTTTTCACAATAATGTTCATTTCCCCATCTTGTAGAACCTTTAATATCATAAAATGTGCATTCTCCACATAAATTTATCATATTTTTTCTCCTTTTTTTCGTGCGTTATCTTAACACATTTGTTTATTTGTGTCAAATTTGATATAATTTGTTTATAGTAATGAGGTTATCGATGAAGTTAAAATATAAAAAAATTATTAGATTTGTCATATTGTTTGTTTTAATAATTTGTTTTGCTTGTCTTCGTTTTGACTTTGATGGTTTTTTGGATTCAAATAAAAATGATTATTATCAAATTACATCTATTCCTGAATATGATGGTAATGCTTATGTTTATCTTAATGATAATATACCTGTTTTTGATGAAGAGTTGTTTTCAAAAGAGAATTATGAGTTTTATAGTGATTTGGATGAATTAGGAAGATGTGGTTTTGCTATTGCAATTGTTAATAAATATACTATGCCTAGTGAAGAGCGTGAAAGTATAGGTAATATAAAACCTTCGGGTTGGCATACGGTGAAATACGATATTGTTAGTGGAAAATATTTGTATAATAGATGTCATTTAATAGGGTATCAATTAACTGGGGAAAATGCTAACGAAAAAAATCTTATTACTTGTACTAGATATATGAATGCTACTACTATGCTTGATTTTGAAAACGAAATTGCTTCATATATTGAAGAAACTGGTAATAGTGTGCTTTATAGAGTTACTCCATATTATAATAATAATGATTTAGTGGCTTTTGGTGTTCAATTAGAAGCATATTCTATTGAAGATTCTGGTGAAGGGATAAAATTTAATGTTTTTATTTATAATGTTCAACCAGGAATAAAAATAGATTATTCGACTGGTGATAGCAGTTTAGATATGTAACTATTAAAAAAAATATCCATATAATATTTTAGGTGATATACATGGATGATAGAGCGTTAAAAAAAGTGGTTATTGACGCTGGCCACGGTGGTGATGACCCAGGAACTATTGCTAATGGAATTACAGAAAAAGATTATACTTTAAAAATTAGTGAATATATTCATAAT
This sequence comes from uncultured Bacilli bacterium, assembly GCA_944359015.1. Taxonomy (GTDB): domain Bacteria; phylum Bacillota_I; class Bacilli_A; order RF39; family UBA660; genus Onthocola_B. The sequence continues at coordinate 29,520 of CALVSK010000010.1, forward strand.
AGATTAGATGAAATGGGAATTCCTAATGAACTAACTCGGGAAACAGATGTTACCTTAGATAGTAATTCTAGGCCAAAAAAAGTTCAAAGTTTTTATGGTAATGGTAGTGATGTTATTGTTGTTTCTAATCACATTAATGCCGGAGGACATACTTAGCTCATACAACGATTAAATTTATAAGGGTATTAAGACGGCCAAATTTAAATAAAAAGAAATTGTTAATAAAATATACTGAAATTGGCTTTTTTAACTTAAAAAGGGCATAAAATAAAGAATTTTGAAGATATTTCACTTCAAATGTTAAAAATTTCCAATTTTTACTGTATAATGTAGTTAAGAATAGCAGTATCATTCTTTTTTAAGATGGATACTGCTTATTTTTTTGAAGTGAGGTGTGACAATGGCAAAGAAAAAATATGAAACACAATTTAGTATTTATAAAGTAGATTTTGAAAGAAGTGTTAAATATTTTGAAGAAGAATATGATATTAATATTTCATCTTATATGGAACTTGAAAATCAAATATTGGATACAATAAAAAAAGAAGTATTAAATAGAAAGCGAAATGAAATAGTTGATTTTACTAATAATGGTTTTAGAGGATTGGTATTTAAAACTTATCATTATCCAACATGGTGTGGAATGATAGATAATATGTTAGAAGACAAGATTGATTTATCAAATACCCATATCTCATATATATTAACTTATAAAAAAGAAGAAAATATATTTTTACTTACTGGTGGACTTGGTAGTAATTATATTTCTGAATTTACTCAAAAAAATTACGGATTATATTTATTGCCTAAAATAATGAAAGAGAATAGTCCGGTAATTAAATCTGTCTTAGAAAATAGAATGTCAGGTAATAAGCTATCAAGTAAGCATTCTAATAGAAATGTAACAACTATAATTACAGAAAATGATATGAGTTCAATATTTAGGGAATTATCATTGGAAATTAATAAAGAAATGATTGAACTACTGGGTATTGAAATAGATGAAAATAAAAAAATAAAAAATTTAAATCTTATAGCAAAAGATTCATTTGTTATTCGAAAATCAATAAGTATTGAAAAGCTAATTATAGTATTAAACAAATTAATTGAAATAGAAAAGAATGATGATAACTTTTCGTTAGGTTATTTTATTGATGCAAAAAAGAATGGATATTCATATAAAGATTTGAATGAACTATTTATTCAATATTTAATGCGTGGAATTGGTGAAAATTTTATTTTAGTTGGTGACGATTACTCTGAATATTGTGTTGGTGGTAATTCTTACGTTATACAAGATAATGAACAAAACGTAATATACCAAAGTGATACTTCAATTACAATTAGTGATTTGTATAAAAATTGTTTACCAGAACCAATTACTAAAGCTTCAGTTGAAAAATTATTGAAATATAACCTAATAGTATACAATGATAAAGAAATAATATTATATCCTACAAAGATTAAGCAATGTATGCAAGGGTATATTGAAGATGAAAATGGACAACCTTTTTTCTTATTTAATGACAAGTGGCTAATGTTTGATACAAACTATATTGATAATTTAGATAAAGAATTTAAAAAGAGTTATGCACAAATGGTCAATATTGATGAAAAATTAAAAAGTATATTGTTAAATAAAGATGCTAAGTCAACAGAAAATGATTATAATATGACTTTTGAAAATTCAGATGCAATTATTTTGGCCCATACTGTTTTAAGTAATTATATTGAATTAGCTGATTTGATTTATTACGATGAAGATAATTTATATTTAGTTCATAATAAATTAAAATTTCAGGGAAGTGGTGCAAGAGATGTATTAAATCAAATTTTAACTTCTGCAGAATTTATAAATCACTATATGATGGATAAAAAAGATTTTATAGAAAAATATTATGAAGATATACTAAAAAAATATCCAAATAATAAAATAAAAGATTTAACTAAAGAAGAGTTTATTGAACTATTTAATAAATCTAATATATATTATGTGGCAGGTTTTATGGAAAAACTTTCTGATAATACTGATTCTAATTATGCAAAATATATTACTATAGATGCCAGTAAAAAATTAATTGAAAAAGGATATCAATTGTTATTATTTGATATGAATGGGGAAATAAAATAAGAAATATAAGATTTATCGTTATTACTAAATGAAAATAGGAAGAGGGAAAAACAGTAATCAAAAATGGACAATTGCTATGTACTGCTTGTAATTAAAAAAAGTGATAAAATTAAATTAATTTTTAAAGAACTATATAAGTTCTTTTTTTGTAAAAAATAAAAAAAATGTCAAATTAGTGATACGCAGGTCAGTTTTTGTGTTATAATTATCATAGACGCAGGTCAACTTAGGAGGTAGCTATGTTAAAATTAGCAACAGTTTTTAGTGGTATTGGAGCCATTGAACAAGCTTTAAAGAGATTATCCATTGAATATCAAATTGAATTTGCGTGTGATA
>CALVSK010000011.1 GCA_944359015.1 uncultured Bacilli bacterium
TATCAATGTTTATTTTTTGCATTTACAGCAATTTACATTCTATCAAATATTATGACTTTTTACAAGTGTTTTTAACACATAATTCTAATAATATTTAAGTAATTTTATTCATATAATTAAAAAAACGAAACATTTTGTTTCATCTTTTATTCTATTGAGTTATTATTTTACCATCTAATAATTTTATTTTAAAACTAGGTTTGCATTCTTCATTTTCTAAGCAACTATTTACAGGTTCATATTCTAAAATGTCATCTACTTTATAATCCTTAAAATCTCGAGCTTCATTTAAAATAAATCCTTTTAAGTCATATATAAGTTCATAAACTTTTCCTTCTTCAGTAATTAATAATAAATTAAATGCTACTCCTGAGCTTATTGTATTTGCACCTTTAATTCTTTTTATGTTAGTTAATTTTGTAAATTTATTTAATTTATTGGTATTATTTCCATAAAAATCATATGTATAATACATTTCAGAATTTAATTGTTCTTCATTTATTATTTTATAATACAAATTCCCATTATCTAGAAAATATACTTGCATTGTTCTTGTACCTTTTAAAGTATCTTCTTCATATAATGTTTCTATTGATAAAGCAAATTTGTCATTAATTGTTACTTCTTCATCTATTTTTTCACTATTCTTATTATCTAAATCTTTAGTTATGAATTTATCATAAATTATAAAACCTCCGAGAAATAAAATTATAATTAATAATACACTTATTACAATTATAAATATCTTACTTTTCATTTTTTTCCTTCTTTCTATATTTTTAATTTTATGGTCCCAAAAAATCAAAGCCAGGTATATTTCTAAATATTCCAAAAATTATTGATATTATAATTAATGTGATATAAACATAATTAGGGATTTTTATAATTTTTTTTAATTTTAAAAATATAAATAATTTGCATATTAAATAAAATAATCCTAGTACAATTAAAATAAATATCCAAGGATTGTATTTAAATGACTCATAAAACTCTAAATTAACTAAAGCAAATAACAATCTAGTTATACCACATCCAGGGCAATATAATCCTGTTATTTTATAAAAAATACAAGGAATAGAAAATCCAAATTTTTTGTTTAATATATAATAAATTAAAAAAACTGAAATTGCCATTATAGCATATTTCAAATTTCTTTTTATATAATCTAACTTTTTCATTATTCAGCAAATTTATTTAAATCATTTTGAATTAAACAGTAATTTACTATCCCTAATCCAAATAACGGTAAGATCAAATATAATATTGAATTATCCCCAATTGGTTTGTTATATTTCTTGCCAGCTTTATATAACTTTTCTCCCATTTTAAATGACCAATAAAGAAAATATATTCCACATGTTAATAGGGAAAATAAAAAGGCTAATGCTCCAGATGCATTTTTTTCATCACTAATAAAATTAGCATCATCAGTCATAACTATAAACCAATATATTCCGTATATACCACATGTAATTATTGATAATAAAATTGATGTTAATATATTTCTTTCTTTTATTCTTGGAATACTTTCATTGCTATAATTATTAATTATTGTTGTTCCTCCAATTTGATTTCCACACTTTGGACAAAAGCTACTTCCTTCTGGTATTTCTGTACCACAATTTGAACAAAATCTTGCCATTTACATTACCTCCTTTAACTTAGTTTCAGTTTAGCAAATAATGTCGAAATTTGCAATATTTTTTAAAAGAATCGAAATATATCTTGAATAGTTATGTAAATCATTAGTAATATAAGTAAGAAAAATCCTATTAAATGACATGTATTTTCAAATTTTGAATTTACTGGACTACCTTTTATTTTTTCTATTATTAAAAATAATACTCTTCCACCGTCAAATGCTGGGAAAGGTAAAATATTTATAAATCCTACATTTATAGATAAAAATGCTACTATATAAAGCATATAATTTATTCCATACCCAATTGATGAATCTATTACTTCATACATTCCAACTGGTCCCGATAAAGCATTTAATGATATTTTCCCTGTAAATAAACCACTTATAGTTAAAGCCATTGATTCTACTATACTGCCAAATTTGATGAATGCATATTTTATTGAACCAATAAAACCATCTAAGACTTCTGTTTTTATATATACCCCAAATGTTTTATTTTCTATACCATTTTCTAATTTTTCAACTATTGGTTCTACAACTATATCTTCTACTGTTTCATCTTCATGCTTAATCGTAAATGTATATTCATTATTTTTACTTTCCATTATTAGCATTATTTGGGCAGCATCCCAATTATTAACTTTTTTGCCATTTATTTTTAATATTTCATCATTGGCTTTTATCCCCGCATTTGCCATCGGGGAATCTTCTACTACTTCACTAACTATTGGCAGTGATATACTACCACCCCATATTAATGCACTAATAAATAATATAAGTAACGCCATTAAAAAATTGTTTGTTACTCCGGCTACTAGTATAATTACTCTTTGATACCATGGCTTATTACACATAAATGATTTTTTATTAATCTTTTCATCATCTTCATATACTTCCCCAGCCATTGATACAAAACCACCTAATGGTATTGCTCTAATATTATAATCTACTTTATCTTTTCCTTTATGAGTAAAAATAATTGGCCCCATTCCAATTGAAAACTCATAAATGTGTACTTTAAATATTTTTGCCCATATAAAATGTCCAAATTCATGAACTAATATGATTATTCCTAATATAAAAATTAAAATTAATAATGAAATTACCCACATAATTTATCTCCTTTATATAATCAATAAAAACATATATGTTAAAAAAACAAAAAATATGCTATCTAATCTATCTAATATTCCACCATGGCCTGGCATTATATTTGAAAAATCTTTAATATTGTTTTCTCTTTTTATTTTACTCATTACTAAATCACCCATTTGACCAACTACTGTTAAAAGTATCGTTATTAAAATTACTTGTGGGGTTATAGCACCTACCAGTAGCAAGTAAAATATTACTCCTACTAAACTGCCAACTATTGAACCTCCAATTGCTCCTTCCCATGTTTTGTTAGGACTTAATTTGGGACATAGTTTATGCTTGCCTAAAAATTTACCAAATAACATTGCAAAGGTATCTGTTATAATCGGAATTAATATTAAATATATAAATAGATTTAATCCCCTATTTCTTAATATAATTAAGATATTAAATGTTATACCTAATAAATAAGTTACTCCAATTAAATAAAAAGCATCTTTTGTTGTATACTTATTATTTTTATAAAATATTGTTGGTATTAATAATAATATTAAATTGATTACTAATGTTTGATATGTTAATCCTTTATATATTGAAGAATCAACATTATTGGATAATATTATTGCTAACATACATAAAAATCCAATAAATACCATTAACATAGGTATTTTATCATGTGATTCTTTTAATTCAATTACTTCTTTATAACCTAATGCAGCAATCAAACATACTCCAAAAGTAAAATAATATCCTCCTAATATTAATATTGGCACTATAATTGCTAATGCCACTATTGCACTTATGATTCTTTTTTTCATTTTTTCACATCCTTTATCAATTTACTCTTAAAATATATCATATTTACTAAATTATGGCAAATAAAAAACAGTTAAAAAACTGTTCTTTTACATTCTATCATCAAATTGTTCTATTTCATCTAATTGGTCTTCAATTAATTCTCTAAATCTTCTTTTATAAACGGCAACTTTTCTTCTTAAGCTTTCTGCTTCTGATTCGATTCTTTCTGCTTTAATTAATGCATTATTTATTACTTTTGTTGCATTTCTTTTAGCATCTTCTATTATTACTTTTGATTCATCATATGCAGCTTTTTTGATGTTGCTAGTTGATTCTTCTGCTACTAAAATCGCCCTATTTAAAGTCGCCTCTATGTCTTTATAGTGCTTTAATTCTTTTCTTAATGATTCTATTATTTCACAACTACTTTTTAATTTTTTTAACATATTTTCATATTCAGTAGTTACTTCTTTAACAAAATCATTAACTTCTTCTTTTTTATAGCCTTGAATACTTGTACTAAACCTATTTACCATAAGGCACCTCTAAACTACCAATCTAATTCTTCATCAGTATTATTTTTATTTACTTTTTCAGATTCATCACTTATTTTTCCTTGTACATTGACATTTTTTGGAGCACATAAATATATTCCAACTCCTATTTTTTGCATAGAACCACCTATTGCATATATTACCCCACTTAAAAAATCTATAATTCTTTTTGCTTGGTCAGAAGTAACTCTTTTTAGATTTACTACTACACTGTTACGATTTTTTAAATGGTCCGCTATTTGTTGGGATTCAGAGTATGCTCTTGGTTCTAATAATATCATCTTATTACCAGATTTATCTGCTTCTTTTATTGCTTCTTCTTCACTCATGTTGTAATATTCATCTTCTGTTCCTGCTAAATTTTCTTCATCACCATCATATGTAAATATTTTTTTCAAGTTAAGTCCCATAAATGACTCCTCCTAGTCTACTATCCCATTTTATCATTTTTTCTTTTTTTTAGCAATAGTTAAAATTCTATTTTTTCTCTTATATATTCTTCTAATTCATCTACTTTAATTGTAATTTGTTCCATAGTATCTCTATTTCTTAATGTTACTGTATCATTGTTTAATGTATTATCATCAATTGTAATTGCAAATGGTGTTCCTATTGCATCACTTCTTCTATATCGTTTACCTATTGAACCACTTTCATCATAACTACATGCAAAATACTTACATAATCTCGCATATATATCATTTGCTTTTTCAGCATGTACTTTTTTGATTAATGGTAGTATTGTTACCTTATATGGTGCTAATGCTGGATGGATTTTTAATACTACTCTTTCTTCATGATTTAAATTTTCTTTCGTATATGCATTTGTTAATACTGCTAAAAATAATCTATCTAATCCTACAGAAGGTTCAATTACAAATGGTAAATATTTTTCATTTGTTTCTGGATCTAAATAACGTAAATCAGCACCACTATGTTCTTGATGTACTCCTAAGTCATAGTCAGTTCTATCTGCTATTCCCCATAATTCCCCCCAGCCCATTGGAAATTTAAATTCGATATCAGTAGTTGCTTTACTATAAAATGATAATTCTTCTTTAGAGTGGTCTCTAAACCTTAAATTTTCATTTTCTAAACCTAAGCTTTTTAAAAAGTCCATACAAAAACTTTTCCAATAACCAAACCATTCTAAATCTGTATTTGGCTTGCAAAAAAATTCAAGTTCCATTTGTTCAAATTCTCTGGTTCTAAATATAAAGTTTCCTGGAGTTATTTCGTTTCTAAATGCTTTTCCTGTTTGAGCAATACCAAATGGTACTTTAAGACGCATGCTTCTTTCTACATTTTTAAAATTAACAAATATACCTTGAGCTGTTTCTCCTCTTAAATATACTGTATTTTTTGAATCATCTGTAACTCCAATTGAAGTTTCAAATAATAAATTAAATTTTCTAATTGGAGTAAAATCATTTGCACCACATACTGGACATTTTATTTTGTTTTCAGCAATGTATTTTTCTAACTCTTCATTGCTCCATCCATCTGCTGTTACTTCATCATGAGTAAAATCAGCAATTAATTTATCTGCTCTATGTCTACTCTTGCACTTCTTGCAATCAATTAATGGATCAGCAAATGATGCTACATGACCTGATGCTACCCAAACATTGGGATTCATTAAAATTGCTGCATCTAAACCTACATTGTACGGATTTTCTTGTATAAATTTTTTCTTCCATGCATTTCTTATATTTTCTTTTAAATTAGTTCCAACTGGACCATAATCCCAAGTATTGGATAATCCATTATAGATTTCGCTTCCTTGAAATATGAAGCCATATTGTTTTGCATAATTTACTAATTCTTCCATAGTTAATTTCATTTTTTCTTCACCTACTACTAATTATATATTATCACTTGTAATTAATCAACTTTAACTATTATTTAATTTTATTTTTTAAAACAAAGTTTAAATAACAATCACTACATAATGGAATATATTCTACTTCCGCATTTTCTCCATCTATTACAACTTCTTTACCACTAGCAATATATTTTCCATTTACTCTTCTTGCATTAAACATTGCAGGCTTTCCACACGAACAATTTACTGTAAGTTCATGCTTTTCATCACTTCTAGCAAATAATTGGGCACTACCTTCAAATAATTCTCCTTTAAAATTGCTTTTTAATGCATAGCATATTACTGAAATATCATATTTATGTGCTATATACCACAATTCATTAATTTGCTTTTTATTTAAAAATTGGGCTTCATCTATTAATATGAATTGAGCATATTTATATTTATTAAAATACTTTTTACTTAATAAATTAGCACTTTTAGGAATTAAAATATCTACTTCAATGTTTTCTTTTGTTCTAGTTATTACTCGATTATTTCCTTTAGTATCAACCTTAGGTTTCATAAGTATTAATTTAATTAAATACTTTGAATAATTGTAATGATCTTGTATTAACTTAGTAGTTTTACCAGTTTCCATTGTTCCATAATATAATGTTAAGTTTGCCATTTTTATCACCACATTACTATTTTAACATAAAAAAAACATTATTTTTATCTACTCTAGTTTATTTCATAGATTATTTCTATTAATTTTATAAATAATTATACAAAAAATAAAGTGTCAAAATGAAACACTTTATTTTTTTAAAAACCACGACCGCCGCCGCCTCCACCGCCGAAGCCGCCGCCACCAGAAAATCCTCCACCAAAGCCATTAGAACCTGAAGAACTACTAGCAGTCATCCTATTTATTGTTGTTTGTGATGAGGTTATTGCACTATGCATCGATGATGTAATTAAATTAGCTATATGAATATTGGTTATATAATTCATAGTATAAAAATCTATATCATTTATATTTTCTATTTCTTGAATTTTTACATTCATAGCTTTTTCAACTTTTTTGGCTAAACCAAATACTGTTGCATATACTAAATATCTTTCCCATAATATGATTTCTGGTAAATCTTTTACACTAAAGTTTCCAAAATCATTTAAGAAATTTTTAAATGCTTTCCACCTAGAATAATGTTCTATGCCCTTTCTAGTTTTTTTAGTAAAACAAAAACTATATATCAAAAACATTATTGCAAAAATCGGTGTTATTCCCCCCATAAGTAATTCTATATTATTATTACCAATATAAATAATTAATAAAATTGAGTAAATTAATAAAATAAATGGAATAATTATATAATTTTTCTTCTTTTCAAAAAATTCTTGCTTAATACCATCATTTACTACACTATTTTTCCAATTTGTGTAGCTTTTCATAAAATCTTGACATGTTTTAGTGCTACTAGCATAACTTTTTAAGTTTTTATTAGTAAACCTGTTATTTTTTCCTACTGTTTCAAATAAAAAATTAACTAAATCTCTTTCTGTTTCGTTTAAATTATCTTTATTTTGTAAAATAAAAGTATAGTTATCATCATCAATTTTTTCAACACTAATATTCTTTTTATAAATTAAATTCATCACAGATGCACTTAATGCATTTTCTGTTACGCCATGATGCATTAAATAATCTACTACTTCAACATTATAATCATCTATAAAATCACGATTATACTTTAATAAAAACATAGATTTTCTTTCTTTATCATATTTAAAATATAGGTATATAAATGAAATTATTAAAAGACCATAAAATACTCCGGTTCCTAATAATGCCATATTCCATTTATGTTTTATTTCTTTTCGTAAATTTTCATTTTCTTCATATAATACTTGTTCATAATCAAATACTTCTTGTAATGTTTGATAACTATATTTACTAATTTCGTTACTATTTACTAAATTTTTATCAAAAGTTATTCTTATGTCTAATGCTTCTCCTGCAGGATTTTCATCTATTTTTGCTAAAACTTTTGTAACATTATCACTATAGGTTTTAGATTCGCCAGTAAAATAACCATGAACCCAATGATAAAAATAATCGCTTTCATCTAAGCCCGGCAAGTTAACTTCTATTTGTAAATCATTTATATTATCAAGAAAGTCATTACCAATAAAATTCCAATATATTTCTGCAAAGTAATTGTGCATTATAACAACATCTTTTAAGGTATATTTTATTAAAAAGGCTGTTCTTTCATTATTTGTTTCATAATACATCCTAACTCTTATTCCGCCATTTAGTGAACTTAAAATATATTTTTCTTTTTCCCCATTATTAGCATAATTAACTTGCTCAAATTCATCAAATGTCTCATTAAATGTATCAAAATCTATTTTATCTATGCTTTTAGCATAAACTTTTAAATCAATTATATCTGTTGCATTTAAATTACTATCCGTATAATTATTTTTATATATTATGTCTCTTTCATACCCATTAAATGTTCCATCCATAAGTATTAATTCTGATACTTCCATATCACCATTTTCTAATACATCTGCTTTAATATAATATTGTTTGATATCATAATCTACACCCTTTACTATAAGGGGAGAAAAACAAAATACAAAAATAAGTAATATTATTTTTTTCATAACCAACGCTCCTTTAAAAAAAGACGCTGCTAGCGTCTTAAAATTTAACCTGTACATTTTCTCTTTCTTGTTCATTTACTTCAAAGAAAGCTTCTGTATTAAATTTAAACATGCCAGCAACTATATTGCTTGGTACCATTTGTACTTTATTATTATACATTAAAACTGTATCATTATAAAATTGTCTAGCACTAGCGATTTTTCCTTCAGTTTCACTAAGTTCTGTTTGTAAATGTTGAAAGTTTGTATTGGCTTTTAAATCTGGATAACTTTCCGCTAAAGCAAACAATTTTGTGATTGCTTTTTCTAGTTCACCATCCGCTTTCATTTGGTCTTCTGGTGTTGTTGCTGAAACATAAGTGTTTCTTGCTTTAATTACTGATTCTAAAGTTTCAGATTCATGCTTTGCGTATCCTTTAACTGTTTCAACTAAGTTAGGAATTAAATCAAACCTTCTTTTTAATTGAACATCAATTTGTGCCCATTGGTCTTTTACTCTGTTTTTTAAACTTATTAATGTATTATATGTGCTTATTACCCACATAATTATTACAATGACTAAAAGAACTATTACTCCTAAAATAATCCATCCCATATTTATTCATCCTCCTGTTTTAATTTTATCATATATTAATTAATTTTTAAATAAATTTTGTTCATTTACTGTAAAGATATAATAATTATATTCGCATTGGATTAAAATCTATATCTAAATAACTATTTTTATTATTTATAAATATTGTATCTAATTCCTTTAAAGTATTTAATAATAATTTATCAAATTTATACTTAATTATTATTTGCATGCGATATTCATTATTAAATTTTAATACCGCTGCTGTTGTTGGACCTAAAATAATAGTTTCTTTTTCTATATTTTGACTTAAATATGCTTTTACTTTTTTTGCATCTTCCAGCGTTTTATTATAGTCCTTACCTACTACTTTAATACTTATCAAATAATAATATGGTGGGTACTTTAATTTTTTTCTAAATAACATCTCTGTTTTATAAAAATCATCATAATTATTTTTACTTACATATCTTATTACATAATTATCAGGGTTATATGTTTGAATAATAACTTCTCCCGTAATATTTGCTCTTCCTGCTCTACCAGCAACTTGACATAATAGTGAAAATGTATTTTCACTACTTCGAAAATCAGGAATATTTAAAGAAGTATCTGCATTAATTACTCCCACTAATGATACATTAGAAAAATCTAACCCCTTACTTACCATCTGTGTTCCCAATAATAAATCATATTTGTGTTCTTTAAATTCTTTAATAATTTTTTCATGCATTCCTTTATTTCTGGTAGTATCTTGGTCCATTCTTATAATCTTTATTCCTTTATACATGTTTTTTAAAACTTCTTCTAACTTTTCAGTACCTAATCCATAATAATTTAAGCTATTTTCTAAACATTTTGGACATTTATCATCCTTTTTTATCTGCTCTCCACAGTAATGACAAATTAAATTATTAGTACTTTTGTGATATGTTAAGGTTATATCGCAATTAGGGCATTTATATGTATATCCACAATTACTACATGTAATAAATGTCGAAAAACCCCTTCTATTTAAAAATATTATAATTTGCTCTTTTTTATCTAATCTATTTTGAATTTTTTCTTTTAAAATGTCACTTATAATAAAATTCCTCTTTTTAATTTCTTCATTCATATCTACAATTGTTACTTCAGGAAGCTTACCATTACCTACCCTTTGATTAAGTCTTAATAATTTATATACATTTTTATCCGCTCTAGCCTTACTTTCTAATGAAGGTGTTGCAGAACCTAGTATTACTGGTATATTGTTGTATTTCCCCCTAAAAATAGCCATATCCCTAGCATGATATTTTGGGGTACTATCTTGTTTATAACTATAACTGTCTTCTTCATCAATAATTATTATTCCTAAATTACTCACTGGGGCAAAAATTGCACTTCTTGTTCCTATTACTACTTTGACCTCACCACGCATTATCTTTAAATATTCATCATATTTTTCACCAATCGATAACGAACTATGTAAAATCGCTACATCACTTCCAAATGCATTATAAAACCGTAATGCTATTTGGGTTGTTAATCCTATTTCAGGAACTAATACTATTGCTCTTTTTCCTAATTTAATGCAATTTTCTACCCATTTTATATATATTTCTGTTTTTCCGCTACCTGTTATTCCATAAAGTAAATATGTATCATATTTATTATATTCTATACTTTCATAAACTTTATTTTGTAATGGCGTTAATTCATTTATTTTATTATGCTTGTTTTCAATATTTATTCTATACTTATTTTCTTTTTTGATTTTAATAATATCTTCTTTTATTAATGATTCAATTACTGTTTTAAGGATTCCTTTTTTTAGTATTTCTTTTTCATTTTTTAGTCGTTCTAAAAATTCAATATGTTTTTTTCTTCTAGGATATTTATTACAATATTCAGAAATTTTATCTAGATTTTTTATCGATATTATTTCATCAAATAATTGATAATTTTTCTTTTGTTTTTTTATTTTTAAACTACTAGGTAACATTGTTTGATACGCTGTAATTAGATTACAAAATGTCGAATCAGCTAAAAATTTTCCTAGTTTTAAAAGTTCATCATTTAAAACTAACTCTTCATCTACTACCCTAATTATTTCTTTTATTTCATAACCCTCATCTTCAACTTGAGAAAGTATTTTTATTACTATACCAAATATTTCACTAACATTAAAAGGTACATATACTTTCATACCTACTTTTAATATATTAATCAAATTTTCGGGTATTTTATATATAAAAGTTTTATTTAATGTTTTAATTGGATATTCAACTATTACTTTTGCAAACATATTATCTCCCTAATATTTAAAATTTTAACACAATTAAGTAATAAAAAAAAGAGAAATTTCATTCTCTATTTTTTGGTCTTTTCTTCACTTACCATTTCTTTTAAGGCTGTACCAAATGTTGCAACACCACTTAAATCTGCTGGAACTATTATTTTTGTTGATTTTCCATCAGCCATATTAGCAAGTGCTTCATAACTTTTTAATCTTAGTACAGCATCATCTGCTCCAGCTTCTTTTAATAGTTTTATTCCTTGTGCTTCTGCTTCTTTTATTTTTAATAATGCTTCTGCTTCCCCTTCAGCAATTTTAATTTGACTCATTTTTTGAGCTTCTGCTCGTAAAATTGTGCTTTCTTTTTCACCTTCAGCAATTAAAATACTTGATTTTTTTTCTCCTTCGGCTTGAAGTATTTTTTCTCTTCTTTCTCTTTCTGCTCGCATTTGTTTTTCCATAGCATCTTGAATATCCCTTGGTGGTAATATATTTTTTACTTCAACACGATTTACTTTAATTCCCCATGGGTCTGTTGCTTCATCTAAAATTGCTCGCATTTTAGAGTTTATTATATCTCTGCTTGTTAATGTTTGGTCTAATTCTAACTCACCAATTATGTTTCTTAATGTTGTTGCTGTTAAATTTTCAATGGCACTTATTGGATAATCAACTCCATATGTATAAAGCTTGGCATCCGTTATTTGAAAATATACTACTGTATCGATTTGCATTGTAACATTATCTTTTGTTATTACTGGTTGGGGTGCAAAATCTTTAACTGTTTCTTTTAATGATACTTTGTTTGATATTGCATCAATAAAAGGTATTTTAAAGTGTAATCCATTTTGCCATGTCGTATAATATGAACCTAATCTTTCAATTACATAACTTTTGGCTTGGGGAACAATTTTTACATTTGGAATAACAATTATTAAAATAATAATTAAAATAGCTAATAAAATTTCTGGCATATTAATCACCCTTTCTTACTATTAATTTAACACCTTCAATGGCATCAATTATGACTTCACTACCAACTTCAATTTTTTTATTACTTACTGCACTCCACCTTTTTCCATCTACTTTGACTTCTCCAACTTGATTCTTTCTTATTTCTTCTGTAACTATACCAGTCTTGCCAATAACCCTACCTAAATTGATGTTTTCATCCTTAGTCTTTGTAAATTTCTTAACTATTGGTCTTGTAATTAATAATAATATAATTCCTAATATTGCAAATATCGTTGATACTACAGCAACATCCTCTATAAAGAAAGATAAAATCATTGCTACTATACCACTAATTACAAACCAAATAGTTAAAAGATTAACTGTTGCAATTTCAATTATACTAAGAACTATAACCAAAACCAACCAAAATAACCAATCCATAACACTTCAACTCCAATTTAATTATATAATAAAGTTAAATAAATTACCACAAAAAAAGATGCAATTAATTTGCATATTAACTTTCCATTTTGAATTCCATTTTTATTATAAATCACTGTATTTAAACTGATAAATTAAAAATTTGTTAAAAAAACAGACTTTAGTTTAAAAATTTACATAGTTAACTACAATCCGCCACAAGCAGCGGAGATTACAATTATTGTTAATTAAGTTTCTATATGCTATACTTATGATAGGTAAGGAGATAAATGAAAATGAAGAAAATATTTCAATTGTGTGTTTTTATAATATGTTTCTTTTTTGCTGGTTTTATTATTGGAAAAATCACATATGATAATAACCCCAAAGGTGAACTTGATTATATTTTAAATATAGAGCAATGGAATGTAAATAAATTTTTTATTAATGATCAATTGGTTTATGAATCAAACGGAAAATCATATATAGATGATAATCAGGAAGAAGGTTGGAATTTATTATTAGAACAAATATCATTAGTAGGATATAAAAGAAATAAAACTGAAGGTTCAGCTGCTCACATAAAATATAAAATTGAAATGAAAAATGGAGATGTATACTATATTGAACATTTAGGATGCTTACACCAAGTTGACATAACATATCCAAATGGAAAAACTATAAAATATTATGCATATAATTAATACGCATTAAATATAAAATTTTTCAATTACTTTTTTTATATTAACTTACAAAATAGGTTAATATTTTTAAGTTTATAATAGACTAAGAATACAATGAAATGATATATAATTTACTTAATGGAATTATCATTTGTTAAGTTTAATTAAAAATTAAAAAGTCAAGTGCAACATTTGAGAATAATCTATAAATGTTAATTTTTATTAGGAATTTCACATTTAATAAAAAACGGAATTAAGTTTAAAAAGCGGAAATAAGTCTGTTAATTTCAGTATGCAATAATCTATTTATTTTGTGTAATATTTTCATATTATTTACAACCTTATTTCCGTTATTTTTATAAAATACAACATTTAGATAAATAAAATCCGTTAAAAAACGGACTTTAGTCTAAAAATTTATGTACAATTAGTTTGCACCTTCAAAATTTGGTAAATTATCTACGTTTTCTTTAAATGAATTTGTAAATAAATTTAAAAGTTCACTTAGTAATTCATTATCTGTAACTTTTACAACATAATTATTACCATCTTCTAATATTTCTTTTAATATAACATATTCATCACTTGGTTCTTCATAGTCATCTAAAACTACAGATAAGAAATAATTATTATTTTCTAACACTGCTTTTTCAAGTAATAAACAATTTACATCATTTTCTAAAGTAATCACAGTATCAACCTTCATTTTATTTACCTCCCAGTTCCTCTAGATAAATCATCAATTGCACTACTTAAATCTTCTAAATCATCATTTTGTTCTAATTCTTCTGGTTCATTATGTCTAGATATTCTAGAACGAATCGCTTTATATCTATCCATTAATTTATTTACACCACTAGCTAATAAGCTCGTTTCTTTTGTTTTATCAACATTTGCTTCTGTTTCAAATTCTTCTACTTTTTCTCCAGTACCATCTGTTATTTTATGGTATAGATTACTTGATGCATTTCTAATACCTGTTAATAAATTTGCCCCTAAATCTTTACCTTTTTGAACTTTACTTGCTATATAAGTAATTGCTGATGCTTTTAATAAACTTTTTGGATATTCCCCAATAATTGCTGTTCTTCTTTTCTTAACTTCATATTTATGGTTATTTTCTAATGTTCCTTCTGGTTCACTATCTATATAACTAGGTGCCATTACTTCTGGTTCTTCTTTTATTTCATCTAGTGTTTCTTCAGGTGTTGCAAAAAAATCATTTTCTATAGGTTTTTCAATATTTTTGTTTTCTGTTTGTTTTTCAATTCTTTCTAATCTTCCAATTAAAACTGTTAATGGTTCAACACTTAAACTAAATCTGTTTGTAATACCATTGCTTAAATAATAATATCCTTCTGGTAAAACTAAATCTCTACCAGCAATTGATGAAAGTATTTTTCCATCATATCTTCTATCTTCTAAATCATCACTTAAAGCAAATTCAACTCCTGGATTTAATTCTTTTAATTTACTAAGTAATCCCTCTAATTTATTATCACTCTTAGTTTCTACTACTGTTGGTTCTTCTTCTTTTTTTATTGGTTCTCTTTTTTCTTCTTCTTTTACTTTTAAATTCATTTCTGTTGAAACATATTCTACACCAACTCTTTTACATAATAAATCAAGTTCATCTTTAGCCTTAATTGTGTCAATTCCATAATATGCTACATCATTTCTTAATTGGGAAATTAAACCTTGTATTTCTTCTTTACTTTGAGGTTTAAGCGCTAAATCTTTAAAGCCCATTTGTAATTCATTTACTAATTTTAATAATTTATTTTTTAAATCTACTACTTCAAATTCTTTAATATTTTTCTTTTCTGCCATAAATATTTCAAATGCTTCATTATAAGCATCTTCTGCTTCCTTTTTGGCACTATATAACTTAAGTGCTTCACTTGTTTTATCTGAATCACTTAAACTTTTATTTTTATCAAGTTCATATAATCTACGCATTACATCAAACATTGATTCTCTTCTTAATTGTATATCTCTTTCTGCTTTTAAATAATTATCAATACTTCCAAAATTACTTTGTATGTTTTTTATTGTATCATAAAAACTATTTAATTTACTTTGTTCAGATAATCTAGAATATTCATCTTCATTTACTAAATTATTAATAGATTCTAATGTCGTCATTACAGGTCTAGCAAAATCTAAAATATTATTATTTGTGCTAGCTCTTTTCTTTAAATCTACTAATTTATCTATTAAATTATCTAAACCAAAAACATCCGCTTCTTTAGCAAAAACAGCAGCATTTTTAATAGTAAATCCATTTTCTACAAACAAAGTTTCTAAATTCTTATCCATAATACTATTTCCCTTCTATTATCAATGATACCATACAAAAACTTTTTTTGCAATATAAAAACACCACATAAAATGGTATTTTTATCACTTATTTTTATTCTTCATTTTCAGTAACTTTAATTACTTCTTTACCATTATAATTTCCACACTTAGTACATGCTCTATGTGGTCTTAATGTTGCCCCACATTTTGGACAAGTAGTTAAAGCACCAACTGTTTTCTTTAAATGAGTACGACGCATTTTCTTTTTAGTCTTACTTGTTCTTCTAAAAGGAACTGCCATATCTATTCACCACCTTTAAATAAATTTTTTAATTTCCCTAAGCGAGAATCTACTATTTCTTCATCCTCTTTTTTATTTAATTCCCAACCATTACCTTTAATATTTACTCCAGAATTGTTTGTTAAACTAATGGGAACTTCCAGTACAATATTTTCCCACAAAAATTCATTTATATCAAGTATATTTTTACTTTTTTCGTAACAATTGTCAGTAAATTCTCTATTTTCTTCTAAAATTTCCTCAATATTAAGACTAATTGGATATTTTATTTCTTCAAGTGTTATTGAATCTTCTAAATAAATATTACCTTTAACTTCTACATTTATTTCTACTTCATCACTTAAATTATAAAATATTTTTCCCTTTACTTTAAATTCATCCATTTTAATAATTGAAGTATTTTGATAGTAACTTTCATCAAATTTTATAGTTTCATCTAATTCTATTGGCAATAAATTTAAGTTAATTTCTTTCATTTTCCTACCTCGATTAAGTTTTCATAATGATTTTCTAATTCTTTTATTATTTTTTCGTTTTCTAAATCCATTATAACATATTTTATTTTTTCATTTTCACTTAATTCAGCATATAATAAATCATCATTTATAGCAAAACTATCAATTATACTTAAATTGCCTATATTATATCCTGTCTTATATGAAGAATTTACATTAAGAGCATATTTCATTACTATATTTTCATTTTCTTCATTGGTTATTTCATATAAGAAATATGCATCTATTGAACCTACATATTTAAATGTTGTATTTATATTTTCACTTAAATTTATTAATTTGCTATCTTCAAATCTATAAGCATAATAATCATCTTCATTTAAAAATATTAAATATTCATCTGCTAAATCTAATATTTCCATTTTATTAGATTCATTTGGTAACATAACAATTTTATTAGCTCTATTTTCTAAATTATATTCATAAATTCCACTATTAGTTTTATAAAAAACTAAACTATTATTACATAATACTGTTTCATCTGCAAGTTCATTTGTAATCTCAATTTTTTCTTCACTTTCTTTGTTTTTAAAACTTAAATTATTTTCTTCTATATATATATAATAATTATTATTTATTAATACATTAACTTTATTACTATAAAATGAATCTAATTCATAAAAGAAAAACTCATCTTTTTCACTATTATAATTTATTTGATTAATTGCATCACTATATATTACTAAATGGTTATTTAAATAATATAAATTATCAACATAGTAAAATGACCTTAATCCTACTTTAGTTTCTTCAAAGGCATCATTAAGACCAATTAACTGATAATTGTTGTCTTCATCAATTCTAAAACCATAATATTGATATATACTTGGATAAGTATTATCTACTACCTTTGGTTCATATTTTTCTTTTCTATTTTTCATATATGCCGCTAAACTATACATTGCATATATAATTATTATAACTATTACTATAGATATGGCTATAATTAGTAATTGTTTTCTTTTTTCTGGTAGCATTAATTAATCACCCTCTTAAACATTTTTTCTAATTCATAATTATTAAACTTTATAATTGATGGTCTACCATGACAACAATTATAAGGATTATCACATTTAACTAAATCATCTAATAGTTTTTCCATTTTCTCTAAACTTAAATGTTCATTTGCTTTTATACTCATTTTACAAGACATCATTTTTGCTAGATGGTCTAAAAATCTATCTTTGTTAAAGTTTTTATGATTGGTTATAACTAAATCAACTATTGTCTTTAAATTGTCGTCTTCATAATTTTTAGTAAGCCATGTAGGATGTCCCTTGAATACAACTGTATTAATTCCAAATTCTTCAATTATAAAACCTAATTCTTCCAATACACTTTTACTATCCATAAATATATTATAATCACTTGCTGTTAACTCAATTGATAATGGTATTAACATATTTGTAACCATCGTTTTTTCTTCTTTAAATTTTTCTTTTAACATCTCATAATTTATTCGTTCATGGGCTGCATGTTGGTCAATTAAAAACATTCCCTCTTCATTTTCAGCAACTATATATGTTCCATGTACTTGACCTATTGGATACATTTTTAAGGCTTTAAATTCTTGATTTCTTTCTTTTTTCTCTTTTCTAACATTACTTAAATCAAAACTTATTTGCTCAACTTTTTCTTCCCTTTTTTCTTCTTTTTTAACTTCTATTTTTACTTCTTCTTTTATAGTGTTACTTAAAGCATCAGGTATTAATAAATTATCATATAATGTATTTTTTATTTCATCATATAACATTTTACATAATTCATTAATTTTACTTAGTTTAACATCTTGCTTTGTTGGATGAATATTTACATCTACTAATGTTGGGTCAGTTTCTATATTTATTACTACAATGGGATAAAAACCTTCATGCTTATATGTGTAATAAGCATCATTTATTGCTTTGTTTATTTCATTATTTCTTACTACCCTTTTATTTAATATAGTATTAAAATGATACCTATTTTTCTTAAGTACTCCCGGTTTACAAATATATCCACTTATTACAAAGTCATCATTATTTGCACTAATTTTTAACATATTTGATGAAACTTCATAACCATATATTTCATGGATTGTTTTAAGTAAATTATCTTTACCACTAGTTTTTATTATTACTTTTCCATTATTAGTTAATGTAAATGCAATATCTGGTCTTGATAAAGATAATTTTTCTATAAATTGAATGCAATTATTTAGTTCAGTTGATTCACTCTTTAAATATTTTAATCTTGCCGGCGTATTATAAAATAAATTAGTTACGGTAAAGCTTGTTCCAACTCTAGCACTAGCAGGTTCAACTAAATCTATATTTCCTCCCTTGATATGCACACGAGTTCCTAAATCACTACTACAAGTTTCTAAATCGACTTCACTAACACTTGCTATACTTGCTAATGCTTCACCACGAAACCCTAAAGTTTCAATAAAATATAAATCATCATCTTTATAAATTTTACTTGTTGCATGCCTAGAAAAAGACATTACAGCATCCTCTTTATCCATTCCTATTCCATCATCTATAACACCAATACTTGTTAAACCACCATCAATTAAATTAACTTTTATATTTAAAGCATTAGCATCTATTGCATTTTCTACTAACTCTTTTACTATTGAGGCACATTTTTCTACTACTTCTCCAGCTGCTATTTTGTTGGCTAAATTTTCACTCATTACTCTTATCTTACTCATTATTACCTCCGATTATCGAAGGTCTTATTTCATAATATTTCTTAGCAATATTTATACTTAATTTAGTAATTTTTTGAATTGTTATAAAACCAAGACCTTTAATTACTAAATCACTTTTACTAGGTGCTATTACATTATAATCTAAACTTTCATTAATTTTTCTTTTACTTATATCTATATAATTATCCATATATATAGTAAAATTATTATCAATTTCACTAGCAATATTTATATTAGCAATTTTTAAATAATATTTATTTTTAACTTGTTCTGTTATTGGTTTAACTATCTTTTTAGGTATTACTTCTTTATATGTATTACTTATAAATCCTGGACAATCAATTAATACTTTATTTTCATATTCTATACTAATAAATTCTTGAGTAGTATTTTTTTTATTACTAACTGTTATATTATTATTAGTTAGATTATTTATTAAACTACTTTTACCCATATTTGTAAAACCTACAAAAAGTATTTTATTATATTTATTTATTATTTCATTTACTTCATCATGCTTTTTATTATTTACTAATAATATTTCTTCTTTAATTTCATAAATATTTTTAATATTATTAATCATTTTTTTTATTATAATATTTTTAGGTATTAAATCACTTTTAGTAATAACTAAACTTTTATTACATTTAATCTTTTTATATATATTTATTACTTCATCATATATATTTAAATAATCTACTAAAAATAATACATAACCCTTACTATTATTTATTTTTTTTATTAACTCTTCATTATTTTGTATTTTACCATTATTTATTACTTTTCCATAATTTTTTAATTTAAAGCAACGCATACATAAATCTTTTTCTATTTTTGGTGTATACCCCTCTTTTTCTTCATTTTCATTTTGTAATTTTATGCCGCAACCAATACATTTTTTAATCATAGTATTCACCACTTACTAAAATTCTTTCTTTTTCTAATTTCTTTAAAATAAATTTTTCAAAGAAACGATTTATCTTTGTATTAATTGTTTCATATTTAGCAACTTTATTTACTAATATACTAGTAAATCCCATACGATTAGCTCCCAAAATGTCAGTAAGTAGTTGGTCTCCGATACAAGCAATTTCATCTATTTTAAATTTATATAAACTAAGGATTTTTTTATATTTTCCTTTTAAAGGTTTTTTACTGCTATAGGCAGTATCAACATTTAATTTTTCTTTAAATGGTCTTAATCTATTTTTATTACTATTAGATATTATTATAATTTTAAAATCATTTTCTAAATTAGCAAATAATTCTTTAACTTTCTTATCTGGCTCATTAGTTTTATAAGGAGCAATTGTGTTATCTAAATCAAATAATAAACATTTAATACCATTTTTCTTTAATTTTTTATAATTAATTGTATAAATACTTTTTTGATAAATATCAGGTATAAATAAATCTAGCATAAGTACTCCTTCCTAACTACTAATAATTATACCATAATTATATTTATTTTAAATTAAAAAAAGCATTAATTTGCTTTTTTACTTTTTCTAAATCCATAAAACCAAATAATAAATAAAATAAAGATTATTATAAGGATTATTGCTACAATGTGTGAATACTTATCAAATATACCAAGAATTTCTTCCCAGTTATCACCAACTCTATTTCCTATTATTATTAACACACTATTCCATATTAGGGAACCAACTGTTGTATAAATTAAAAATTTAACTATTGGCATTTCACTCATTCCTGCAGGAATAGATATTAAACTACGAACAATAGGTATAAATCTACAAAAAAACACAGTCTTATTTCCCTTATTATCAAACCATTCATCGGCTTTTTCAATATCTTTTTCTTTTAATCTTAATACTTTACCAATTTTCCCGCTTATTATTTTTTTAAGTCTTTCTTTATTAAATATTTTTCCAATATAATATAACACTATTGCTCCCACTAAAGAACCTAGAGTTGCTGCTATAATCATAATTACTATATTTAAACCAATAGTGGTAGTTAAAAATCCTCCACCAAGCAATATTACTTCAGATGGGATTGGGGGAAATATATTTTCTATAGCCACTAATGAAAAAACTGCTAGATAACCATACTTACTCATAAGTGATATCATTAATTCTTGCATAATCTACTCTCCTATAAAATAATTTAAATATATACATCTTTAATTTTATCATTTATATTAATTTATGCAACTATTTTTTATTAATAACTCACAGCAACAAATTTTTAAATATCATGATAACATATTAAATTTCTTTGATTAACTTATTCTATACGGATTACTCTCTGTTCCATCTCCACTAACATATGTGACATTAGAGTTTAGATAAAAGACTGGTCTGGCCGAATAGCCATTGCGCGCGTGATCGGCGCCCAAGCGGCCGACGTCGTACAGACGGAAAACGCTATAATAGTACGACGAATTCGGAGTAATTGTCCACTCATCAGTTCCTAAATATAACCAATTATTACTACGCAAAGTTGAATTTTCATAATTATTTAAAGGAGTTGTCCAATATTCTGGACTTGCCGCAAATCCATAATCACTTACATACATTAATCCTATTTTCATATTATCTGTTGTACTACTTGATGAACTTCCTACTTCTATATCATAATATTGTTTGGCTGTACTTGTATAATCATATGCCATTCCACCGACTTTCCAGGTGTGTGTCGCTATTTTATTTTGCCATGTTGCACTTAGCGTATTGTAGTATGTTGTGTTTAGTGTGCTTCTAATATCCGGTTTTGTACTATTATCCCATGTATTATCATTTCCAATATCCCATGCATACCTTCCAATACTTGTCGATTTTATTAGTTTTACTTCACTCCCAAAAACTCCAATTATTCGGTATAAATTATCACTTGGACATGTTGATTCATCACTTCCAAAGCATACATAATTATTTGGATTTGCTCCAGCGTATCTATAAGAATTATCATTTGTTGTTGCTTGTCCAAAAGTCCCACTTCCCATTTCCTTAAATAGTATGGAATCATAATCGAATATTGCAGAATATCCAACACACTCACTTTGAGATGCTGGGACACCAGTTTCACCATTCACTTCACTGTATACTGGAATTTTGCTAGTCTTGGTTTCACAAATTCCACTACTACTATTCCAATTTACTTCTTCAACCGCTCCTTCCGGAACACCAACTGTAATTATTGATGCATCATAATATACTGGTGTTCCATCAACAGTTAATGAAAATATTCTTTCACAATCAGTTTCATTAGTTGCTTGTTCCCTTCCGCTTTCAGTTAAAGCAAAAACTCCATTACCATCATAAGTACATACATCTGATGTTATAATTCCATCATGGTAATAAAGTCCATTTGAACCATCTGTATATGTTTTAGCGACTTGACATGCAAATGTTGTTTCATTACAAATTTCATGATAAGCTACTGGATTTTTTTGAATTATTAAATTTCCATTAAAAGTTTTTCCTGTATTAGCATTTTGATCACTATCTAAATTAGCAAATGTTATTGTTATTCCCCATTCTTGTGTTTCTCCTATTGTAGTATTTGTTGATGTTATTTCATAACTATCTGCTATTGTTATTAATCCGTTTTTAGTTGTTATATCAAAACCCGATACATCTCCCACTGTTACATATTTATATCCATTTAATTCTGTTAATTTTTGTCCTTGAGGATCAGTTATTGTTAATATTAATTCTGCTGTTTCTTCTTGTGTTGTATATTCAAAATTATTATTTATTATATTTAAATATAAATAATAATGTTCTGTTGCTGTATTTGTTGAATTATTGGCTACCAATATTGCACTTGCTGTTGTACTCCCACTTTTATTTCCCATTCCTTGACCAAAATCTTCTTGATTTGCTGTTAAAGATATATCACTTCCTATTGTAAATGTTAACCTATCTGTTGTATTTGTTGTAACATTTATATTTTTTGTTACATCATTTCCTCCTTGAGCTACAAAATAAGCAAATGTCGCAACACCACAAAATACTATAAGAGTTACCACTGCAATTATTGTTAATATTAACGACTTCTTTTTTTCATTCATAAGTTATTATCTCCTTACTCTATTACTTATAATTTATCACATATTCGTTGCTTTTACAATAAGACTTTTTATATTTATCTGAAATATTACTTTTTTTAACCTTTCACACACATAAAAAAATCAAACAATAAATTTTATTATTTGACATTATTTTACATTAATTTTTTTGTTTACGTAATTTATAATTACTTTTTTTAATTCATTTATTTGTTTTTTGGTTATTTCATTTTTATATTCTATTTTATTAAATAAAATATTAATATAATTATTTTTAATAATGTATTTTATTGATATATTAAAATTCAAATCAAATATAAAAGCTATTGCATATAATAAATAATCTATTGGGGTTTTAACATCTGAATAATTTATACTTTTACATTGTAAAAAAGTATTATAAATATTTTTATTTATTATTTCATAATTTTCTTCATTATAATTTAATTTATTATTAATTATATTATTAATACTTAATTCACTTAATGTTTTTATATTATCTAACTTATCAGCATCCCTAATAATCATCGCATATAATCGTTCTTCAGCATTTAGATTTTCATCTATTTTTAATTTATTATGATTTAATATTGCTTGATAAATTATACTATCATACTTATTATCTTTAATAAATTCTCTTATTAATTTATTTTTAAATAATATATTTACTCCATTTAGGGCATGGTCTAAATTTATATTATTCTTTATTTCTTCAAATCTTCCTATATCATGAAATAATGCTATTACTCTAATAAGTTCTATTTGTTCTTCTTTTAATTTTAATTCTTTTCCAATATATAAAGAATTATTAACTACATTATATGTATGTTTTATTTTTAATATAATATTTTTATTATTTTTATCATATTGATTTAAGTATTTATCAAACTTATTTTTTATTTCTTTATAATTCATATCATTAATGCTCCTTATCAGATTGTTCTTTTAATCCTAATACTTTATTATTCCATTTAGTTATTTTATTATTATTTAAACTTAATGAATATATAAATATTTTAGCATCAATATAATTATCTTTATCATCTTTATTATCATATAATTCTTTTATCATATTTCTTGATTTATATAACTTATGTGCATCATAAGCAAATTCATCAGTATATAATCTAAAATTTTCATAACCCTTATTTTTAGCTAATTTAATTGTTTTATCTAATACTTTACCACCATAACCCTTATTTCGGTATTTTTCTAGTATACCAAACCATCCTAACCAAGCATCTTTTGGATACTCATGATTTACATATAACCCAGTAACCCCAATAGGTAAACTATCTAAATAAACTATACAATAATACATATATTTACGATATGGATTTTTTTCAATTTGTTCCAAAAAATTATTTCTTGCATCTTCTAAAGGAAATATTTCATTTTGAATTTTACAAGCTAGTTCTAAATTATCTTTATTTATTTTTTTAAATGTTATTTTCATTCTTCCTTTTATATTCCTTTCATTAATTTTTTTATTATATTATTTTAATGTATTTTTAATACGCATATAGTTTCAACATGATAACTATAACTAAACATATCTAATATATAAGCATCTTCTATTTCATAAATATCTGATAATAGTAAAATATCTCTAACTAATGTATGAAAATCACAAGATACATAAATTATTTTTTTAGGTTTTATTTCTTTTATAGCCTCAATTACTGTTTTTGTTAAACCCGCTCTTGGTGGATCTACTATTACTTTATTAAAACTTCTATTTATTTTAGTTATTGCTTTTGTTGCATCATTAAGTAAAAAATTAACATTGTTTAAACCATTAATTTTAGCATTAAAATTAGCATTTATTACAGCATTTTCTATTATTTCTATTCCAATAACTCTTTTAGCTTTTTTAGCAGCAATTAAACTTAATGTACCCACACCACAATATATATCTAAAATTTCATCTTCTCGATTAATATAACTGCTAATGATTTCAAAAAGTTTAGATGCTATATAAGGATTAATTTGAAAAAAAGAATCATAAGAATATTTGAATAATAAATTATTTAATCTTTCAAATAAAAAATCTTCTCCATAATATATTTTATCATTAATTACTATTCCTACTAACTTTACTTTACTTTTTATTTTTTCTATATCTATATCTAATTTATCATTACTATTAATAATAATTAATAATTCTTCATTTAAATTACTTCTTAATGTTACATTACCATTTTTAATACCAATATCTTTTATTAAACCTATACCTTTATTTATTACTTTACTTGCTATTATACATGAATCTATTAATATTAAATTGTGAGTTTTTTCTTCATAATATCCAATTTGATTATTAATTACTTTTAAATTTATTTTATTTCGATAATTATAATTATTAGGATTTGTAATTACTATTGGATTTATATTTAATTTATTTTTTTTAAAAAAATTAATAACTTTTTCTTTTTTATATAATATACTTGTTTCATAATCAATATTTTGTAAAACACATCCCCCACATTTATTAAAATATGGACATTTCTCTTTAACTCTTAATTTAGAATACTTTATGTATTTTATAACCCTAGCAATATTATAATTTTTATATTCTTTTTCTATTTTTATACTAACTTTATCTTTTGGTACTGTATTTGGAACAAATGTAATTTTATTATTTATAAAACATATTCCTCTACCAAAGTCATCATATTTTTCAATTTCTACAACCATACTTACCTCACATATATTTTAATTATAAACTAAATATTTTAGATATTAAAGTAAAATTTATGTAATAAATACCATTAAATGGTAAATATTATAAATGGTGAAATAGTTATGAATAAAATAGTTGAAAAAATAAAAAGTGAATTTAGTAAAACTCCAGATTTAATTATTAAAGAATTAAAAATTAATATGTTTGATAAAATATATGTTGTTTATTTAGAAACTGTTAGTAGTAGTGATAAAATAAATGATTATATTTTAAAAAATTTAATTATTGGAAAAACAAATAATAAAATAAATAAAAGAAATATTTTATCTTTTTTAGCAGGGCCAAACACTATTAATAATATAAATAGTGAACAAATAGAGTTTTATTTAACAAATGGTTATGCCATTGTTATTATAAACAGTGAAATAATTGCTATTGAAACAAGAGCAGATATTAATAGAAGTATATCTAATGCTGATGTTGAAACATCTATAAATGGACCAAAAGATTCATTTACAGAAAATTATCAAATTAATGTTGGATTAATAAAAAGAAGAATTAAATCAAGTCATTTAAAAATAGAAAATAAAATTATTGGTAGAAAAACTAGTACCACTGTTGGAGTATTATATTTTGATGATATAGTAGATAATGAAATAATTACTAATATTTTAGATAAGTTAAATAAAATTGATATCGACGGAATTATTGATTCAAGTTCAATTGGTTTTTTATTAGATGATGAAAATAATAATGTTTACCCTACTTTTTTACAAACTGAAAGACCTGATATGGTTGCAACTGCTTTATTAGAAGGAAAAGTAGCAATAGTTATTGATACTACTCCTTATGTTCTAATAATACCAGCATTTTTTATAGATTTTATAAATCCTAATATAGATAATTATAATAAAAGTAAGAATATAAACTTTATAAAAATTATTAGACTTGCCGCATATTTTATATCGATGATGGCTCCAGCCCTTTATATAGCAATAATGAATTATAATCAAGAAACTATACCTACTAATTTACTATTAGATTTTGCTATCCAAAGAAATGGTGTTCCTTTTCCAACTATAGTTGAAACACTATTAATGCTTTTAATATGTGAAATATTAAGAGAAAGTGATTTAAGATTCCCTTCAAATTATGGTTCTGCTATATCTATTTTGGGAGCCATAGTTTTAGGAGAAGCTTCAGTTTCAGCAGGAATTGCTTCTCCAATAACAATTATAATTATTGCTATTACTTTTATATCAAGTCTAACTTTTACAAATGTCGAAATTAATAATTCTCTTAGATATTTTAGATTTGTCTTTATTTTATTAGCTGGCTTCTTTGGATTATATGGAATAACTTTAGGTTTACTTTACTTTTTAATATATACAACAAATGTTACAAGTTTTAATAAACCTTATTTTGCTCCAATTGCTCCATTTAATAAAACTTATTTTAAAAATACGGTTATAAAAGGTCCTATAAAAAATGATACAAAAAGAAGTACCTTATTTACTCATAAAAATGTTATAAAGCAAAAGGAGGTTCAATGAAAAAAATAATCATATTAATTATTTCATTAATATTATTATCTGGATGCTATGATTATGATGAAATAAATGATTTAGGAATAATTAGTGCAATAGGTATTGATTATAAAGATGAAAATTATATTGTTACTTTAGAAATACTAAATAACCAAAGTGATAAAGAATCCGGTAGTATTAGTTCTTATACTAAAACTGCTAAAAGTAAAACTTTAGCAAAAGCCATTGAAAAAACATCAGATTTAATAGCTGATAAAGCTAATTATACTCATGTAAAACTAATGATTTTAGGTGATACTATAATAAATGATAAATTTCAAACAATTGTTGATTACTTTATTAGAAGTACTTATTTTAGAGAAAACTTTTATGTAGTATCTGCAATAGATACTGAGCCACAAAATATCTTAGAAAATAAAAGTAAAGAAAATCCTGTTGCTAGTACTACTATTCTTTCTTTATTAAAAAGTAATGAATATTCTAAAAATAGTAGTGTTTTAAAAACATTCGATGAAATATTAAGTGAAATTTTAACTTTTGGTAAAGATACATGTTTTTCAAATATTGCCTTAAATGATGAACAATTTTTAGTTGATGGATTAATTATATTTGATGAATATGAAAAAAAAGATAAACTAAATAATGAAGAAGCAACTATTTATAATATTTTAACTAATAATTTTTATCGACCTATTTATTCAAAAGAATATGACAATTTATTTTTTTCGATTGCTATAAAATCTGGAAAAGTAGATGCAAATATTAAATCTAATAAAATTATTATTGATGGGAAACTTGAAGGTAAAATCATGGATAATGAACCAAATTTTGACATAAGAGATTTACAAACTTTAAATAAATTAGATAATGATTTTAAAATAATTATTAATGAAAAATTAACAAATTTTTTAATAAAAATTCAAAAAAATAGAAGTGATATCCTAGGTTTATCTCAAAAATATTATCAGCAAACTAGAATTAAAGAAGAAAATTATTGGCTAAATTTAATAATTGAAAATAACTCTGATTTTGATATTAATAAAAAGGGTCTAATATATGAGGTGAAAGATGAAAACTAAAGATAATATTTTAACTTACTTTTTAACTAGAAGTTTATTTCTAGGTGGTGGGATTTCAACCTTATTTTTACATAGTAGTAAAGATGCTTATTTAGCAATTATTTTGGGTACTATTTTGGGTATTGGAATAATTTATCTGATATGTTATTTAAAAAAAGATATAAATAATACTTTAAATCAACATTTAAAAAAGAAAACTATATTAAATGTATTAATAAAATTATTATTATTTTTATATATTATTTATGGTATATTTCTTTTATTAGTTATATTATCTACTTTTTTATATTCATATTTTTTACCCTTTACACCATCATTTATTTCTTGCTTACCTTTTATTTTTTTAGCAAGTTATTTAAGTACCAAAAATATAAAAAAAATAGTTTATATTGCTCAAGT
This sequence comes from uncultured Bacilli bacterium, assembly GCA_944359015.1. Taxonomy (GTDB): domain Bacteria; phylum Bacillota_I; class Bacilli_A; order RF39; family UBA660; genus Onthocola_B. Next base: position 29,038 of record CALVSK010000011.1, read on the forward strand.
ATTATTTGTCATTAGTTTAATTTTAATATTTTTAAAAACTATTTTACTTACTAATAATTTTGAATTTTCTAATTTACTTCCTTTATTTACTATAAAACCCCTTTCTTTATTTAAAACTAGTTTTATTTTTTCTATATTATCAACCGCTCCATTTATTTTATTAATAGATGAAAATATTACTTTTAAAGAAAGTGCTAAATATTATTTAATAGGTTCTTTAACAATTTTTATAGTTGTATTAACTCTTACAATAGTTTTAGGAGATTTAATAAATATATATAGTTATCCAGAATATTCTGTTCTTAGAAAAATTAGTTTATTTAATTTTATTGAAAACATTGAAAATTTTATATCTAAAGGTTGGTTCTTTGATATATTTATATGTTTATCTTTAAGTACATTAAAAATTAAAAATTTACTTAATACTAAAAAAAGAATAATACCTTTTTTATTAGTTTTAGTTATTATGTTATTTGTAAGTAAAATTATCATAAATGATTTTTCTAATTCTATGATTATTTATAAAACTTTTCCTTTTACAATTGCTATATTTTTATTTCTTATAATTATATTACTATTCATAAAAAAAATAACTAAACACTCTTAGTTATTTTTTATATCCATTTGGAAATATATATTACCCTTGTCGTATACTCTTCATAATTATCAAATATTTTTATAATATAATTAATTATTTCCTTTAACATATCTACGGCATCTTTTCTTACTCTTAAAGAAAATATTTGTTTTTGCATTTCTTTTCTAAAAGTATAATCATCAATGTATTTATTTAAAGCCTTATCAAGTTGTCTAACTGATTCTATATCTTCTTCATTATTTATATCAATTTTAAAAATATATTTTTGATATAATCTGATTAACTTATCACTTATTTTGTCATCTTCATACGGTACAAAATATATAATTTTATAAAAATTTGGACAACAACTAATAATATCTTTATTAATATTCATATTGCCTCCCTTTACCATATATGTTTATAATACAATAAATAATGTGTTTTGTAAACCCCTTAATAATTGTTTGTTATAATTTTAAAAAACTTTTCTTTTTGACATATCTATAAATTACAAACGATGCCATAAAGCCACTAATTAATAGAAATGTCGGTATTGTTGCACCAGTATTAGGATTTTCTGTTTCAATATTATCTCCAGAAGGAGTTGCTGTTTTTAATTCAAATGTTGCATCAATGGTTACATCACTATTCGGCATCACAAATTTATAATCATCAGTATAAGGAATACTATTTCCTGCACTATCAGTTATAGTTAAACTTGCAATTTTGTTGCTGGGTTCTGGGGTTATTTGCATTACTTTTTGTTCATTATAAATTCCTTTTTCATCAACTTCTACTACTCCATATCCATTGACATTTGTTTTAATATCATAATTTATAGCAAATGAAACCATATATGAAAATGCATCAGGTAATTCTGTTGGTAAACTTTCGCTCCTCAATCTATAAATAATAATATTTATTTCATTACCATCTGCATATATACTTCTTACGCTATAATATCTTGATTCTAAATTAAGTAAATCACTTAAAATTTGAGTATATATTTTGTTACCATTTAAATTATATTTTTCTAAATACCATGAGCCATCAGTTTCATCTATATAAAATAAATAAACTCCATTATTAGCTATAGTTGCGCTAAAATTTGTATTATAAGATGGAATGTCTATTTTAAACACTAAATTACCTAAATCATCATACATTAATAAATAGGCACTATAGTCACTTAAATCTGAAGTTATGAATAAATAATTGTTATTAGTTGTTTGCATAAGCCAATAACTGTCATAATCTTTTATTAGTTCCCCATCTATTTTAATAAAAATATCATAATAATGCTTTGTAATTTCATTGTATATATCATCACTTACTGTTTTCATATCTTTATCTATTATGAGAGGAATGTACAAACTATCGTTATTAATAAAAACATAGTAGTCATTATATTTTATTATTGTGTTTTCATCACTATATAAATTTGTTTTACTATTATCTTCTTCAGTTATAACTTGATTAAAATTTGAATCATATAAAGTAAAATAACTTATACTAGAAGAGTTTTCATAATCATAAATTTCATCACGACATATAATTCCATCATTAATTATAAAACCATCATCACAACCTATTTCTTTTTCTAAATCTTTAAAATTCGAATATAATAATGCGCTATTATGATTTGTTATTAAGTATTTATTAAGAATTTTACTAGATTGAATGAAATAATCATCACTAAAACCAGGAATATTGCCATTATATTCTACATTTTCAGCTTTAACATCAATGATAAACATAAAAATTAATATAAACACTAAATTAAAAATTTTTTTCATACATAACCCCTACTTTCATTTAGATAATAACTTTTAATAATTATTTTAGCAATATGATTATAAAAACTTTACATTTTGTATACATAGATTTTATTATAAATTTTATTTTTAATATTTTAATAAAAAAATTGATGCTATAATGAATAAAATAAAGGTGATATATTATGGCAACAAGAAAAAAATTAAAAAAACAAGTTTATGTTTTTTTTGCAATTATAATATTTATAATTATTGGGAT
>CALVSK010000012.1 GCA_944359015.1 uncultured Bacilli bacterium
AAACTCTTCTAATAACTAGAAGAGTTTTTATATTTAAGGTTTAAGTACTAAAAATAATAACGTAAATTTGCAATTTAAAGCAATTTATGATAAAATTAATGTGTTTTCACGCAAATTATTATTTATTTGCAAAAAATAGCATAATTTAAACAAGGAGCGTATAATATAATAAAAATGAAAACATATATAAAAGAAAATAAAAAGGGTCTTATAATTTTAATAGTAGGAATAATATTATTAGTGACAATGTTGATAATACATAATACAAAAACACCTAAAAATTTACAAGTTAGTTCATTAAATATATTTAATTCAAAGATGATAGAAACACAATCTAATAAAAATATTACAAAAGAAGAAATTTTAGCAATATTTTTAATAAGTAAAAAAGGAACAATAGAGTTTCTAGCTAAAACATTTCAAATAGATTATGAAACATTAGTGAAATATATTAAAGCAAATTATGAAGAAATAAATATATTAAACGATGATGATTTTGAATATAATTTGATAGAATATTTATATAAACTTGAAGATGAAAACAAAGAATTATTTTCTTTTAAAATAAATATTACAGAAAAAGATAAAGATTATATGGTAAGTTTAATTAAGTATTACTGTGAAATATATCCGGCGGTAAATTTTGAAATTGCTGCTGCGATTTCCCAAGTGGAATCAGGATACAAATCACAAACTATGATAAATAAAAACAACATTTTTGGTGGAATGTCAAATGGCAAATTAATTAAATATAAAAACATCGAATATGGGATACTTAGTTATATTAGGTTATTAAATAACAATTATTTTGAAAAAGGATTAACGACTGTTGAAACAATTGGGAAAAAATATAACCCAATTTACAATGCAAATGGCCAAAAAATAGCTAATCCAACATGGGTAGAAAATGTAAAAAATGCTATGCAAGAATTTAAAATTGAAAATTATAATTTAATAATTGAATAATATATTGCTAAAAGAAATTTAATTTGATATAATATAATTGCCTAGTAGGAATAGTAAATGTCTATATAAAACCGACTAGATATGATATACGGGAATCTAATTGAATGTGGTGTAGAAGACTTATCCATTAAGTGAATAAGAATCCTAAAGCATTTCATGTGATGCCCACCTCGCGCGGAGCGGGTTTTTATCATTGCATTACTTTCCTCTGGGTTTTATAATGGGAGAAAATATGTTTAATAGATTAATTGAATTAATAGGAATAGACAATTTTAAAAAGATTCAAGAAAAAAATATACTTTTAGTGGGTTGTGGTGGAGTAGGAGGCTTTATATTTGAAGCCTTAATTAGAAGTGGCATTAAAAATATAACAATTTATGATAAAGATAAAATTGATATAACAAATTTAAATAGACAAATAATAACAAATAAAAAAAATATAGGAAAATATAAAGTAAAAGAAGCATTTAAAAGAGCAAAACAAATAAATGAGGATATAAATCTAAAAATAAAAATAGAAAATATAAGTTCAGAAAATATAAACGATTTAGAGAATTTTGATTATATCATTGATGCTTGTGATGATATTAAAGCAAAAGTTGCATTAATTAAATATGCAACACAAAATAATATAAAAATAATAAGTGCTTTAGGCACCGGAAAACGATTAAGTAGCAACCATATTTTAATAAAAAAATTAAGTAATACATGTAATGATCCATTAGCAAAAAAACTTAGAGTTATTTTGAAAAAGGAAAATATAGGTAAAGACATTACTGTTGCATATTCAGAGGAATTACCTATTCAAAATGGCAAAAATATATCATCAGCAATATTTACACCCGCTATAACAGGTATTAAAATAGCAAATTTTATAATTGAAGATATAATAAAAAGTAGTTAAAATGACTAGTTTTAACTACTTTTTATTTATTAAAAATTTTGGCAAAATTACAGGGGATTCATAATTATATACAATATTATATATAATATTAATCAATTCAATTTGAATATTTTTATGTTTAAGCAATTTATATACAGTATCTAAAGTATTGTATCCTTCAACGGTATGAGTAGTTAAATATTCTTTTATTTTTTTTTCATCTTTAGTACTTCCTATCACAAAGCCAAATGAAAAATTTCTACTTTTAGTACTCGTACAAGTAAGCATTAAATCACCAACACCGGCAAATGACATAATAGTTTTAGGATTACCACCTAAATAATAAATTATATCTTTAATGTCGTGGAGTGATTCATTAATAAGAAAAGCTTGAGTAGATTCACTATACCCTAAGCCTTTTAAAATCCCAGCGGCGATTGCAATAACATTTTTTATAGAACCACACAATTGTATTCCAATAATATCTTTAGTAGGACGCAATTTAAGATTTTCGTTAGCTAAAGTTTTAATTACATAATTTTTAGCTTTTAAGGATGTTGAACCTAAAGCCAAAGCAACGGGTTCATTATTTGCAATATCAACGGCAAAAGTAGGACCAGATATTACACTTATATGTTTAGCACCCAAAACATGTTCAACAACATTGGATAGTAACTCTTCACTTGTTTCTTCAATACCTTTAGAAGCAATACAAATAGGAGTTTTTTTATTATAATAATTTTTCATTTTATGACAAACAGAATCAACATATTTACTAGCGGTAACAATATAAATTAAATCTGTATTTTCCAATACCTTTTCCATATCTAAAGAGACAGTAATATTTTTAGGTAAGTTAACATTTAAAATACTAGATAAATTTTTACTATTTTTATATTCTTCAAAAGTATTATTATTTTCTGTCCACATAATTATTTTATTATTTTTTTTGGCTAAAGAAGTTGCAATTGCTAAACTATAAACTCCCGTACCTATAACACTAATTTTCATTTCATCATCTCCTCATGAATTTTATTTAAATTAATTTCAACTTTATTATTTTTAGGTTGATAATATTTTCTACCGATTAGATTATTAGGTAAATACTGTTGTTTAACCCATGAATTTGGATAATTATGAGGGTATAAATAATCTTTGCTAGTTGTTTTGATATTATTAGGCACATTTCCAGTACTACCTTTTCTAATATCGTTCAAAGCCAAATCTAAAGCAATGTGAGCACTATTACTTTTAGGTGATAAAGCCATTTCAACCACAATGGTTCCCAAAGGTATTCTTGCTTCAGGTAAACCAACTAACTCAGCAGCATTTATCGCCGCCATGAGTTTTGGACCAATCCCCGGATTAGCTAAACCTATATCTTCGTAAGCTATTACAGATAATCTTCGATATATACTATCTAAATCTTGAGCCTCAATTAATCTAGCCAGATAATGTAGGGAAGCATCAACATCGCTACCTCTAATTGATTTTTGAAAAGCGCTTAAAACATCATAGTGGCCATCTTCGTTTTTATCGTGAAAAAATACTGGTTTTGAATTAATATTTTTTATTGTATCAATATCAATTTTTCCATCTTTAGAAGAATAAAAAGCCATTTCTAATAAATTAATAGCATAACGAAAGTCTCCACTAGATAAATTAGCAATATAAGCTAAAGGAGCATCATCTACACGAATATTATTAAGATACTTTGTAGCTTTTTTTAAACCTAATTGGATATGACTAATAGTTAGTTCATGCAATTCAAAAATTTGACATCTACTTCTAATTGCAGGGTTAATTTTATGATAAGGATTAGAAGTAGTTAAACCAATTAAAATAACAATTCCATTTTCAATATAAGGCAATAATAAATCTTGTTTATCTTTATTCATCCGATGTATTTCATCTATAATTAAAACAATTTCACCATACATTTTTGCTTCTTCAATAGCTAAATCAAAATCACTTTTATTATTAATAGTAGCATTCATAAATTTATAATGTAAATCTAATTCATTCACCAATGCATTAGCAATGCTAGTTTTTCCAATTCCTGGTTTTCCATATAAAATCATCGAAAATAATCTTTTATTTTCGATTAAATTAGATAAAATCTTACCTTTTCCTACTAAATGTTCTTGACCAATAATATCTTGCAATTTTTGTGGTCTTATTTTATCTGCTAAAATCTCCATAACATCACAAATTAATTATAGCATAGATTTAAAAAAAGTGATATAATATTGACATGAATAAAATTTGTGAAAATATAAATGATATTGATGCATTAAATTACTTAGATTATTTAAAATTTGAAAGAAAATTATCTTCAAATACAATTAGTTCTTACCAGGAAGATTTAAAAAAAATAATTAGTAATTTTAATAAAAATTTAATAGAATTAACAACTAATGATATAGAAAAATATATAAATGATACCGAATTAACAGCAAGAACTAAAGCACATTATTTATCAGTATTAAACTCGTTTTTTAAATATATGATATTTATGAATAAGATAAACAATAATCCCTGTGAGTTAATTAAAAATCCAAAAATAGAAAAAAAACTTCCTAAATATTTAACTAAAGATGAAATAGAAAAACTATTAGATATAAAACTTATTAAACCAATAGATTATCGTAATAAAGCAATGTTAGAATTATTATATGCAACAGGAACGAGAATAAGTGAATTATTAAATTTGGAACTTAATCACATAGATTTTGATGAATGTATAATAAGAGTAACAGGAAAAGGCAAAAAAGACCGAATAATACCAATAGGAAATACAGCAATAAATTATTTAAAATTGTACATAAACGATTATCGTAAATTTATATTAAAAACAAAAACAAATAATTATGTATTTTTAAATAAAAATGGTGAAAAAATGAGTAGGCAAGGGTTTTTCAAAATTTTAAAAGAATTAGCCAATAATGCTGGAATTACAAAAGAATTATCGCCACATACTTTAAGGCATTCATTTGCAACTCATTTATTAAATAATGGTGCTGATTTACGTATAATACAAGAACTATTAGGACATGAAAACTTATCAACAACAGAAATTTATTCGCATTTAGGCAACAAAAAAATCGAGGAAGATTATAAATATCATCCTCGAGCTCATAAAGAAAAAGGAATTAACTAAATTAATTACAACTTTCATTACGAGAGTTAGAACGTGCTTTTGATCTAGCACTACTTGAACTAGAAGCTTTTGCATTATTACGAGCATTACTTCTAGCAGAACATTTTGACTTACTCATTTAATTTGTTACCTCCCATTAATATTATGGATTAAAAAGCACATATTAATCATATATTTTATGGAAATAATTACTAATTAAAAAATAATTATTGACAAAAATAAGTAATTATAATTAAATATAATTAATATTTATAGAAAGAATGAGTTTATATGAAATATCCAACGATAAATAGCATGCCAATTGAAGCAATAATTATAATGGCAGAAAAAAGTGAAGATAAAAAATTTAAAGAATATGCAAATCAATTGGGAATAAGTTACTATATAGAAATTAATGCGCCACAAATTTTATTAAAGAAGCATAAATTAGCCCATGGATTTAAAAGAAAGATTATAGGAGAAGCAATTGCCTTAAAATTACTTAAAGGACAGTTATTAATTGATAATGTAACTAGTAAAATTTTAATTGAAGAATTATCGTTAGAGTATTTATGGCCACTATCAATAAACTGTCCAATTGAAGAGATAAAAAGAATGTCCCATGAGAAAATAATAAGTAAAATAGCCGAGTTTGAAGATGATGAAGAATTAAAAGAAAAAATTAAAACAGATGAACAGTACTTATTAAATAGAGTAAAACCAAATTAAAAGGAGAGTTATGCAAAAACCAATAATAGGAATAACATGTAGGAATGAAACTATTGATGAAAGACTTATATTTAAAGTAAATCAATCAATAATTGATAAAATAATTAAAAATGGTGGTATACCAATAACGTTGTTTACAAATGATGAAAGCTTAATAAAAATATGTAACGGTTTTATAATTCCTGGTGGCAATACATGGACAAAATTAGATGAACAAATAATAATGTACTCAATAAAAAATAATAAAGCATTATTGGGAATATGTGCTGGAATGCAAGCCTTAGGTAACATAAACAATTTTAATGAATTAAAAAGTGATAAAACTATTAAAGTAAAAGAAATTACCAATGTAAATCATAATATTAAAAATGAAAATAGAGTTCACACGGTAAATATTAAAGATGGGATATTATACGACATTATTAAAAAAAGAAACATTTGGGTAAACAGTAGGCATAATGATACAGTTGTAAATAATAATTTATTTAAAATCGAAGCAATAAGTGATGATAACGTAATTGAAGCAATAAGTATAACCGACAAGATTCTAGGTATTCAATGGCATCCAGAAGACTTAGATAACGAAGATAGTGACAAAATATTTAAATTTATAATTGAGCAATCTAATAAAATATGATATTATGTAATAGAGCATACAGAGAAGTTCTCTGGTGCTTTTTTAATTTTGCGGAGGTAAAAATGACAAAATTTGTATTTGTAACAGGGGGAGTATGTTCAGGATTAGGAAAAGGAATAACTGCTTCAAGCATAGCGATGCTTTTAAAAGCCAAAGGGTACAAAGTCTTTATGCAAAAGTTTGACCCATATATGAATGTTGATCCAGGGACAATGTCACCAATTCAACATGGAGAAGTCTTTGTAACTGCTGATGGCTGTGAAACTGATTTAGATTTAGGACACTATGAAAGATTTATTGATGAAGAATTAAATTACACATCAAATATTACAAATGGTAAAATTTACTTAAGTGTAATTGAAAAGGAAAGAGTGGGGGACTTTTTAGGTTCAACAATACAAATAGTTCCACACATATCTAATGAAATCAAAAATAAAATATATGAAGCAGGAACATCTAGTAATGCAGATATTGTTATTACAGAAATTGGTGGCACTGTCGGGGATATTGAATCAGCAGTAATGTTAGAATCATTAAGACAAATAAGATTAGAATTAGGAAAATTAAATACACTATTTGTACATACAACATTAGTACCATATTTATTTGGCTCTAACGAACTAAAAACGAAGCCCACCCAAAATAGTATTATTGAATTAAGAAGATTAGGTATTCAACCAGATATTATAGTAACAAGAGCACCGATAGATTTAGGAAAAAGCGTTAAAGAAAAAATTGCTTTATTTGGAAGTATCCCAATAGAAAACATAATTGAAGCAAAAGATGTAATTAATATATATCAAATACCAATTAACTTTCACAATCAAAAAATTGAAGACATAATATTAAACCAATTTAATTTAACAACAAAGAGAAGTGATTTAACAAAATGGTCAAATTTAATAAACAAAGTTGAAAACTTAAAAAATGATGTAGAAATTGCTTTAGTAGGAAAATACGTTGAATTAGAAGATGCATATTTATCAGTAAAAGAAGCATTAAAAGCAGCAGGATATGAATATAACACAAGAGTAAAAATAAAATGGATAAATAGTGAAGAATTAGAACAAAAAAACATTGATTTAAAAACAATATTTAAAAATTGTAAGGGAATTCTAGTACCCGGAGGATTTGGAGCTAGAGGTATTGAAGGAAAGATTAATGCATGTAATTATGCAAGAATAAATAAAATTCCATATTTTGGAATATGTTTAGGGATGCAAATAGCAGTAATAGAATATGCAAGAAATGTATGCAAATTAGAAGATGCATATTCTAAAGAGTTTAATGAGCTATGTAAAAATCCTATAATTGATTTAATGGCCAATCAAAAAGCTATAATAAATAAAGGAGGAACATTAAGACTTGGGAATTACAAATGTAACATAAAAAAAGATTCATTAGCCTATAAAATATATAAAAGTGAAGAAATATTAGAAAGGCATAGACATCGTTATGAATTTAATAATGAATATAAAGAATTATTAGCCAATAATGGCATGATATTTTCAGGGATAAATCCAGAAAGTAATTTAGTAGAAATTATAGAGTTAACTAACCATCCATATTTCATAGGCTGTCAATTTCATCCAGAATTTAAAAGTAGGCCAACAAAGCCTCATCCATTGTTTTTATCATTTATAAAAGCTTGTATAAACAAAAAAGATTAATAAAATAATCTTTTTTTAATATTATTTATTAAAGTGATAATATGAATATAACTATACCATTACTTATTTCCACAATAGCAGGATTATCTACATTAATAGGTACTTTTTTAATTTTTTTGAATATACCAAAAGAAAAGTACAATAAATTTATAACTTTTTGTTTAGCATTTTCCATATCAATCATGATATGTATCAGTATATTTGATTTAATTCCTGAATCTTTCTTTCAATATTTTAGTGCAAATGGCATGACTAAATCAATAATTTTACTTATTATAGCATTTATAGTAAGTTATATTGTAATAACATTATTAAGTACATTTATTAACAAAGAAACAAACCAAAAAGATTTATATAAATTAGGTATATTAAATATGATAGTTTTAATAATGCATAATTTACCTGAAGGAATAGCAACATTTTTAAGCAGTTATCAAGACATAAATTTAGGAATTAAATTAGCATTTGCTATCATGCTACATAATATTCCCGAAGGAATAGGCATAGCAATACCAATATATTACTCAACAAATAATAAAAAGAAGGCAATATTATATGCTTTTTATTCAGGAATAGCTGAACCAATAGGTGGTATAATCGCACTCATTTTTTTAAAAAATTATATATCAGAACTAATGATAAGCATGGTATTAATTGTAGTAGCGGGTTTAATGATTACATTATCAATCCAAGAGTTATTACCTAAAGCATTAAAATATAATGAAAATAAAGCACTCATAACAGGCTTAATAGTAGGGCTAATATTAGTAATAATTAATTTAACAATATTTTAATTCAAACAGTTAAGTTAACATAATATATATTATTGTAATAATTAATTGTTCAAAATCAATACTCAGTTTCTATGTATTGTATTAAAACTAAAATCAATTATATGTATAATTGTTAAACTAAAAACCAAATAATATCAATTAATTTTTAAAGACACATAATCAAATTAAGTTTAAAAATTAAAATCTATATACTTAATTTATAAAAATATGTAATTATATAACCTTATTAATATTATATAAATAAGGTTATAATACATATCATTATTATATAAATATAATTAAATAATAATAATAATAAACAATTTAAATGATTTTATAATCTAATATTAATCTAATATTAATTTAAAATTACTTTTTTAAATTAATTTTTTCTTTTATAAATACATTAATATCATAAAAAATCAATAAAAATAGGGGAAGTTAAACTTTCTCCCCTACCCGTTTTTTCATATTTTCATTAAACTGGTGTACTACTAATCCAATAATACGAACCATTATTTTCTTTAAAAGTATGTTTATACAATGTTCCATATTTTTTCATAAAATCAAAATCTATATCTTTATCTGAAATTAAATTATTAGTACAATCTTCATTTTTTTGATTATCTGTAAAATTATAAAAGCACTCATCATTAACTATTTTCAAAAAATAATCATATATATATAACTCATCACCTGATTTAATAGCTTCTTTAATTGTTCTGTAAGTTTGTGGTTCGTTACCAAAAGTTAAAGTATAGCCATCTGATAAACCACAATAATAATAATCATTTTCATAATAACATACTGTTGTAGCATCATATTGAAATTGTTCTAAATTTTCAATATCTTTTCCATAAATTTCCTTATATTTATCATTTATTAATTTACTTTCAACTTTTGTAACATTACAAGTTTCGTTTTCAACATCATCAGTTGCAAAAACTATGTTTTCCCCTACACTACAGGTATTATTTTTTTTAGATTTATCGATTTTAATGATATAACTTTCATCTAAATCTAATTGATAATAAGCATTACAAATTTTTTGGCTGACATCTAATTTTGTTTCATCAACTAATTCGTTAGAATAAATTGCTAAACCACCACATATATTTAAATCATTACTTCCTAAATAATTATATAAATTTAATACCAATTTATCATCAGTTGCTAATTTCTTAGAATTAATAATAACAAAAATTATTACTAAACCAATAACTAATAATACGGGAATTAAATACAATATGTTAATTTTTTTTATTATTTTCTTCATAAATACCTCTTAAACTTTTCTAGATTGAATTTCAGCGATTTTTTCAAATACTTCCGATGCATTATTAGTATTAATATCACTATATCCTAATTCTCTTAAAGCTTGTATTTTTACAGTATTTAATTGTTGTGTTCTACTTAATTTTTCTTCATTCTTTTGTTCTATTTCTTGAATAAAGCGTTTATGGCTTTCTGCAAGACGACTTTTACTAGCTCCACCATTATTATATAAAGTTAAGGCAGTATATAAAATTCCTTCAAAAATATATTGTTTATTTTCATCAAAAGCATATTCATCAGGTTTAACAAAACCATTAGATTTGGCAATATAACCTAACATATATTTAATTTCTGGAATATTGTCAATAGATTGCAACATATAATACATATATCTTATTGCAACGCATCCCTCATTGCCATCTTCTTCCACTTTTTCTTTTAATAGAAAAATAAAATCATTAATTAATCTTTTATTATCTTTATTTAAACTTCCAAAATCAAAACTAGAACTTACATTTTCATTTACATTAATTGAAGAATTTAACTTTTTTTCAACACGCATTAAATAATCAGTAGTAATTTTAATTTTAGAAAGAGTTTTTTCATCAGCATCCTTCAAATCTAATAATTGAAGTAATAAAACTCTCTTTTCTTTTGGCCATTTATCTAAACTATCAAAAGTTAAATAATTATACACCATTTGTCGAGAAACTCCCAAATATTTTGCTAATTTTACTTTTGATAAACCAATTTCTTGTAACAATTCATTTAATTTTTTCATATCATCACTACTTTCATTTATTTTACATACTAATTATACATAACTTAACATTTAAAATCAAGTCTAGTCTTGTAAATACCATAAATTAGTATTATTTAATTTAACATTTTTAATAAAACCACACCCTAGACATTCTTCTCCCAAATACAAAACACAAGCTTGACCTGGAGTTACCGATTTAACTAAACTTGGATAACAAACCCTAATATTACCATTTTCTAAGTATTCTAAATTAACAGGATGGTCTAAATCGCGATATCTAAATTTAGCAGTACAAAAAGTAGGTCTTTCATTCGATATAAAATTTACATTTTCTATTTCACATTCATCAGATAACAAATATTTATTATCTTCTCCAAATGCAACATATAGGATATTATTTTTAACAGATTTACCACAAACATAATGTCTTTTTGTAAAACCACTTATGCCTACGTTCCTTCTTTGCCCAATAGTATAATTCATTAAACCATTATGTCGGCCAATAACTTCATTTGTTTCTACATTTACAATATTACCGGGATTGGGTTTTAAATAGTTTTCTACAAATTTTTGAAAATTTCTTTCCCCAATAAAACAAATACCAGTAGAATCTTTTTTATTAGCAACGTTTAAATTATAATTTATAGCAATTTTTCTAATTTCTGGTTTAGTGTACTCACCAACTGGAAATAAAACTTTTTTAAAATTTTCAAATTTTACATCAGCCAAAAAATAAGTTTGATCTTTATTTAAGTCTTTAGCCCTAAGAAGTCGTCCGTTTTTTAATCTAGCATAATGTCCAGTTGCCACATAATCTGCACCTAATTCCATAGCTTTTTTTAAAAACAAATCAAATTTAATATATTTATTACATAACATATCAGGATTTGGAGTTCGACCTTTTTTTAACTCATCTAAAAAATAAGAAAAAACAAAATCCCAATATTCCTTTATAAAGTCAACTCGGTGTAACTTAATATTTAATATTTCACATAATTTTAAAGCATCATTATAATCTTGTTCTTGCGGACATATTTCATTTATGTCATTAGGATTACCTAAAATATCATTATTTAAATTACTATCCCAATTTCGCATAAATAAGCCTTCAACTTCGTAACCTTCATTTTTTAACAATAATGCAGCAACCGCCGAATCGACTCCCCCACTAATTCCAACTATTACTTTTTTCATAACATCACATAATAATTATACATTAATTAATCAAAAATTTAAAGATAGATAAAATATTTGTACCAAAAAAATATAATATAATATCATAAACAAAAATAATTACCAAACAAAATAATATTCTTTTATAATATGTAAAAAATATATCTTTATTAAAATTTGTATGCTTAACAATTTTTTTAAAATATAAAATTGCTACTTTAATTAAAGCAATAAAAATAATTAAAGAAAAAAACAAATATATCCCCTTAGTAATAATAATATAAAATAATGCAAAAACAAAACCTTTAAAGCCAAAAATATGAGACAATGAACTTACAATAAAACCTAATGTAAATCCATTATAAAAAATATTAAACAACAAAATAGGAATCCCAATTATTAATAAAGATAAAATAATTAATAAAGATAACGTAATAGCATGCAAAGTTAAAAAATTAATTTTATTTTCATCTACTAATAACAACCAATTATTAATATTATCCAAAATGATTTCAGTATTAGATTCATTAAGATTAATTAAAAATAAATACCCAGTAATGATACCAACTAAAAATAATATAATCAAAAACAAGAAAAACTTTTTATTTGGGCTTGTCCACATAATATCACCACTTAATTATATTTACTTTTTTAATAATTTATGATAAATTATATATGTAAATTTAAGAAAGTGGTGAACAAATTGAATAAAAAAGCACAAAAAATAATGACTTGGACAATGCTTATAATAATGTTATCTAGTGTTATAGCAGGAATACTTGTATATATATTATAATTTAAAATATAAAATTAAATAAACCTAAAAATTTATCATAGTGAAAAAATACTATAAATAAAGCTCCAGCTAAAAATGGACCATATGGTAATTCACTATTTTTTTTAATTTTAAGTGAAGCAATAGCGTATGGTAAAGCTAAAAATGATGACAATATAATTGCAAATACTCCTAAAGGAAAATCAAGGATTAAGCCCATTAAAAAAGCAAACTTAATATCTCCCCCACCCAATGCTTCTTTCTTAAACAAAATTTTACCAAGTTCATACAATATTAACATAACACAAAATAAAGCAACACCAGAAACAAAACTAATTAATGTCGTTTTAAAATCAAAATATATTAGTTTTAAAACTATCACCAAAATACTTGAAATAATCAATGGAGAATCCAAAATAATCATATATTTAAAATCACTTATAAAAATAATTATTAATAAAGAAGAGACAATTAATGCAACATAAAACATGTAGCCCCAAGGAAAATATAAATAACTAAGTGCAAACAATAAACCACAAAAAAATTCCGTTGCAATGTATTCTAAAGATAATTTTTTATGACAATAAAGGCATTTACCTTTTTGAAAAACAAACGAAAAAATTGGTATTAAATTATACCAATTTAATCTTTTATTGCAAAAATCGCATTTACTTCTCGAAAAAATCATACTTTCATTTTTAGGTAATCTTGTTGCTATTACATGATAAAATGAACCAAAAATTGTACCTAAAATAAACATTAAAACTACCATAATACCACCCATTAAATTAAATTTGATCATAAATACCAAATATCGGTATAATTACTGCTATAATTATTAAACCAACAATAACTGCTAAAATAGAAATCATAACTGGTTCAATAAAAGATTTTAAATTATTAATAATATTTTTATGTAATAATTGATAATATTCACTAACCTTTTGCATCATATTTGCCAAATCACCTGTAGATTCTCCAGTAACAATCATATAATAAGCAACATCAGGAACTGCCCAATGATCTTTAAATGCTTCTGAAATTTTTTCTCCCTTAACAATATTATTAATTGTCTTATATAATATTGCTTTATATATTTCATTATTTGTAATTCTACTTAAAATATCCATACTATCAGTTATAAAAACATTATTTCTAAGCAAAGAAGCAAATGTTTTAGAAAAAATTGTTAATTCATTATAAATAATTATATTTTTGATAACAGGAACATGCATTAAAAATATTTGCACAGATGTTTTAAAGGCTTTTACAGTTTTATAAAGAATTATTATAGTTATAATTATAGCTATTATTATTGCAAATAACACAATATATTGGTTTCTTAAAAAATCACTAACATTTAGAACTATTAAAGTTAAACCACTAATTTCAGCCCCATTTTCTGCATAAATTTCAGTAAATTGTGGTACAACATATAATAAAATAAAAACAATAACTCCAATAGAAAAAATAGATATTAACAACGGATATGTCATAGCACTAATCATTTGTTTCTTTGTTTCATCGATTTCAGTATAATAATTAGCCATATCATCTAAAGTTTCAATTAAAGTACCACTAGCTTCTGCAGCTTTAATCATATTTATTAATAAAGCCGGAAACATGTTTCCTTGTTTTTCTAACGCACTAGAAAAATTTTCTCCTAAGGTTAACTCATATGAAATAGCCTTAAATGCTGTAGATTTTGTTTTATCTTTTTTCATTTGTTCACTTAAAATTTTAATTGATTCACTTAAAGTTAAACCTGCTTTGATATATGTCGATAACTGTGTCAACCAAAAAATCAAATCTTTAGTAGACATTTTTTTGCCCAAAATACTAGAATCTTTATATATAAAATCAATAGTGGGAGAAGTTTTTATTGAATAAACATCATAACCTTCATTTAAAAGATAAGAATTTATATCCAATTTACTTAAACCATTCATTGTTCCCGTTATAATTTTTCCATTCGTATCTTTAGCTTTATACATATATACATGTGGGGTTTTGCTTCTAGTAGCTCCTGCAGTTTGTAAATCTAACAAAAGCATTTTCTTTTCTTCTTCCAATTTTGCTAATGTTTTTGCACTATATTTATAGACCTTTTCTTTCTTTGGTTGTTTCTTAGTCATTTCATAAATTTTTTCTTCTTCACTAGCAAATTGTTGTTTTGTTTTCCTATAAACTTTATCAACTTGGTAACCAGTTGAGTTATATAGATTAACCCAAAAATCAAAAAACACACCTTTTATACCAATAAATGCATACATAAACATATTAAATAAAATAATAAAAGGCATTTTAATAATATCAAATATACTAAATTTTGAATTAGAATTTAAAGTTTCTTCCATTTTGGTTACCTGCCTTTACTATAAATTAGTATACCAAATTTAAAGATATAAAACAATAATTAAACAAAAATAATTTAAATTACAATATTAAATAAAGTAATATCTATATTTTAATCAGTTTATTTTGAATGGATTAGAAGATGTTCCAGGCCCGCTAACATAGGTTGGGGAAGATACCAAATAGAATGATGGCCTTACCGCAATCGAATATGTCACACCGTAGTAGGTGTAGTCCACATACCCAGTCGACATCACATGAAAGGCACGGGCCGGATTCGAGGGTTCGCGGGAAACCGTCCATTCGGTTAATCCTGCTAACCAGTTTGTACTTTTTGTCGAACTATAACTATAACTAGATAATGCTGTTGTCCAATAATTATTGCTTGCTGCAAATCCATAGTCACTCACATACATTAATCCTATTTTCATAGTATCTGTTGTACTACTTGAACTACTTCCTACTTCTGTTTCATAGAGCATACTTATGGCATTTGCTGAAACGATACTTTCTTCCTTTTCATTTAATATTATTTTATTATTTTGTTCTTTATTTTGCATAAAAAATAAAACTACAACACAAACCAATAACATAGTTTCAATAATAATTATTCTCTTACTACTTTTCACTTAGAACAACTCCAAACGCATACAGGTATTGTCAATACCTATTTGGAAATAATAATTATGTATTAATATATAATTAATTCAATAGGTGAAAATATGGAAATCAATGCAAATAAATATGAACCCAAAGACATTATAAAAATAATGCGAGATTCTACAAATTTAACTCAAAAAGAATTTGGCAAATTAATAAACAAATCATCAGAATGGGTTAAAGCCAATGAATCAAGAAAAACAAATTATTATTTTAAAGATATTTTAGAACTCGCTAAAAAATGTGATATAGATATAATAATAAAACAAAAATAAAAAACGCATATAGCGTTTTATTTATTTTTTAGCATATAATATTGTAAGGTGATAAGATGTTTGGGGCTAATACAATAAATACTGGATTAAATCTAACCAAAGTTTTAACAGGAATTTCCAAAGGATTAAATATAGTTAACCAAGTAATACCAATCTACCAACAAGTAAAACCAATGATTAGTAATGCCAAAAAAGTTATTGGAGTTTTAAATGAAATAAAAACTCCAAGCAATACAAAAACAACTATTGAAAATGTTGAATATAAAGAAAAAGAAATAACAAAAAAAACAGAACTAGAACAAAATCAATCTAATCCTGTATTTTTCCAATAATTTCATTTAATACTTTTTTATAATCTAAGTAAATCATTTGCTTAGATTTTTTATATAAATTCTCATATTTATCATATAAAAATTTATAATATTCTAAATTATTACTTTTACCAAATAAAACTTCATGTTTTGCTAGTTTTTCTTTGCCCTTCTTATAATAAATTATTGAATAATAAATATTTTTTTCTTTTATAACAACTTCAGAAATAATTTTATAATCTAATTTATTCATGAATTCTCTTAAAACATTTAACTCATTATTACTTTGAATAATTAATTCTTTTGGCAATTGTTTTATTTTTAAAATATCTATAATAGTTCTTGTACCCATGCCAGCAATAATGGCTAAATCATACGCTTCAAATACATTCTTAAAACCATCTGATTTAATTAATTTTATTTTTTCTTTTAAACCATATTTTTCTAAGTTATTTAAACTTCCATTTAATACATTTTGAGAAATATCAGTTGCAGTTATATCTTTAGTAATATCATTTAAATATAAATAAATAGGTAAATAAGCATGATCAGTACCGATGTCAATAACTTTAGCATTCAAAGGTACTAAATCAGCAATGGCTTTTAATCTTTTACTAAGCATCTTATTCTTCCAAAAAGTCTCTTAATTTTTTAGCTCTTGATGGATGTCTTAATTTTCTTAAAGCTTTAGCTTCAATTTGTCTTATTCTTTCCCTTGTTACATTAAATCTCTTTCCTACTTCTTCTAAAGTATGACAAGTTCCATCAATAAGTCCAAATCTAAGTTCTAAAACTTCTTGTTCACGCGCTTGAAGAGACATTAAAACTTCTTTAATTTCTTCTTTTAGTATTTCATTTTCGGTATATTCTTCTGGAGATAAACTTGATTCATCTTTTAAGAAATCACCTAAATGAGAATCTTCTTCTTCTCCAATCGGTGTTTCTAATGAAACAGGTTCTTGACTAATTTTTAATACTTCTCTTACTTTATCAACACCAACACCCATTTTTTTAGCAATTTCCTCATCACTTGGTTCTCTATTTAATTCTAAAGTAAGTTGTCTTTGAATTCTAGCCATTTTATTTATAGTTTCAACCATATGAACTGGAACCCTAATAGTTCTAGCTTGGTCAGCTAATGCTCTAGTTATAGCTTGACGTATCCACCAAGTAGCGTAAGTAGAAAATTTATAACCTTTATCATAATCAAATTTTTCTACAGCTTTCATTAAACCAATATTTCCTTCTTGAATTAAATCCAAAAATAGTAAACCTCTACCAACATATCTTTTTGCAATAGATACCACTAAACGTAAATTAGATTCTGCAAGTAGTCTTTTAGCTTCTTCATCACCATCTGCAACTCTTTTTGAAATTTCCATTTCTTCGGTACTAGACAAAAGAGAAATCCTTCCAATTTCTTTTAAATACATTCTAACAGGATCATTAATATTCATATCCTTAGTTATATCTTCATCATTTAAAATAATTTCTTCAGAAGTTTCTTTTTCCTTTATTCTAGCAACTCCACCTGAAGTATCAACATCAGCCTCAGCAACTACTGATATATTTTCTTCCATAAATTTATTATATAAAGCATCTAATATATCACTATCAATTTCTAAACCTTTCAATTCTTCAGCTAATTGTTCATAAGTTATAAACCCATTAGTTTTACCAAGTTCAATTAAAGAATTTTCTCTTTCTTCTAATGTTTTAATTTGTTCCATTATTTCACACTTCCTTTTTTAATTCCGTTAATTTACTAATTAATTCTACTTTTTTATTAACATCCATTTCCTTTTTAATTTCTTCTTTTAATTGATTAATCTCATCTAATTTTAAAATTTTTAAAATTATTTCAATACAATTATTAAACTCATCATCATTCAAATTTTCATCATTCATACTAATTATTTGATTAACATATTCAAACAAATCTTGTTGTTCCATTATATATGTAAGAAAATTTGCTAAATTAATACTATTATGCTCATTATTATAAAAAATTATTTCACTTATTAATCTTCTTTCAACCCTTTCTTTCAAATATCCTAATTTATTTTTATATATAGTAATATATTTGGCATCATTCATCATATAATATAAAACTTTAGCTGATGCTAACTCATATTTACTATATTTTTTTACCTTTACCTTTTTTGAACTTTCTATTTCATGATTAACGTTCATTAAATTTATTTGATTTTGTAACAATGCATAATCAATGTTATAATCCTTGCTTATTTTAGATATAACTACTTGTTTTGTCAAGTCATTTTCATTATTTAAACTATTAATTACTTCTTTTACATAATTAACTAAATCATCTATATTTTCTAAATTCTTATTTGTTTTTAAAAATTCTAATTTAAAATCAATAAAATTTCTAGCATATTTAATATTTTCCTTTAAAGCATCTACCCCTTTTATCCGAATATATTCATCTGGGTCTTTAGCACCAGTAAGTTTTATTACTTTTACTATAACTCCATTTTCTTGCAATAATTTTCCATTTTTCATTGTAGCATTTAATCCCGCCTCGTCATTATCGAGCATTAACACCACAGGAACATTTAATCTTTTTATAACTTTAATTTGTTCTAAAGACAAAGCAACTCCCATTAAAGCTACTACATTTTTAATACCACTAGCACTAACATTTATGGCATCCATATTACCTTCAACAATAATACAAAGTTTTTCATTTCTTATATATTTTCGAGCATTATGAAAGTTAAACAAAATTTGTCCCTTTTTAAATATCGGAGTTTCCCTAGTATTTATATATTTAGCAGCATCAGTTTCACCATTAAAAATCCTAGCACTAAATCCTACAACATCTCCTTTTAAATTTTCAATTGGAATCATAATACGGTTAGTAAAAGCATCATATACTTCTAAACCAACACGATTTATTAATCCCAACTCTTCAATTTTTTCAACAGTATATCCCTTTTTTATAAGAATCTTATATAAATCATTTTTTGAACTAGGGGCTAATCCTAAATTAAACTCTCTAATGATATCTTCCCCTAATTTTCTAGAATTTAAATACTTCCTAGCACTAACTCCAATTTCAGTAAAAATATTATTTAAATAATATTTTTTAGCTAAATCCATTATTTCATAATCTACTTGATTAATTTTTTCATTTGCACTTACAAAATCTAAATTAATTTTATACCCTACTTTATCAGCAACCATTTTAACTGCTTCAAGAAAACCAACATTTTCATACTTCATAATAAAACTAAATACATTACCGCCAGTTCTACAAGTAAAACAATTAAATATTTGCTTTTCTGGAGACACAACTAAACTAGGAGAATGGTCATCATGAAAAGGGCAAACCGCTACATAGTTTTTGCCTTGCTTTGTTAATGTTAAATATTGTGAAATTATATCTACTATATCAGATTGTTCACGTATTGTATTTATTTCTTCATCCTTTATTAAAGCCATTTTCTGCCCCTCTACTTATATATATTACATGCTAGTATCTTTTTTCCTTTTTTTATTTTAAAGAAATTTCTTTTTTCTTTGAAAAATTGACAATATTTTAGCATTTTTCATTACTTTTTGCAACAAAGGAAATAACAAACTCCACATAAAAATTGCCCCAAAAACGCCGCTAAAATAACTAACAAAGGTACTTAATAAAGCTGTAGTTATACCAATTAATACACCATAAACTACTCTATTTTTATATGTAATCGGACTAGATTTCATATCACTTGCTATAAAAATAAAGCCCAAAATTGAATTCGCATTTAAAATAGCATAAAAATCAAAATTATTAAGTAATAAAGTAAAAAATATAAAAGTTAAAATGGCACTAACAGAAATTTCTTTTTTATAAACATTAAATAAACTATAAAATATCAGGATAAATAAACCTAGAATTATATTACTAGCACAAATTCCTGCTACATTTCTTCCCCACAAATAATCAAAGAAACTAAAAGAATATATATTTAACTTTTCTAAATCATTATAAAAACTATAATTATTAAATAATATCAATAATAAATATATAATAATTAATAAAAGAGCATTACTATTTAACTTTATTTTTTTGGGAAGAAAACTTATTATTAATGTACCTATAAAATACCCAATAATATATAAAATTAAATTTACTCTCGACGGCATAAAAATTGGGATTAAAAAAGTGCTTAATAAACTAATATTAAATAATTTTTGTCTTTTTATAACAATATTAACTAAATAATATATTATAAAACTTATTAATATTAAAATAATTATTTTAAAAACTTCCCATAAATCTATAAATTCTTTTTGATAAACTAATATACCATTTTTATAAATACCATATAAAATTAAAGGAATAACCCCTAAAAACGTATAACAAATTATACTTTTAATAGAATTTTTATTATGAATAAATACATCACTCATTTTTACCACCATAATTTGCTATAATTTTTTTTATATTTATAAAAGAAGGACAAACATAAGAACACAAATTACAATTTATACATTTATCTATATTTTCTTTAGTAAATATATTAACATTATAAGGACACACCTCATAACACTTTCCACACTTAATACATTCTTCTTCCCTATATTTTCTTTTTTTCATTACATTAATACCAAATATTTCATCACTTATAACCATTTCTTTTGGTTCAATTATTTTAAAGCCCTTCATTAACCCGTTGACAATTATATCATAATCTTTTTCAATAATTTCAAAATTATTTTTTAATATTTCATCTAATATACAATATTTTTTAACCTTTATTACTTTACTTTCTTTTAAAGCATTCCCTGATATAGTTACATATTTAAACGAATTATCTAAACCATACCTATAATTTGCTAAAATATTTAACTCTTCTACATTTAAATACAAATAATTTTTATTTATATTTAATTTTTTTATTAAAAATTTTTCAAAGCCTAATAAATATTCATCATTAACTAATGTTAATTTTATACTAGGATATGTCCCTATTGCATTAAGACAATCATTTATTATTCCAGCGTCATTATTTTTTACCACTAAATATATATTTTCTGCTTTATATTCCATACTTAAATT
This sequence comes from uncultured Bacilli bacterium, assembly GCA_944359015.1. Classification (GTDB taxonomy): domain Bacteria; phylum Bacillota_I; class Bacilli_A; order RF39; family UBA660; genus Onthocola_B. The sequence continues at coordinate 21,456 of CALVSK010000012.1, forward strand.
ATCTATTAATTCCAACAAATTATTAATGTTTTCTTTTAAAATATAAATATTATTATAAATATATGGTTCTTCATTTATAGCACTTATCACTAAATTTGTTATCTTATTAACATTTTTTAACTTATTTACTAAATTATTTTCTTTATTTTTTATCAAAATATCCAATAAATTATTATAATCAAATTTTGTCTTTTTTGTATTATTATTACAATTTAACTCTTTAAAATCATTTTCTATAGCCACATAATTACTGTAAAATACATTTTCTTTAAAACTAATAACATCCCTTACATAACCTGAAACTGTTACCTTTTTTTCATTAATAAAGTCATTTTTTAATAAATGATTTGGTAAACTACAATTAGAATTTATAGGAATAAAAATATAATCAGGATTATAAAAAGTATCTACATTTTGAATAATATTTATATTATTTTCTTTTAATATATTAATTTCCTTCATTTTTTGCCTTATCTCTTTCTTCTAAAAATTTCTTTATATTTTTTGCAGTTTGCTCTGGTACAATTTCTCTTAACTCTTCAATGCTTGCTTCCTGCATCTTTTTTACGCTTCCAAATTTTTTTATAAGTTCTTTTTTTCTTACTGCACCAATACCATCAATATTATCTAATATACTAGCAATACTACCTTTATCTCTTATTGTTTTGTGGTAAAAAATTGTAAATCTATGTACTTCATCTTGTATTCTTGTTAAATAATGAAATATATCACTATCCCTTGGAATATCGACAACATCTAAAGTATCACCATCAATCAGTTCATTAGTTCGATGATTATTATTTTTTTTAAGACCACAAACTTTAATATCTATTCTTAAACTATCAAGCACTTCCTTGCAAGCTCTAATCTGATTTTCTCCCCCATCAACTATAATTAAATCTGGCATTTCCAATTTTTCCACTAAAGCTTTGTAATATCTACGATATATAACTTCCTTCATCGTATTATAATCATCATTTTTATCTAAACTTATTTTATATTTACGATAATCTTTTTTCGAAGGTTTACCATTTTTAAAAACTACCATCCCACTAACGGAATAAGAGCCAAATAAATTTGAATTATCAAAAGCATCTATTCGGTTTAAAACTTTTAAATTCAATAATTTCATTAAATCCTCATTTGCTCCGATGGTTCTTTTTTCATCTTTTTTTATTATATTAATTTCTTGTTCTAAACTAATTTTAGCATTAACATTTGCCATATTAACTAAATTTTTTCTATTTCCTTTTTTAGGAATGTCAACTTTCGTTTTTAAAATATTGGCAATAATATCTGTATTTAACCCATTTTCAACTAAAATTTCTTTAGGTACTTCATGTTTACTATAAAAATTTAAAATATAAGTATTAACTTCATCATATAAATCACTTATTAAATAAAATTTATCATTATTACCCCCAACAATTTTACCATTTCTAATAAAAAGTATTTGAACTGAAACCAAGTTTTCATCACAATAAAACCCAATAGCATCTCTATTAATATAATCATGCAATTCTACCTTTTGTTTATCTAATATTACTTCTATATACTGTAATTCTTTTTTTAATTCAATTGCAGCTTCAAAATTTAATGTTTCACTAAAATTATTAATTTTATCAATTATCTTATTTATTAAAATTTTATCATTACTTTTTAAAAACTCTAATATTTCATTTTCCATTTGAACTAATTTTGTATTATCAATTTTCTTCTCACAATATCCTAAGCACTCACCAATATGATAATACAAACATACTTTTTTAGGGTTACCATCACATTTTTTTAAAGGATATAATCTATTAATTAAATTAACTATTTTCCGTGCTGCATAAGCATTAGGGTAAGGACCAAAAAGTACTTTATTATCTTTTTTCTTTATACTTAAATACCTAGAAACTTTTAATTTTGGTTCAGGTTTTCCAATATATTCAATATAAGGATAACTTTTATCATCTTTTAATAAAATATTATATTTAGGATTATATTGTTTAATTAAATTTAATTCTAAAATAAATGCTTCTTGTTCAGTATTTGTAGTTATATATGTAAAATCATGAACTTCACTAACCATTTTAGCAGTTTTACCAGTAACATTTCCTTTAAAATAACTATTAACTCTTTTTTTTAAATCTTTAGCTTTCCCAACATAAATTATTGTATTATTTACATTACGCATTTGATATGAACCTGGTAAATGAGGAATTGTATTTAATTTTTCTTTAAACATTACATTTCACCTTTTTATATTATACTACAAAACTACCAACTTTTACGATATAATATTTATGGTGAAATTATGAATTTAATTAGCACATCAAAATTAGAAATTAAAAAATCAAAATTTATTTGTTATTTTTATAGTCTTGATAACATTGAAGAAGTAAAAATAATCCTTGAAAACTTAAAAAAAGAACACAAAAAAGCCAAGCATTTTCCCTATGCCTACAAATATCAAAATACCGCCGGCAAAAGCGATGCCCAAGAGCCAACAAATACCGCGGGATTACCACTTTATAATTTATTAGAATTTAATAATTTAAATAACAATTTATTGGTAGTTGTAAGATATTTTGGTGGAACTAAACTAGGAGTTGGACCATTAACTAGAGCCTACAAAGAAGCTGCAAATAAAGCTATAAAAAAATGATTAGTTAACTAACCATTTTTTTAATTTCATCAAGATTTTTATAGCCTATTTCTTTTTTAATTTCCTTACCATTTTCAAAAAGAATTAATGTAGGTATACTCATAACTCCATAAGATGCAGCAATACTTTGAAACTCATCAACATTAACTTTCAAAACATCGATAAAATCTACGTCTTCTAAAACAGGTGCTAACATTTTACAAGGTCCACACCATTCTGCATAAAAATCTACCAACACTCTTTTTTCATTAATAATTCGATTAAAATCTTCTTGATTTTCCAAATGTTTAATCATATATCCTCCTATTGTAAAACAATATCTTTATTAAAATTTATTTTATTAGCATCAATCAATGATTGAGCACCTTCTTTAGTTATTAAATCATAAGTAATTAAAATTTGCAATACTTTAAAGTTAGCATCTGATTTATCTTCAGCATCTTTAGCTTCTTCTAAAATTGTATCAATTTCTTCTAAAGATAAAGTCGTATTAACTGCCATATTACTCATAAATGGCGACCTTTCTAAAATTATAATGGCAAATTTACTATCTCCTACCATTTGTTCTGTCTGAGGCAAATGAAACAAAACAAACATAACAATAAAAGCAACAATTATACCTTCAATAAGACCTAATATTGCACCAAGAATTTTTGATGGTATTGCCAAAATAACAGTTAATTTTAATAGTTTTTCAACAAGACCTGCTAAATTAATAATTATACTTAAAATACAGTAAAGTAAAACAAAAATAACTAAAAAAGAAATCATATCATAAACTAAAATATTAATTGATGTTATCCCCTCGAATATCCCACCAAAATTAAAGAATGGTAAATATTGCATTAAAACTCCTGCTAATAAGTCTTTAAACACAAAAGAAATAATTAAAACAGCAATCATGCCAAAAAGTTGAACGATACTTTTTATGACACCTCTTTTAAATCCTAAAACCATAAATAATAAAATAATTAAAATACACACTACATCCATTAAATTCATTTTTTACATCTCCCTATTTTAATTATATTATAATTATGATGAAAAATAAAGAAAATTATGATAAAATTATGTGAAGAGAGGTAAAAATGACAATAGTATTTAAAGTGAGTGACAATATTAAAGAAAAAATGATAAATTATTACAAAGACTCTTTCCGCGAAAAAACACCACCATATGCAATTTTTCAAGCAAATGAGGCAGACACAATAATTACTTTATATGAAAGTGGAAAAGTTATGTTTCAAGGAATATCTGCAGATATTGATGCTAATATATGGATAGATTTAGAAAAAAAACTTAATAACAGAATAATTGATATAAAAACTGGAAAAGAAAAAAATACTAAAAACAATGAAAAACCAACATTTAATTTTGACAATTATAATACAATTGGCTCAGATGAAGTTGGTACTGGAGATTATTTTGGTCCCATAGTTGTAACTGCAACATATGTAAATAAAAATGACAATGATTTTTTAAATGAATTAGATGTTATGGATTCTAAAAAATTAACGGACGAAAAAATCAATAAAATTGCTCCAATTATTATGCAAAAAATACCTTATTCTACATTTATATTAACAAATGAAGAATATAACAAATTTCATACTAAAAAGTTAAATATGAATAAAATAAAAGCCATATTACACAATAAAGTATTATTAAATTTAGTAGAAAAGAATTACTCTTATGATAAAATAGTAGTTGACCAATTTACCCCACCAAGAAATTATTATGGATATTTAAGCGATGTTCCCAAAAAAATTACTAATATAACATTTGTTACAAAAGCAGAAGATAAATGTTTAAGTGTAGCATGTGCATCAATTATAAGTAGATATATATTTCTAAATGAATATGAAAAGTTAAAAAATAAATTCAACCAAGAAATTCCTAAAGGTGCTGGTGAAAATGTCGATGAATTTGGTAAACAATTAGTTTCAGAATATGGATTTGAAATATTAAACAAAATTGCAAAATTAAATTTCAAAAACACAGAAAAAATAAATGAAAATAAATAAAATTTTCATTTTTTTTTAATTACAAGCATCCATTAAAAATGTATATATACTTAAATCTTTATCCCATAATCCTTTTTTTATAGAAATATCTGCATTTGCTAAATCATAAATGTTTTTTAACAATTCATTTTTGTTATATTTTAAACTATTATTATAAAGTTTATTTACTTGCCAATCTTGAAGATGTAATTTTTGACACATCGAATTTAAATTTAAACCATTTTCCATCAAAATTTTAATGTAAAACATAAGTCTATATTCTCTAGCTAAAATTACTAAAAGACTAATTGGTTCTACTTTATATATTTTTAAATCTTGATAAATTTTAACAGCTTTCTTCAAATCTTTATCAATAACTGCAGCAACAAAATGAAAATTATTACTTTCCAGTTCTTCTCCAATTACTTTACTAACATCTTCTAATTTTATTCTACTTGGAAAACCATAATACAAAAATAATTTATCTAAATCATTAATTATAATATCTATAGAATCATAACTATTATTAATCAAATAATTACATACATCATAATCAATTACAAAATCGTTTTGTTTAGCATATTTTTGTATTAAACTTATAATAGTTTTTTTATCTATTTTTGGAGTATATATAAGTTTATATTTTTCTTTAATTAACTTAACTGTTTTTTTTCTTAAATCAATAACTTTTTGTGTAGTAAAAATAATAGTTGTTTTTTCATTCGGAGCATTTAAATATTTTAATAATAACTCATTATCCTCATCTTTTATTTTATTACTTGAAAAAAAATCAGCATTACTAACAACCAATGTTTTATCATCATCCATCAACGAATAATAATTAGCTTCATTTATTAAATCACTAACAGAACATTTATTCATATTAAAAACTAAATATTTTTTATCTTTAACAATATTTTTAATTTCATCATTAATTAAATGATAACTTTCATTACTAATTAAATATATATTCATATTTACCACATAATTATTTTACTATAAATTTAAACACAAGAAAAGAGAATCTCTTCTCCTTTTATATAAACATTATATAATGTACTATATTTTATGTATAATTAAAATTATGGTTCATAATTAGATATACTTAATAAATTATTATCAATTTTAAACATAACACTTCCATTTACATCAGTTCTAAATATTATTGAATTACTTAAATTATTTAAAACTTCTTCATTAGGATGATTATAAACATTATTTTTTCCTACACTAATAATTGAATATTTAGGCTTAATTACTTGAATAAAGTTTTTACCACTACTAGTTTTACTTCCATGATGTCCAACTTTTAATACATCGATATTATTTAAATTATATTTTTCTATTAAATCTTCTTCTACTTCTACTCCGGCGTCTCCCATAAATAAAAATTTATAATTATTAAGTTCTGTATAAATAACACCTGAATTATCGTTTTCATTTCCGTAATTTTT
>CALVSK010000013.1 GCA_944359015.1 uncultured Bacilli bacterium
ACAGTATAAGATGGATAATATTTTCTTAAATTAACAGGAATAACTATTACAATAGGTCTTTTCCTATCTTTAACGCTCATTGATTCACCAATACTTTTAATAAGCACACTAGTTAAATAAACAGTTAACGTAACATTATATCTTTTAGACAAGCTTAGTAAATCATTAACATCCATTATTCCTTCAATAATTTTCAAATTATTTTCTGCATATCTTTCATCCTTTATTTGATAAGCAAAAGTAGTACTATTTATTACCTTTTTTACTTTTCCAGTTTTATACTTTTTAAATGAATCAATACTACTTTCATTAGTACTAGCAAAATTAATTACTTCATCATTTTTTAAATTATATTTTAAATCTAAATAATAAGCTGTTAGAGTTTTTAAAAACATTAATGTTCCAGTTCCATCAGTAAGAGCATGATTAACTTCTAAATTAATTCTTTTTTTATAATATGAAACTTGATATAAATTTGCAGTTTCAAATTGACTACAAGGTCTTAAATGTTCTTCAACAATTATAGGCTTAATATTACTCTCTTCTAAATAATACCAAAAAAAGCCTTTTTTTAATACTGATTTAAAAACTGGATATTCTTCTAAAGTCTTTAATAAAGCTTTGTATAAAATATTCTTATTTACATCTTCCTTTAAACTAACACTAAATCTAAATATTTTAGCATCATACTTATTTTTAGAAGGTGGAAATATTTTAGCGGCATTATCTAATTTATACCATTTGCTCATACTTTAATCACCTATAAACCCTTTAATTAATTCTATGGTTTTAATTGTATATTTTTTATCAATAAAATTAGTTAAATATCCATGAAAAGCATTTTTAAAATCATAATGCTTAGCAGAAACAAAATGTCTTTTTAATTTTTTAACAAATGCTACACCTTCATCATGAAGTGGGTCATTTCCACAAGTTATAATTAAAGTTTTAGGAAGTCCAAACAATCTTTTAGCATTCATTAAATTAACGTATTGAGAAGTTTTATACTTTTCATCTTTTAAATATAAATTGATAAAATCATTTATCATTGGTCTTTTCAAGAATCCTTTATTATTATTTATCAAAGATTTATATATACTATTTTTAGTATAATCTGTTTGAGTGGCGGGATAAAACATAATTATTTTACCCACTCTAAATTTTTTATGATGTAATCCCTTTAAACTTGTAGCCATAACTAAATTAGCTCCAGCAGAATCACCCATCAGAACTACATCTTTTAAATTAACTGTTTTTGCCATTTCTAAAACTACATTATAACAATCATTTAACCCATTAGGATATGGATACTCTGGAGCTAATCTATAACCAATAGATATAACCTTTCTTTTTGTTTCTTTTGCTATTTTATAACAAATATTAGTATGAGTATCTAAATTACCAGAAATCCATCCCCCACCATGAATGTATAAAATAATTTTATCACTATTACAAGGATTAAAAATTCTTAAAGGAATTTCATTTAACATAACATCAATATATTTTTTACTACTAATAATTTTTAAATTTAAAATTTTTTGAAAATTTCTATATATATTTAAAGAAAGACTATTATTTATCAATTATATCACCATAAATAATATATCACGAAAAAAGAAGATTTAAAACCTTCTTTATATAAATTATTTTTCTCCTCCTTCTAACATAGTAGTTATAAAAATTCCATATCCATTAGTTGGATTATCAATCACTACATGAGTTACCGCTCCAATAATTTTATAATTTTGTATGATTGGTGAACCACTCATACCTTGAACTACTCCCCCAGTTTTATTTAATAATTCTTCATCTTCAATAACAAAAGAAATATTTTTTACATTTGCAGTTTCATTAATACTAGTTATTCTTATTTTATATTCATCAACTGTCTCACCATCTAAAACTGTATATATTGTAGCATCACCTACTTTTACTTCATCAGGTTCAGCAACTTCATATAATTTTTTACTAGGTAAAGATGCCTCATAAGACCCATATATACCTACATTAGTATTTTTAAATATTTCACCATATACTGTATCGTAGTAAAATTTTGCGTTTTTACTTCCCGGTACTCCATTCATACTTTTATCTATTCCAGTTATAAAATTTTTAAAAATAATCCCACTTTTAATTTCAACAATATTTTTTGTATTAGATTCAACAATTTCATGACCTAAAGCTCCAAAAATTTTAGTTTCAGGATCAATATAAGTCAAAGTACCAATACCTGTTATTGAATCTTTTACATAAAGTCCAGTTTTATATATACCTTCATCTTTAATAAGTTCCAATTTACTAATATTAGTTTTATTGTTTCTTTTGTATGTAACATTTACAAAACCTTTATCAACATTATCTTCAATAACACTAGTTAATTCAGTAACATTTGAAATACTAATCCCTTCAACAGCAATAATATAATCACCTGATTTTATAACAGGATTACCTTTATTATATTTACCATTAATTTGATAAAAACCTATTACCATTATTCCATCAGATTCAATTTCAATACCAAGTGTTTCACCACCAGGTATAATAAAATCAGAATATGCTAATACATTAAGCGGAAATAAAAATAAGCATATCAATAAAACTTTTAATTTTTTCAATATAATCACCATCTATAATTATTATGGTTTAAGTTAAATAAAATAATAAACCAATTATTGGCTTGTTATTTTTTGGTATTATTTTATTATATATGGATTATTTTCTATTCCGTCCCCATTAACATATTTAACATCCGAATTCAAATAAAAACAAGGTCTAACTCCATAAGTATAACTTGGAGAAATTGTTGTAAAATTACCATTATCATAAATTCCAAAAACATTATAATATCTTATTCCAACTGGCTCTGGAACACGAGAAATAGTCCATTCAAAAGCTCCCATATACATCCAATTATTCGATAAAATAGTCTCATCATTATAATTTGATAAATTAATCAACCAAGCATCCGAGCTTGCAGCATAACCATAATCACTTACATAAATTAACCCAACTTTAGCATTATAAATAACATTTTCTACTGGATTTTTTATTTCATTTAAATAAGAATTTTTTACTGTTGTAGCCCCAATATTCGCAAAGGTATTACCACCAACCTGCCAAGAAGTATTTGCTATTATACTAGACCACTTATTACCTAAAAAAGTTAAATAACCATTGTTTAATGCTACATTCAAAGTTGCATTGCTCCAAATATTACTTTCTGGAGTATTATTCCAATAAAAATTATTTTTTACTGCCAAATTTCCACGATATGTATTTAAGGAAAAACCTCCACCTTGCACATTATCATAATTAGAACTAATTCCTAAAGATGATTCATCAATATAATCAAACTTTATTAATTTTATTTGATTGTCAAGTAATTTATATCTTAAAATGAGATAATTAAAATGGTGAAAGAATATGGTTGGAAACATACTAAAAACAATGCGTAGAAAAAATAATTTAAGTCAAGAACAAATTGGAAAATTAATAGGATATGCCAAAAACACTATATCGCAATATGAAAACGAAACACGACAACCAGATTTTCAAACTATAGAGAAAATTGCCAATGAATGTGGATATGAAATATTATTTTATAATAAAAAATTAAATGAAACTTTAACCACAAAAAATATAAATCGCCAAGAAATATAAAACAAACTCCAAAATTGAGTTTGTTTTTTAATATTGTTTCCCAATATAAATCCTAGTTTTAGCCTTTTTACCACATACTACACAAGGGCCATTTACTTCTTCATCTTCTATGATACAACGAGATTTTAAAGTTGTATCATCTTTTATTTTATTTTCACAAGTAACATTACCACACCAATTTATTTTTATAAATCCTGGTTTAGTTTCTGCAATATTTTTTAACTCATCATAGGTACTTGCTTCATATATCATTTCATCTCTTCTAACTTTTGCGCGATTATACATATCATTTTGAATATCTACTAATAATTCATTTATTTTATCTACCACATCGTTATAATCAACATTTATTTTTTCTAATGTATCTCGTCTTACAATGGTTACTTTACCATTTTCTAAATCTCTTTTTCCTAATTCTAACCTAATCGGATAACCTTTAACCTCAGCTTCAGCAAATTTAAAGCCAGGTGTTTTATTAGAGTCATCAACTTTATATGTAATATTTTTTTCTTTTAATGATTCTTGTAATTCTACTAATTGATGTTCAACATCCCCAATTGGAATGATTATAACTTTAAATGGTGCTATTCTAGGTGGTAAAACCAATCCTCTATCATCACCATGCACCATAATTAAAGCTCCAATCATTCTAGTAGAAACTCCCCAACTAGTTTGATACGGAGTTTTTAAAGTATTATCAGAGTCAGTAAATTTAATACCAAAAGCATCAGCAAAATGATTTCCAAAATAATGACTTGTTCCATTTTGAAGTGCATAACCGTCATACATCATTGCTTCAATTGTATAAGTTATTTCAGCCCCAGCAAATTTTTCTTTGTCAGTTTTTCTACCAGTTATTACAGGTATAGCCAAATAATTTTCTTGAAAATCTTTATATATGTTAAACATTTTTAATGTTTCTTGTAAAGCTTCTTCTTTAGTTTGATGCATTGTATGACCTTCTTGCCACAATATTTCTCTACTTCTAAGAAATGGTCTTGTAGTTTTTTCCCATCTTACAATTGTACACCATTGATTATATAATTTTGGTAAATCTCTATAAGTCTTTATAATTTTTTTATAATGTTCACAAAATAAAACTTCACTTGTTGGTCTTACGCACATTCTTTCTTCTAATTTTTCTTTTCCACCATGAGTAACCCACGCTACCTCTGGAGCAAAACCATCAACATGTTCTTTTTCTACATTTAATAAAGACTCTGGAATAAACATTGGCATTTGAACATTTTCATGACCAGATTCTTTAAATTTTTCATCTAAAACCTTTTGCATATTTTCCCAAATTGCATACCCTAAAGGCCTTATAATCATACTACCTTTTACTGAAGAATAATCAATTAAATCAGCTTTCATACACACATCAGTATACCATTTTGCAAAATCTATATCTCTATTAGTTATTTCTTTTACTTCCATCAGTTTTCCTCCTTATTAAAGTATTATATTCTTCTTCCAATATGTCTCCCATATTAGATTCTATAGTAATTTCTTTATTTTTTTCATCAGCATTACTAAAATCATTAACATTAGTTAATAAGCATACAACAAAATATAAATCACTAATTTGTTTTTTTAAACACATAATATTCTTTCTACACTTTTTACTAACCTTTTTATATGCTTTTAAATCGGATAAAACCTTTTCCCTATTTAATTTAACTTCTTCTAATTTCAAATTTAAATCAACTTCATTCTTCGCTTCTTTTAAAGAATTAATCTCAGCAGCAAATTTTTTGCGAACATTTAAATGAACATACAATAAAGAAACTAAATAAGAAATTAATATCGAATTAATTAATGAAACATTAAAAACAGAAACAGTAATACTTGATACTAATATTACAAACAAAATAGGACATATTCCATAACATATTACTTTTTTTACTACATATCTTTGCCATAAAGCTTGATAATTATCTGCCAAAAACTTTTTTTCTTCATAGTCTTTTACTTGTTTCTTCAATTCTTTTTTTCTTTTTTTTAAATCATTTATTAATACAGAACAATTATTCAATTTCACTAAATTTACCATCAAATTATCTTTACAAGTTTTATATTCTTCTTTTTTTACTTGAATTTGATTAGTTAAAATTTCCAAATTATTCGACCTCAAAATCTTTTAATTCATCATCTTCAGTTAAAATTTTATTAACTTTAGCTGTAGCATCATTTAATTTTTCACTACAAAATTTAGCAAGTTTCATTGCTTCTGTATATTTATTAATTGCCTTATCTAAATCAACATTCCCACTTTCTAATTCTTTAACAATTCCTTCTAATTCTTGTAATGCTTTTTCAAATGTTTTTTCTTGCATTATTTTTCCTCCTTTATATTTGTTACTTGAGCATTAATTATACCTTTATATAATCGTATATTTAATATTTCATTAACCTTTACATCAGTTGCTTCTTTAATTATTTTACCATTACATTCTACTAATGAATATCCCTTTTCTAAAATTCCTAATGGATTTACAAGTTTTAATGTATTTACAAGTAAATCAAATTTTATTTGTTTATCTTTGATTAAATTTTTAGGTTCTTTGAAAACTACAGATAGTTTAATACTATTTAATTTATTATTTTTATCTATCAAAATATTTTTTAAATTTTTATTTAATATTTCCATTAAAGAATCAAGTTTTTGTTCTTTTATTTCATACATACTCAATGGATTTTTTAAAATAAAACTTTGTTTTATACTTTTAAGTTTAATAAATTTTGTATTAACCATATTCTTTATATTTTTATTAAGTCTTATTTTATAATTATTTATTAAAGTATTAATATCAAGTACCGTTGGCACTGCCATTTCTGCTGCCCCCGTCGGAGTTGGAGCCCTTAAATCAGCAACAAAATCTGCTATTGTCCAATCAATTTCATGCCCAACTGCACTAATTATTGGGGTTTTACATTCATATATAGCATGAGCGACGATTTCTTCATTAAATGCCCACAAATCTTCAATTGAACCACCACCTCGGCCAACAATAATTGTATCTACACCAAACTCATCAGCTCTTTTAATTTGCCTTACAATATCTGGTGCAGCATCCTTTCCTTGGACTAAACAAGGAAATAAAATAGCTTCACAAATCGGGTATCTTCTTCTTATAGTACTCATTATATCGCGCACTGCTGCCCCAGTTGATGCAGTAATCACTCCTATTTTTTCAGGATACTTTGGAATAGGTACTTTATGTTCTTGAGAAAATAAACCAAGTGCTGCTAATTTCTTTTTTAATTTTTCATATTCAATATATAATGCCCCTAGCCCATCAACTTCCATTTTATCTACATAAATTTGATAAGAACCTTGAGCAGGATAAGCTGATATTCTACCACTTACTAAAACATTCATTCCATCTTCAGGATTAAATGTTAATTTTACAGCACTACTTTGAAACATAACTGCACTTATTCTCGATGTATCATCCTTCAATGTAAAATATAAATGTCCTCTCGTATGATTTTTAAAATTACTTATTTCACCCTTAATATATACCCTATTTAAAAAAGCATCTTTATCTAATATGCTTTTTATGTAGTTATTTAACTCACTTATTTTAATATAATTTATATTCATTATTTCTCCCTTTTCATAAAAGCAAACAAATTAATTTTTAATATATTTATCTAAAACTGCATTAATTATTTTTCTAACAGATTCATCACTATACTTTTTAGATAATTCTATAGCTTCATTAATAACTACTATTTCCGGTGTATCAGTATATTTTAACTCATATAAAGCCATTTTTAAAATTGCAGCACCAGACTTATCAATTCTATCAATTGACCAATTATTTATTAAAGAATTAGCAAGTTCATCCAGCTCATTTTGATATGTTATAACACCATAAACAATATTTTTAACAAACTCATTTTCAATTTCAACATTATCTTTTATAACATTATCTACATCATATTTAATTTTTCTTTCTTTAAATATATCAATTTGATATAAAATAATCATAACTTTTTCTCTTAATTCACTTCTTGTTTTTCCCATAGTAATAATACTCCAATCACAAAAATTATAACAAATATTTAAAAAAAATAATAGTAATTATAAAAAAATAGATGGTATTTATCAAAAAAATTACAAAAATTTATAATTAGATAATTTTTTTAAGTTAAATTTCCTTCAATTATTAATTGATAACCATCTATAATTTGATCACAAGTTGTTAAATAAATTTTATTTTCTTCATCACTTATATTAATTTTTCCACTTTTTATTACCCTTTTTATATCACTAACTACATAATGATTTTCTTTTTCTTGAAATCTAATATATATATCATCGCCTATAATTAAATCTTTTAAATCATTAAAAAAAGCAATTTTTCCAGTACCAGAATGACCTGCAATTAAATAACTGTTTTCAACAGGAATTTTAATTAACTCTATATTTTTAGCAACATCATTTAATAAACTATCATAATAATAAAAACCTAGTTTCATATTTATTTTAGGTATTATTAAATAACCATAATATTTTTTAAAATCATAGTTTTCATCACTTTCTTTTACTACAGACTCTTCTTTTACATTATTTTTATTTTTTATATAAAAGACACTAAACAGTACTACAAATATTATTAAAATAAATATTATATTCTTCTTTTTTAACATAGTATATTTTTTCCTCATTATATTTTATAAAAGTATTTGGTATATCAATAATAATTTCTTCATTATCTTCAAAAGATATGTCTATTTTAAAAAATAGCCCAGTATTTTCTAAATAAACATAATTATCATTATTACATAAATCTAATTTTATTTCTGTATTATTAATTTTAAATAATTCAATTTTAGGTATTAAATATCCACCAACAGTAAGCAAATTACTATTTGCTTCAAATAAATAACAATTATAACTATCACAAAAACTTTGTATATTAAAAGGATTATTAAATATAAAACCATTTATTGCATATCTTTTTAAATAGCAATCATTATTTTCATAAACATTACATTTTATTTGATAATTACTTATTTTATCTACAAAGTAATAATCCCCATATTCTAATTCAATAACATTTAGGTTTTTAATATTAAATAAAAAATTATTATTACTATCATAAACATCAAAATAATTATTAGTGTTTTCTAATTCTTGATTATTTTTGTAATCATATAAAAAAGTTTTAATATTTATTTTATACTTTGTATATTCTTTTTTTATCTCTATATCATTAACATCATCAGTTAATAATATATTATCACTTAACTCATATTTATCACTACTACTTAAATCTTTTAAATATAATTTTTTATTTTTAGCATAATATATTTTATTATTTTCATAATTTATATTAAAAGTTTCAATTAAATTATCATATTCATCATAAATTCCATATATAAATTCATAATCAATTTCATTATTAGGTAAATTAATATTTAAAGTTTTTTCATTATATAAAACATTCAAATAAACATAAAATTTTTCAAGATATATAGTATTTGAAATAACATAATTACTTATTACATTTAACCTTTTAGGAGTAATTTCTACTTTCTTATCATTAATATCTTCAGCGTATAATATTAATATATTATCATTAACATCATATTTTGTATTAGTAATTATATATTCATTAAAATCAATATTATTCCATTTTAAATTAATACTACTTTTATATGAAACATCAATTGCTTTATTAGCAAAATCTGGTAATACATATATATTTTGCAACTCATTATCAATATACTCACCAATATTATAAGTATTAATAATATTATCATTTTTTTTAATATAAAAGGTTGAATCTTCATAAATAGATTGCCAAATATACATTTGAATAACCACGTCTATTTCAATAGAATTATGCATATTAGCAATATAAACTAAATTATTAATTCTCACATCATTAATATTATTGCATGCATTATCAAAACATAATAAGAAAGCTTTTTTATTATTTATAATTTTTTCATTATAAGTATAATGCGTTAATTTACCATTATCATTTTTCACTATTTCGTAAAAATCTTCACCCTTTACAGTTTGCATAAACAACACAAAAAATAACAGACCAAAAATTATTTTCCTCATTTTATCATCTCCTTGGTTACTTATGCTAACAAAGAAGCATTAAATTATAAATAGCAAAAAAAGTCAAAAAAAAAGACAAAAAGTTATTTTTTATCTTTTTTTGTCTTATTTTTAATATCATCATATAAAAAATATAAACTTTGCACACCATTTTCCAAAACAAAATAATGTACTATATAAAATATTAAAAAAATTATTAATATTCCTGCTGGAATAATAAAAATATATGACAAAGTAATTAATACCAAAAATATTAGAAATAATAATGCATAAAATAATGTTATTATTAAATGTATCAATCTTTCATGTTGAAAAAATTGTATTTTTATCAAAATATCACCCGCTGCAATATTTTTTTTATTACTAATCACATAATCTATATAATTATACAAATATTTTTTCATCAAATCTCCTTAATTAAAAAAGGTAAGCAACTGCTTACCTAAAAATTAATTATGTAATTTTTTCTTGAAATAAACTACTGAGCAAGCAATACCAATAAGAGATACTACACCAGTAATAGTGTAAAGCATAACATTATCATTTGTACTTGGGTTTTCTATTACTGGTTCATCAATTACTGGTGCTTCTTCTTCAATTAAATTTGATAAACTTAAAACATAATCAGAATAATGTTCTAATGTTATACTAGCATTTCCAGCATCATCAACATTTACTTTACTTACGAATTCTAACTTTTTAGTTTCAGGATTATAGTAATATAAATTTAATTCTTTACCAGCATATCCTTCTAATACAACATTTATTGCTATTTTAGATGCAGGTAACAAACCAGATTCTACTGATGAAATAAATATATTACCATCCTTAGCAAATTCTTTTAATTCAGCAACTTCAGTTTCATCAGAAATATTTAAACTTAAATCAGTAACTGTATCTTGTGAATTTTCAAGAATATCTTCTTTATTAATAGTAATTGAATAAGTACCATAATCTAATACTAATTTATCATAATCATCATTAGCAGAAATAATACTTAATGAATCACTCAAACTAAAGTTTTCAGAATTAACATCAAATACCATACCAGTTTCATCTTCAGTAGTTACACTGTTTATTCCTTGAGCATAATTTAATGTAACCAAGTAATCAGAGTTAATTACTTCAGTTCTATCTACTTCTTCTACTTCACTACTAGAATTATTAACAACTTTCATTTCGCTGTTACCAAATAATTTAATGTTAAAATCACCAGTATCAAGTCTTGTTGTTTCAGTACTTCCTTTAGGACTATCGGTTCCAATAACCAAATCTCTTACATTATCTTTAAATACATTATTTTTAATTACAACATCTGCCATACTAGTTAAATGAGTTTTATCTTTAATTTTAACCTTTATTCCACCACCAGTAGTGTTGCTTTCAGATGCTAAAACGTTTCTAAATTCAGAATTAACTATTTCAATTTTTTCAATAGCAAAGTCTTCACTAGCACTATTTCCAATGTTTATATCGATTCCTGCAGCACTTCTTTTAACTAAAGTTGCTTCACTTCCTGAACCTTCACCAATATCAACTGTTCTTGAACCATCAAAAACAGAACCATCAACAACAATACTAGCAAATTGTTCAGCATAAATACCAGCTTTAGTATAGTTACTAATTGTAACATCATTTAATGTTAAACTAGCACCAATTGCTCTAATATCAATTGCAATAACCTCAGTTTCATCACTTGCATTAGCATCAATATTTACATTGTTTAAAACAAAGTCAATTCCTGAAGTTCTAATGCTAAATGTTCCTGTTATTGTATGACCATTACCATTTATTGTAGTATCTTCAGTAATTGCCCCAATTTCTGCTGAAGTCATATCTTCAGTCATATCAATCACTTTAGCATTTACAGCATTTATCCCAAATAAACTAACAACCAAAACACCCAGTAACTTAAATGCTTTTTTCATCATTTCCTCCTCTAGTATAATGATATCAAACAAAAATTACTTAGTCAATGATTTATAGTTATTTACCTTTTTTTTGACAAAAAAATTTGTTTATTTCTAAACAAACTACTTATTTTTCCTTTTTTTATTAATTAATCTTACCTTTACACCTTTATATCTAGCAAATTTCTTTTTTACACCATCTGGTAAATTTTTTTTAAATGTTTTCAAAACTTCCACCTCACTTTTCTCAAAACAAATTATAACACACTACTATATATTTTAGCAATCTCCTCAGCAACTTTAATCCCATCCATTGCTGAAGTTGTTATTCCCCCAGCATAACCAGCACCTTCACCACAAGGAAATAAATTTACAATATTAGACATTAGATTTTCATTACGAACAATCCTTATTGGAGAAGATGTTCGAGTTTCTGGAGCTACCAGCAAAGCATCATTACTAGCAAAGCCCTTAATTTTTTTATCAAAATATTCAATTCCTTCAATAATTGCTTCATTGACAAAACTTGGTAATATATTATTGATATTTACAAATTCCCAATCCCCTTTAGTAATTGGTTTAACAACTCCAAAATTAGTACTTAAAACATTATTTTTATAATCAGCATACTTTTGAATTGCTAACTTACCCTTAGTTAACTCATAAGCTCTTTTTTCAATACTTTCAATAAATTCTAACCCACCAAATAAAGAATCATTAAAATCCTTTTGATTTACAGTAACTATTATTGCACTATTGGCATTTAACTGATTACGCTTATAATTACTCATTCCATTAGTAACTACTTGACCTTTTTTGGATGTTGCATTTACTACAAATCCGCCTGGACACATACAAAAAGAATATACTCCCCGATTATTTTTTGTATTATAAGTTAATTTATAAGATGCTGGTGGTAATTTATCAGTTTTAATCTTATACTGATTTAAATTTATCATCTCTTGCAAATGCATGATTCTAACTCCCACAGCAAATGGTTTTGATGACATATTTATATTTTTATTATTAAGCATTTTAAATGTATCACTTGCACTATGGCCAATTGCTAAAACTAATACTTCACATTCAATAAGTTCATCATTAATAATTGCACCAACAATCTTATTATCTTTAATTACAATATCATTTAATTTCTTATTATAATATATTTTTCCACCTAAACTAATTATTTTATTTCGCATATTAATTATAACATCACGTAATTTATCAGTACCAATATGGGGTTTATTTTCATACATTATTTCTGCTAGAGCACCACAACTTACAAATGTTTCAAACACTTTTTTCATTCTAAAATTCTTATCTTTAACCAATGTATTTAACTTACCATCAGAAAAAGTACCTGCCCCCCCTTCTCCAAATTGCACATTTGACTCTTCATTTAAAATTCCTGTTTGCCAAAATTTATTAATCGTATTTATTCTTTCTTCCATTTTTTCTCCACGTTCAAAAAGAATAGGTTTATAACCATTTTCTGCTAAAACATAAGCACAAAATAACCCGGCTGACCCAGCCCCAATAATTACTATATTTTTATTTAATTTTTTACTACCTTTAGTAACAAATTTGTATTTTTCTTCTTGAGTTTCAAAAATATCTTTATTTTTATTTTTTAATAAATATAATGCTTCATCTTTTAAAGTTACATCAAAATCATAAACAAAAACCAGTTTATGATTATTTCTTGCATCTAATGATTTTTTTACTATTTTATAATCAATAATATTATTAATATTTACTTGCATTTTTCTTGCAATACATTTTTTTAAATTTACTTCATCTATTTTTACTTTAATTTGTCTTACTCTTATCAAAAATATCACTTCCTACCAACAAACCGCTTAAAAAGGCAAAAGACAAATTATAACCCCCACAATCGCCATCAACATCAATTACTTCTCCACAAAAATATAAATTTGAAATTTTTAAAGTTTCAAAAGTATTTAAATTAAGTTCAAGAAGAGAAACACCTCCACTACAAACTTGGGCACATTCAAATCCCTTAGTATCAACAATAACAATTTTAAAATTATATAACAAGTTAACAAATTTCTTTTTTAAATTTACATCTAGTTTTTCCCAATATATATCTTTACTTATTTTTAAGTAATCCAAAAATATATTTACTAATTTATAATTTAAAAAGCCATCACATAAAGAAGAAATATTTCTATTTGCTAAAATTTTACATCTTTTATTTAAATATTCATAAAATTCATTTTCATTTCCTTTAAACCAAGGAACAAAATTTATTATTACTTCATTTTTATTATTTAAATTTCTACTTATATTTCTACTTATATTAAAAACACAAATACCACTTATACCATAATCAGTTAATTGTAATTCTCCAGTTTCTTCTTTATCTAAATATTTGATTTTTACATTTGTTCTTATTCCTGCCCATTTATTTTCTAAACCACAATTTGTAACCAATTGTACTAAAGAAGGTTTTACATCAACTACATTTAAATTTAAATTTTTAGCAACATTATAACCCCATCCATCACTACCAGTTTTAGAATAACAACAAGAACCACTAGCAATTACTAAAATATCAAAATCTAGAAATTGTTCATTGTAAAATAAACGAAATTTATCTAATTTTTCTATTTTTGTAATTTCACAATTATTTTTAAATATTACTCCTTTACTTCTTGCAGCATTTACTAATCCTGATTTAACACTGCTAGAAAGGTTTGTATAAGGATAATACCAACCATTTTTTTCAATACTTATTAAACCTAAACTATCCAAAAATTTTTTTGTATTTTTTAAATTTTCAACAGTAATAATATTATTTAATAATTCTTCATTATTAGAATGATATTTAACTATACTTTGATTATTATTCCAATAATTGCATTTACCATTACCAGTTAATAATAATTTTTTGCCAAAATCATTATTTTTATCAAATAAAAAAACTTCATTATTACTATTTTTGGCCATTATACTTGCGCATAAACCAGATGGGCCTCCACCAACTATTGCTATTTTCATTAATTATCACTCTCCAAAAGTTCTTTTTCTCCTCTAATCATTTTAATAGCAGTAGAAATACATGCTATAGTATCAGATGCAATCATCCCAATATCGGTATTTTTGGCTTCAGCTAATTCTCCTGCTAAACCATTTAAGTAAGAACAAGCCGCAACAGATAACAAATTATACTCATTATAGCCCATAAAACCAACTAAAATCCCTGATAATACATCACCAGAACCAGCAGTTGCCATTCCTGCACCACCTTTTTTTACATAATAAATATCATTACCATCAGTTATTATACTAATATGGCCTTTTAATAATAGAATAACATTATATTTTTTGGCAAATTCTTTAGCATAATATTCTTTATGAACCATAATTTTATTTAGATTAATATTACATAAACGAGAAAACTCTTTTAAATGTGGAGTTAAAATAATTTTTGCATTTGAAGTACTTAACCAATCTAAATTATTAGCTAAAATATTTAACCCATCAGCATCTATTATTAAAGTTTTAGAATAAGTTTCTAATAATTTTTTTAAAATTTGAGCATTTTCTTCATTAACAGTCCAACCCATACCTACTGCTAAAGCATCCAAATCATCAACTGCAGCATCTAAATTATCATCAAAAACAAACACAGTTTCTTCTAAAACATTAGGTAAAACATATGAAACAAAATCCTTTTTTATAATAATTCTAACTAATCCTACTCCACTTCTAAGAGCTCCACAAGCAAGATAACATAATTTTAATGCACCACAATAATTTAATGAACCACCAAGTAAACCAACTTTACCATAATCACCCTTATTAGACTTTATGTCTCTTTTTTTAAAATAACTTTTTATTAAATCTAAATTAATATCCATTATATAACCTTCTTTACAAAAAAAGTATAACATAGATATTAAAAAAATTAAAATTATTTAAAATTTTAGTTTAGAATAATAATACTTAAATTTAATAAACCTGCAAATAACAACCATAATAAATAAAAAATATTTAACAAACCAGCAACTTTATTAATTTTATAAAAACTTATTATCATTAATATAACAAAGAAAATTAGTAAAACAATTAAAATAAAACTTACAACATATAAAGAAAAACCAAAAAACACTAAAGTCCAAACTGAATTAATGAATAATTGAATTAAATAATATTTAATCGCTTGTTTTTTATCACAATTACTAACTAAAACTAAATATAAAGAAGTACCTAGAAGTAAATAAATAATACTCCAAACAACTGGAAATATAAAAGAAGGAACTTTTATTAAAACATTCAAATCTTTATAAATATTCATATCAACAAAAAAAGAGAAAAAACTTCCTACAAAAAATGTAAAAATAATACTAAAAATTAATAAACCAATTTTTATTTTCAAATTAATCACCCACTATTTATTAATTATTATTAGAAATATTTAAAATTATTCCAACATAACCAAAAAAACAGACACACTAAGTTTTTTGAAAATAAAAAGTTCCACAAAATTATCTATTAAAAAACTAGAATTAATTTATTTATCTATTTTAATTCTATTTTTCAAATGATTCACTTTCATATAATTTTTTATATAACATATTATTTCTTAACAAATCTGAATGTTTACCATCTCCAACAATTTTACCATCATCAACAACTAAAATTCTATCACTATTTATAATAGTTGATAATCTATGAGCAATTATTAATATAGTATGATCTTTTTTTAAATTATCTATTGCTTTTTTTATTTCTTTTTCAGTTTCATTATCTAAAGCACTAGTTGCTTCATCAAATAAAATAATTCCAGTGTTTTGAATTAAAGCCCTAGCAATAGCAATTCTTTGTTTTTGGCCACCAGATAAATTGACACCACCCTCACCAATAATTGTATCATACTTATTAGGAAGAGTATTTATAAATTCATCAATGCATGCCATTTTGCATGCCTCAATTATTTCTTTTTCTTTTAATCCTTTCTTAACTATTTTAAAATTATCTCTTAAACTCATATTAAATATATATGGATTTTGACTTATAACTGTAATATTTCCCCTAATAGAATCTTTATCCAAATCATTTATATTATATCCATCTAAAGAAATAACTCCATCATTCACATCATACATTTTACAAATTAAGTTAAATATAGTTGTTTTCCCACTTCCACTTTTACCTACAAATGCTACCACTTCTTTAGCCTTAATATTAAACGACATTTCTTTTAAAACTAATGAACTATCATATGCAAAATTTACTTTATCAAAAACAAAATCTCCTTTAACTTTTTTTAAATGAATATTTCCAAAATGTTCTTTAGCAAAACTTTCATCATCATGTATTAAAAATGCTCTTTCAACAGATAAGTTAAAATCTTTTATCCTATCAATTAAGCCCCCAATTGCAACTATAAAATTTGGAATACTAATTTGATAATTCATGACAACTAATGCCAAAGCTACGCTTAACATATTATTTATAACTTCATAAGTTAAAAATAATGTTAAAAGTAAAACAAAAAAATCATTTAAAATATTTCTAGCAAATATATATTTTCTATCAACATCTTGCTTGACATAATTCGTATCTCTTATATCTTTAACTCTTCTTGTTAATTCATCTAAAAAATTATTTTCAGAATTCAACATTTTGATATCTTTGATACCATGTGTAATTTCGCTAATTAATGCATTATTCTTTTCTTTTTTTAATCTATAATCCCTATCTTTTACATTAACTTTAGTTGCTCGTTTGTTTTCAATACAAGTTCTAATTATAATTGAAAATAGAACTATTAAAAATGAAGTTTTATCAATCAAAAATATGGCAAAAAGTATCCCAATACCACTTAAAATATCAGGAACATTTTCAGTTAACACATTTAAAAATCTTGTTATTCTACCAGTATCATAAGTAAGTCTTTCAATAAATAAGCCAGTATTTTTATTATCAATACTTTCATTACTCAATTTTAATAATTTCCCATTAAGTTTGTTTTGCAACTCTTGTGGAGTTAAATATGCTAAACAACGAGCGCTTAATATTGAATCTAAACTTATCTCAGGTACTCATCGTCATCTAGTTTTTATTATTTCTGATATTCTTTGGCCTTTATTTTTAGAAGACCGAAAAAGACTTAACTTTATGTTTAAAGCTATCAGTAATACCCTTCTTTCTTGGTATAAAGAAAAATACAAAAGCAAAAATTTAACTCCCGATTTTGTTCTTAATCTTCACACTTTTGGTCGCGATGATAAATGGAATGTTCACATTCATTGTTTATTATCAGAATTTGCTCTTGGTAATAATGGCGAAAAGAAAATGGATTTTATTCCTTTTGATATGCTTCGTAAACATTTTCAAAAACTTTTATTAAATTTACTCGAAAATAATATTGGCAAAACTAAATTTAGATCTATTAAAAATAAAATCTATTCTAAATATGATAATGGATTTTATGTTAGAGCTAAATTCCTGATAGAAACTTTAAAACTATTAGATATTATGGATTCTATGCTTCTAGAAAACACAAATTATATGATGCTTGTAAAACGCTTATTGATAAAGCTAAACTTCCTTTTTATCATTCTCTTACTAAATGGCGTAATTTACTTATTACCTCTTTTAATATTGACCCTTTAAAATGTCCTAATTGTGGTACCATTATGAATTTTATTTATGCTTTTACTTAAAGAAAGGTTGTGTTATTATGTCTAAAAACCCTAAAGAAATTGAATTTATTTGTTTAAAATGTAAAACTAAAGAAAGGATTCCTCGCGATGTAGTAGAATTTCTAGATTCAGCTGATCAAATTGGTGTTGACACTTCTATTCCACCAAGATTTGATTGTGAAAAATGTGATGGTTTAATGGTACCTATATACTATGTTAGCGTAAATGGTAAAGTATTTGAATATAAAAAAGATTGATTCTTAACATTATTTTGCTTTTAAAAACAAGTATAGTTTTTATGTGCTTGTTTTTATGTTTACGAACATATTTTCGTTATAATTTGTTAAAATAAATTTTCCTATAAGATAAAAAAACTAAAATACTTTTTTAGTATTTTAGCTTTCATTTATGTATTTATTATTCTTTTTATTTTTTTCATCATAATATAAAATGTAAGATGCATTAAATTTATGTTTCATTTGAATTAACTCATTAGTTGTAGATATTTCTACCCCAGTATTTGGTGGAGTCACTTCATCTTCAGGTGTTGTTATTTCATTATCCTCAACATTCCCTTCGCCCCATATAGAATAAACATATACTACATCTATATTTCCATCTATAAATTTGCCATTTTTTTCTCCAACAACATTATTTAAAACATATCCATCAAAAGTTTTTTCATCAGTAAAATATTCTGTACCTACTTCGCCTTTAAATACTTCTGTTTCTATTAATTTATTACCATCCATATCTACATATGATACTGATACTGTTCCTTCAACAATTTCGCGTTCTAACTGAAATGACATCATAAAACCAAAATTCATATTTTGATAAACATTAACTGTTTTAGGCCCATCTAAAAACATTTCAAAACTTCTTAAATTTTCTACTGTTTTACTTGCAATATTTTTTAAATCTTCTTTAAAAACATCTTCAAAAATAGAGTTTTCTTTTCTCATATAACTACCTATTGCAAATGTATTATTCATATTTGAATATCCCAGTTTATTTCCATTTATATCATAATTTGGTGTAATATATAAACATTCATTATAAAACCAATTATAACCTAATTCATTTATTTCAGGATTTGTTTCATAATTATTAAACTTATTTCCATTTAAGATTCCAGCCACTCTTGTACTTGAAGTATATCCATATCCATATATAGCTTCATCTGGTAATTCTTCTAACTTTGCTGCGCTTGTATTATATAAGTTATTATAAAAATCTAAATAATATTTATTTAAATCCTTAATTCCATTTTCATAACCTTGAGCTATTAATTCATTTCCAATTACTTCATCAGTCATAACTTGTCTGCATGCATTTGTATTATTAGCTATGTTATTTTTTATTTGGCATCCTTCGTAATAGTTATTACTAAATTTACTTGAATTAGTAAACAAATTTATTATTGCACCATTCGCAGTTCTTCTTATTGAATAAGATGCTCGTATATGAGTATTATCAAATGCTGTTGCATCTTTAATATATTTTCCATAGTTTACACCATCCATATATACTGACCATACTTCATCTTTATAATTAGCATAATCTATTGCGAATTCTTCTTCAAAAGATAAAGTATCTATTGTAACACTATTTTCCATGTATTTGTAATCATAATCTGAATTATTAATTATCTCAATGTTAAATGGTGCATTCGCCCCAGGAACATAAACACCTTCCAAAATTGTTTTTAAATCCTCAACAATATTAAAATAAATATTATTTTCTTTAAAACCCTCTGGTATTGTATAGATTATTTTTTCTTCTTCATAGTTATATTCAATATTTATACCAGTAGTTGTTTTGCCATAGTTATTTCTTTGTGCAAAATACTTTGTTGTTTCATTTGCTTTTGCTGTAATATTTGTAGTAAATATTGTCATTATTATTAATATAAATACATTAATTTTTTTTAACATTTTCATTTTAAATCCCCCTAGCCACTATTATTAAATATTTGTTTTTATATTTTGTGAAATCAGCGTGATGACTGCATGTTTGAAGAATTAACACATTATCTTTTTTTGTATTCTCAACATTAGTTTCGTACATTGATTTTTCTTTTAATTGCATAATATGTTTATACCATTTGTCTTCATCTTCAAAATTAATTTTCATATAGTCCCAATCACTTGTTTCTATAAAAGTAGAGAATATTTCATATTTCTCTATACCAGATTTGGATATGTAATAAATGTATTTATGAGTCATATAATAATCATAATTGTAATATTGTTCTAATTCTTTAAAAGGAACATCTAAAGTAGAAGAATTATGACTATAAATCAATTTTTTTAAACTATTTTCTTCAACCCTGTAGTCTAAAAAAACCGCTCCTTTTATGTTACTTTTTTTATAAATATCATGATCTAAATAAAATTCATTATCACTCCCTTGAACAACTACTTCATAAATATTTGTATTTGGGATAATAATTAATCCTACTATCTCATCATTGTTATAATTTTTCTGTAATGTGTTAATTAATTTTTCATACTCGTCAGTTTTAAACGATAATAAATCATAATTAATATTAACGGATCCTTTTAATATTTTTGATTTATTATAATTATTATCATGCAAAATAATTAATAAAACTATAATTATACCAATTATAAATAAAATAACCCTTTTATCAACCTTTGATAATTTTTTCATTATCACCTATCCCCACCTGTATCTACTGTGTAATGCAATTATTATTATTGAAAAAACATCAAAACCAATATAATAATGCACAATTATCCAAGATGTGCTTTATATCCTATTAAAAAAAAAGAACTTTGTCAAGAAAAAAATCGACAAATGTCGATTTTTTTAAAATTTTTATTATCATATTCAATCATTTCAATACATTAATTCATTTTATTGTTTTGATACATTCAATATTAACCCGATACTAAACATACTCATTAGTAAACTTGATCCTCCATAAGATAAAAAAGGTAGAGTCACTCCCGTAACAGGAATCAACCCTATTACAACACATATATTGAGAAGTGATTGAATAATTATACCAAAACCAAGACCAAAAGTTAAATATTTTTTAAATAAATCACTTTGTTTTAAAGCAATTTTAATAATTCTATAAAATATAAAACTTAAGAAAAAAGTTACTATTAAAATTCCTAAAAAACCAAATTCTTCAGAAATAATAGAAAAAATAAAATCTGTTTGAGGTTCTGGCAAATAAAATTGTTTCTGACGACTTTGCAAAAAACCTTGCCCCAACAAACCACCAGGACCTATAGCATAAAGAGACTGAATAATTTGATAACCGCTACCTAAAGGATCAACCCATGGATTTAAAAAAGATACTATTCTTTGCATTCGATAAGGAGCAACTATAATTAAAGCAACAATTCCTAATAAACCTAAAATACCACTTTTTACAAAAAAAGAAACTTTAACCCCCGAAATAAAAATCATAACAACCAAAGTTAAAATAATTACCATAGCAGTCCCAAAATCTGGTTCTAGCATTATTAAAGCAAAAAACAATCCGATTACCAAAAGTAATGGAAAAACTCCTTTTTTAACATCAGTAATAATTCTTTGATTAGTAGCTAAATACTTAGCAACATATATTATTAAGCCAATTTTAGCAAATTCACTTGGTTGAATACCAAAACCTCCAATACCAAACCAACTTCTACTACCATTACGAATACTACCAATACCAGGAATTAAAACTAATACTAATAAGATAAAACTTAGCACTAAAATTAAATTAGCTTTTTTATAAAAAATATTAATATCAATTTTTTGAATAATATACATTGCTATTAAACCCAAAATAAAAAATGCACTTTGAGCTTTTACAAATTTAAATGCATCACCATATTTATATTCAGCCCAAATACTACTAGCAGAATATATCATAATTATTCCAAAAATTACTATTAATAAAACAGCAATCAATAATAGTTTATCTTTTCTTTTTGGCATAATATCCCCCATATAATACATATTAAAAAGATAATAAAATAATACCAGAATAAAAAAACATAGAAAATATAAATTCTATGTAATTACAACCAAACACCATAAGTAATCGCCGCCATTGCGAGAATAAAACCTACAACCCAAAACATTTTTATAATATCTGGCTCTAACCATCCAAGTTCTTCAAAATGATGATGAAGCGGAGCTTTTAAAAATATTTTTTTATTAAATTGTCTAATAGAAATAATTTGTATTAAACTACTTAATGTTTCAATTACAAATACCCCACCAATTAAAACTAATGAAAGTTCATGTCTTGAAACCACTGCTACACTTGCAAGAGCACCACCTAAAGCCAATGAACCTAAATCACCCATAAAAATTTTTGCCGGATGAGTATTAAAAACCATAAATCCAATTAATGAACCTGTTAAAAGGAAACAGAATATAGCAACCTCTTGATACCCTTCTAACCAACCGGCATTCCAAGTTATAATACCATAAGCAAAAAAAGCTATTGCTGATAATCCAGCTGCTAAACCATCAAGCCCATCAGTTATATTAACAGCATTTGTGGTTCCAACAAGTAAAAACAAAATAAAAAGGCCAAACATCCAACCTAATGGAATATAAATATTTAAAAAAGATAAACTTAAGGTTGGTTCGCCGCCACCCTTCATAAACAAATAGAAAAATACTAATGCTATAACCATTTGAATTAAAAACTTTGTTACTAAACTTATCCCATTATTATTATGATACTTTATTTTCAAGTAATCATCTAAAAAACCTAAAAAGGCATATGCTAAAAATACAAAAATAACAATAATTAAATTATAACTTATTTCAATACTTCCCTTTAAATATAAGAAAAATAACGAAACTATAACAGGTACAATAAAAATTACCCCACCCATTGTAGGTGTTCCTTCTTTTTTTAAATGTCTTTTTGATATTAATTTACTTACAGATTGTCCAAAATGTAATTTTTTAAATAAAGGAATTACAAATAAAGCAGTAATTAATGATAATACAAATCCTAACATTAAAGCCATTGCTGCTTTTGCTAAAATTAACATAATCCCACCTCTTGTTACTATTATACTATAATATTTATTTATAAATTATTATTCTAGATAAAAATTGACAAGATTTTACATTATTAATTTAACATTAATACGACTGTTCCACCTTCTTTAGCATAAAATCCTCCACTAGGTGTTTGAAATACCACATTTTCACCACTTCCACTATATTCAATCTTAAAGCCTTTTAATTCTTTTTTTGCTTCTTCTAAAGTTAAACCCGTAACATCTGGAACAACAACATATTTAGTATCAAGCCAAGTATATTCTTTAGGTATTCCCTCTATAGATGGCTCTATATCTAAAATATCTATTGCACTTAAAAATATATTTCTAGCTATCGGTGCAGCTACAGTCCCACCATATTGTACGACATTTTTGGGATTTTGAATCGCTACATAAACCACTATTTCAGGATTATCAGCAGGCATAAAACCGATAAAAGATAAAATATATTTTGAATCAGAATAAACACCATTTTCAACTGTTTGAGCTGTTCCAGTTTTTCCCCCAATGCGATAATTTTCAATATATGCATTATGACCGCTTCCCTTAGCAACTACACTTTCAAGAGCATACCGCACAATAGAAGATGTTTCTTTACTTATAACATTTTTTATTGCATTTGATTCATTAGTTTTTATTATTGTATTTGTTTCAGGTTCTAAATAATTTTTTAC
>CALVSK010000014.1 GCA_944359015.1 uncultured Bacilli bacterium
CTAAACCTAGTATTATATATCAGTTTATAAAAAAATACATAATAACCTGGGGTCACTATGTATTATAAAAAATTAATTATATATAAATTTAACCAATTAATATTATTTAAATTCAAGTTTTTACATAATGTTTAAATTTATTTTTAAATAAAAAAATGTAGACCATTTTGTCTACAATTACAACCTAAATTTAAAAAGGAACTTACGTATTTAATTTTTCCTTTAATTTATTTTTTTCAACAAATTTATCTAAACCTCTAAAACCATTTTTATGATAGTCAAAGTCTTTTAATAATTCATAATTATAAATTTTATTTTTCTTAAAATATTTAATAATCATATCTTCATCTATATCATTAAATGGTATAATATCACTAAATCTTGCAATAAATTCTTTACTAAAATCATCATATTTAATTTTATTTTCTATAAAACCAATCTTCTTATTACCCTTAGCATTACTAGTAGCAAATATAATAGTATTTTTAAAATTAATTTTTTCTCCTTTAGCATTTGTAACAAAACCATCATCTAAAATTTGCAAAAACAAATTTAAAACACTAGGACTTGCTTTTTCAATTTCATCTAGCAAAATTATACTAAAAGGTTCCATCTTAATTTTATCTAAAACTGCACCATCATCATAACCAACATAACCAGCTGAAGAACCAATAAGACGACTGACAGCAATATCTTGATTATACTCACTCATATCTAATCTAAGTAAATTAATATTTAACTCTTGAGCAATTAATTTAACACTTTCGGTTTTACCAACACCTGTAGAACCCACTAATAATAGGGATAAAGGCTTATCATTTGGTCTATTTTTCAAATTATTAATAATAGATTTAATAGAAACATTTTGACCAATAATTTTATTATTTAAATATTTTTCTAAATTTTTATAATCAATTTTATTATTTAAAGGAATATTACATTTTCTACTAATTAAATTAAGTATATCGTTTTTAGTAATTTTTAAATCTTTATTTGATAATTTATTTATATTATTATTAATATTTTGTTCTAAATTATAAAACTCTAAAGCTTTGGAGAAATCATTTTTTTTAACCATTAATTCTTTTTGCTTAACAATAAAATCTTTTTTATTTTTTAAATAATTTATTTTTTCAATATTTTCCTTTGCTACTTTTTTCATAGCACATACAGAATCAAGCAAATCTATAGATTTATCAGGATTTTTACGTTCAATAATATATTTACTTGTTAATGCTACTAAATCTTTAATATTATGATTAGTAATTTTTATATTATAATGTTTTTCAAAACTTGATTTTATATTAGTTATAATATCTACAGTTTCTAAATCACTAGGTTCTTTTACTTTAATAAGTTCAAACCTACGATTTAAAGCTTTATCTTTCAAAATAAATTTATTATATTCCAAAGTTGTTGTAGCACCGATTATTTTTACTTTTCCTCTTGCTAAATAAGGTTTTAAAATGTCACTTGCATTAATTGCACCTTCCGCACCACCAGCATTAACAATAGTATGTATTTCATCCACAAATAAAATAATATTTGGATTATTTTCCAATTCTTTTATTAATCTAGTCAACTTTTCTTCAAATTCTCCCCGATATTTTGTTCCAGCCACTAAAGATGCCATTTCTAACATTACAATTTTTTTATCTTGAAGCAAATAAGGAACTTTTTTAGCATTTATTCTTCTAACTAATTCCTCAACTATTGCAGTTTTACCTACACCAGCATCACCAACAAGCAAAGGATTATTTTTATTTTTTCTAATTAAAGTTTCAATAATAAGTTCAATTTCTTTTTCTCTACCATAAACAACTTCATTTTCATTAATTTCATCATTTAACACTTTTCCAATAGAACATATTTCTAATTTTTTGTTATAAATTTTATTTTTATAACTAATTTCATCATATAATTTATCTAAATCTATTTTAATAGAATACATAATTCTAATAGCAATACCTTCACCTTCTTCAATTAAAGCTTTCATAAGATGAATTGAATTAAGTTTTTCTTTTCTCTCAAAACTTTCTTCAAGAGCCAAATTAATAACCCTTTTTAAAAGTGGCGTATATAAAATAAAAGTACTT
The DNA here is from genome assembly GCA_944359015.1 of uncultured Bacilli bacterium. Lineage (GTDB taxonomy): Bacteria > Bacillota_I > Bacilli_A > RF39 > UBA660 > Onthocola_B. The sequence goes on from CALVSK010000014.1 coordinate 2,097, forward strand.
TTTTTAGATGCTTCCCCCACAATATTTATTAACTCATTTTTAAAATTTTCATAAGTTAAATTGTATTTTAAACAAATATTTTTAATTTTCAAATCATTTTTTAATAAACTTAATAATAAATGTTCTGTTCCAACATATGGATGCTTTAATTCTAACATTAAATCTTCGGCATTTTTAAATATTTTACTTATTTCTAAACTATATTTATTAAACATAGAACCTCCACTAATATTCTATGATAATAATGTTTAACTATTATTAGGTTTATTCAAAAAAACAAAAAAAGATATACATTTTTAGATATCTTTTTAACAATTAAATTTAAACTTAAATGTATGCTACAACTGTAAATAGTACTAATAATATTAATAACATACCTACAATAAATAGCCAAATGTATTTTAACCATTCTTTGTAATCTAATTTTAATAAAGATAAACCAATTACTAAAATAACACTTGTAGGTAAGAATAATTGAACAATACCATACATAGAAGAATAAATTACATTTACTAATGCTATGTTATCAGTATAAACTGTAGTTAAGAATCCACCAACTAAATAAGATGTAAATCCTAAATCATTATAAAATGCAGAAGTTACAAATGCCATCAATGCTGTTAAGTATGGATTAAAGCCTTGAACTAAATTTAATCCCCAATTAGTTATAGTTCCAAATACTGGAGAATTATAACAAATAGCAAAAATAAAGTATACACCTGCAACATAAATCATTGGCTTAAAGATTTTTTTAACACCGTTATAAAAACTTTCTAAGTATTCACTTATACTCATTTTATATAAATATGCAAGTATAATTGATATCAATCCAATAATTGAATTAGCTATAAATACATATTTAAACTTACCAAACGCAAAAGCATTTTGACCTAAAATATAACTCATTATATTAAAATCTTCAGTTGGTGCTAAATCGAGTAACCATTCATGGAAGTTATTAAATACTTCTATTTCAAAATTAGTATTCCAATCAATATATCCTAATACAAATATTACAAATATAATAAATAAGAATATTGCTGCTGGAATTAAACTAACCTTTTTCTTTGTAGGTTCTACTTTAAATGGATCTTCATCTACTTCAGCATTTTTTGTATTTTTTCCTTTGGTAGTTAAAATTTTCTTTACTCTCATAGTAATAAAGAATTCGTATAATATTGTAGCAATAAAAACTATAATATAACGATATTTTAAACCTAAAGTCAATTCAGCAGAAATATAACTATTATAAGAAATTAAACTTTCTGTACCAAATGTAGCTCCTAAAATACCTACTAAAACTGAACCAAATGTAACTACAAACACTGTTAATTTATCCAATTTCATTCGATATAAAATCGAAACAAAGAAAGGAACAAAAATCAATACAACTAATGTTTGAGTAAATAATGATGTTGCAGCAATTAAAATAACTGACATCACTATTGCTGTAACTATTGTATTTTTTTGCAATAAATCAGCAAGTTTTGTAACAAGTTTTTGATAACCAGTAATTTGACTTAAAACACCATAGAATCCAGCAAGCATAAATAAAAACAATATTTTATCCATACTATAATAAAGTGCATTATAAATTGCTACACTTATATCAAATAAACCTATACGATTTAAGTCATAATTGTAAAAGTCTGCCCCTTGAAAATATCCATAAGGTAAAATCCAAGAAAACAAGAACATTATACCAGCCATAACTAGAATAGATTTAGCCAAACGATGTTCTTTGCTGCTTATGCTCATCATTAAGCCACCAACTGTCATAGAAAATAAACCAATTATTTTTAATGCTAAATCTGCATCTAATAAATTTGATTTAGTTTCATCTACCACTCCAGAAATGGCAATTAATAAAATACTCAAAGCAATAAGACCTAATCCTACTAATCCCACTTTTGATGTTTCTTTTTTAATATTTAGAAAAATCAAAGTAAAAGTACCAATGATTAATAGAATTATTCCACCAAGACGTATTGCTGACATTAGTTCACCACTTAATGCAAAAGAAATGGCAACTAACAATGCTCCCAAAACATCCAATAATCCACTAACACATTTCAACTTTCCGTATTTTTCAAATACCTTTAACATTTCTCTACCTCCTTAATAAGATTATAACACCGTATTTCAATAAAAAAAAGCAAATATTGCTTTTTTTCACTGTTTTATCACATTTTTTTAATTTAAAATACTAAAGTAATCAACTCAAGAATCAAAATATTACAAATAGCAATTGTAACAATTATTTTAAATGCCCACTTAAACCATGTTGTATATTCTACTTTAGCAAGTGCTAAACCACCCATAATTGCACCACAAGTTGGAGTAATTAAATTAACTAAACCATTAGCTGAAACAAAAGTCATAATTGTAGTTTCAACACTATAACCTAAAGTATTAGCAAGACCACCCATTATAGGAGTAGATAATACTGCTAATCCGCTAGATGAAGGTACTAAAATAGATAATACCACATGTAGCAAATAATTAAGTGGTACAAAACCTAATTCTGGAAAATTTGCTAACCAATCAGCAGCATTATAAATAATATAATTATCTAGATAAGTTATTCCCATTAAAACACTAGCACCACGAGCAACTGCAATTATCAATATAACAGCAATCATATCATTTGCACCATCAATAAATGTATCAACAATCTCTTTTTCTTTTAAACCATTTATAATTCCTATAATAATAGCCATAATGAAGAACCATGCAGAAGATTCAGCAAAATACCAAGAACCTAATGGCGAACCAGTTAACCAACCTGTAAACTTATCAAAAATAGTAACATTAAAATCACCCCAAGGAATAAATCCTATTATCATTACCAAGAAAGTAATACCTAACAAAATTAAAGTAATTTTTTGTTTAACAGTTAATTTAACATCTTTTTTAGATTTTTTATCTTCCAATTCTTTAGCAAACTTCTTTTCCATAGCTTTTTGTTCTTGCAAAGACAAAAATGTTGAACCTTTATCGTCTTGAACTTTTTTAGCATAATTCATTACAAATATAATAGAAATTACTAAAGTGGTAATCCATAACAATAAACCTGTAAATATAATTAAACCTTGGTTAACACCAACTCCATCAGGTAAACTACTAACAGCAACTCCAACGGCAAATGGATTTACAGTGGAACCTAATACCCCAGAACCAGCACCTAACAAAATTACTGCTGAACCGACCAAAGAGTCCATACCTGCAGCTACCATAGTTGCTGCTAATAAAACGTAAAAGCCAACAGTTTCTTCCAACATTCCATAAGTAGAACCACCTATAGAAAATATTAACATTAAAATCGGAATTAAAATTAACTCATTACCTTTTAATTTTTTTACCAATACTTTAATACCTGTTTCTAACGCCCCTGATTTAGCAATAATTGCTAAAAAACCTCCTAAAATTAAAACAAATATGCACACATCTACAGCATCAGCAAAACCCAAAACAGGAGATAGTAAAATATCTGAAAACTTGGCTCCTACAGTACCACTACCATCAACTAAAATACCATCAACAAATTGAGCATTTGGTAGAATATGTGACAAAATAGCAAGACCAATTATTAAAATGAAAATAATTGAAAATGCTGATAAAACTAATTTTTTCCTTTTTGCCATAATTATTTTCCTTTCATTATTCTTGTACCTACATTTCTATTTTTTAAATATTTAGCATTATTTAATGATGTTATAATTGCTACTTTATTACTTTGTTCAACAAAATTTATACAAGCTTCTATTTTAGGCAACATACTCCCCTTAGCAAATTCATTATTAGCAATATACTTTTTAGCATCAGCAACGCTTAATTCATTTAATCCCATTTGATTAGACGTATTATAATTAATATAAACCCTATCTATAGCAGTTAAAATCAATAAAATATCTGCATCAATTAGTTTTGCTAATAAAGCACTCGATAAATCTTTATCGATAACAGCATCAATTCCTTCTAATAATTCGATTTTATCTTTTTTTACAACAGGAATACCACCGCCACCAACGCCTATTACTACAACATCATCATCAACTAACTTTCTGATAACATTTTTTTCAATGATATCTATTGGTTTAGGAGAAGGTACAACTCTTCTAAACCCACGACCAGCATCATCTACAAACAAATAACCTTTTTCAATTTCCAATTGTTTAGCTTCTTCTTTTGTATAAAAGTTTCCAATTGGTTTAGTAGGATTATTAAAGGCCTCATCATTTGCATCCACTAGTACTTGTGTTATTACAGTTACACAATCTTTTTTTATTTTCTGACGTTCCAATTCATCTTGTAAAACTTGTTGCAATTGGTAACCGATATAACCTTGAGACATACTACCGCACTCAGCAAAAGGATATTCTGGAGTTTTAACTTCACCATTTGCTGAATATTCCATAGCTAGTGCAATTTGACCAACCTGTGGTCCATTACCATGCGTAAGCACTATTTTATTTCCTTCTTTTATTAAATCAACAATAACTTTTGCAACCTCTTCTAAGTTTTTCATCTGTTCTTTGGGAGTAATTCCCAAAGCATTTCCTCCTAAAGCAATAACTATTTTACTCATCATTATCACTCAATGTTGCATAAACCACTGCTTTAATAGTATGCATTCTATTTTCTGCTTCATCAAAAACTTTAGATTGATTGGACCTAAAAACTTCATCAGTGACTTCCATTTCTTTTAAACCAAACTTTTCATTAATATCTTTACCAATAGTAGTATTTAAATCATGAAATGAAGGTAAACAATGCAAAAATATTGCTTGAGGATTTGCATTATTCATAACATCTTTATTTACTTGGTATTTACTAAGCAACTTAATTCGCGATGCCCAAACTTCATCTGCTTCCCCCATAGAAACCCAAACATCAGTATAAATAACATCAGCATTTTTAGTAGCAACCATTATGTCTTCTTCAAAATTAATTTTAGAATTATTAATACTAGCAATATCTTTACAAATATCTATTAAATCTTGTTGTGGCCAAAGTTCTTTAGGACTTGCAAGTGTAAAATTAATTCCCATTTTGGCACTAGCAACCATTAAAGAATTTGCTACATTATTTCTTCCATCACCACAAAATACCAAATTAATTCCTTTTAAATATCCAAAATTTTCTTCTATTGTCATTAAATCAGCAAGCATTTGAGTTGGATGAAATTCATTAGTAAGTCCATTCCAAACTGGAACATGAGCATTTTTAGCCAACATTTCAACTATATATTGTTCAAAACCACGATATTCAATACCATCATACATTCTTCCTAAAACTTTTGCAGTATCTTCAATACTTTCTTTTTTACCCATTTGCGAAGAATTAGGGTCTAGATAAGTAACATTTATTCCTAAATCATAACCTGCAACTTCAAAAGCACATCTCGTTCTAGTAGAAGTTTTTTCAAATAACAAAACTATATTTTTACCAGTTAAATATTTATGTTCAATATTATTTTGTTTTTTTAATTTAAAATCTTTACTTAAATCTAGCAAATATCTAATTTCTTCTGGAGTATAATCAAGCAATTTTAAAAAGTTTCTTCCTTTTAAATTTATTTTCATTAATCCTCCCTTATTAAAGGCATACTCATACAACGAGGACCACCTCTACCACGAGAAAGTTCTGCACTATTCATTTCTATAACCTTGATACCCTTACTTCTTAAAAAATCATTAGTAATATTATTACGATTATAAACTACAACAACACCTGGAGCAATACATAAAGTATTAGTACCATCATTCCATTGTTCTCTTTGAGCAGCAACATCATCTCCACCAGCACAAGGGATTAAAGTTACATTTACCCCTAAATAATAACTTAAAATATTTTCAAGTGAATCATTTATTTCTTTAACATTTAAATCTTCATCACTATTAGGGTCATCACCTTCAGTAATTTCAAAAACTTGTAAAGTACTCATAATTCCTGGATGATAAGTAAATTTATCAACATCAATTTGAGTAAATACTGTATCCAAATGCATAAATGCTCTAGATTCTGGTATATTAAATGCTAAAACTGTATCTATTTTACAATTAGGATTTTTAAATAAATTTTTAGCAAGTTTATCTATGGCACCTGCTTCTGTTCTTTGCGAAATACCAACAGCAAGTACTTTATCATTTAAATTTAAAACATCTCCGCCTTCAATATGCCAATCATAATATCTGTCATAATATTTTTCAATTTCCCCTTTAAATTTAGGATGATAATTAAAAATATATTCAGCATAAATAGTTTCTCTATTTCTAGTAACAGAATACATCTTATTCAACACAACACCATTTCCTACACTAGCAAATGGGTCTCTAGTAAAATATAAATTAGGCATAGGTTCAACAATAAAATCTGTTTCATCAGTAACTAAATCTACTAAAGATTTTTCCATTATTCTTTTATTTCTATCTAATTCATATATTTGAATACCTTCCATAGTTTTCAAAACAAATTCTTTTGTATCTTCAATACTTAATAAATAATCAGTTACCAAATCTCTATATTTTGGAGTATTAATACCTGCTTCCAAAATAAATTGTTTTAAAAACTTTTTCTTTATTTCAGGATTAAAATCCAAAGTTTCAGTCATCAAATCTTCAAGATAATAAACTTTAACTCCATTATCTCTAAGAATTTGAACAAACTCATCATGCTCTGCTTGAGCAACTTTTAAAAAAGGTATATCATCGAACAACAAACGATGCAAAGTGTCTGGGGTTAAATTTAATAATTCTTTTCCAGGTCGATGAACTAAAACCTCTTTTAAAGGCTTAATTTCACTAGTTACATTAATTGCACTCATTTTTCCTCCTCTATTATAAAGTTATTATACCATAAAAAATTAATTTTAAAAACAAATAAAAAACTTTAAAGCAAAAAAAAAGAAAATGCATTACATTCTCCCAAAAGATACAAAAATAGGAACCTCAACATCTTTTTTTACTAAAGCAGGTATATCCTTTAAAAGTTTTATCAAAACAGTAAAATAATCTTTAGTTCCAGACTCATAAATTTCTTGAATTACACCATTAATACTATCAATACTAACTAATCTTGTAGGTTCATCAAACAAAACCAATATTGCCCTAATTAAATGTTGCAAATTTATAAGATAAGCTAAATTATCAATATTAAATAATTTTGTATCATCAAAGTCAGGAGTTAACATCATTGAATTACGAAGTTTTAACGCCAAAGTAATATTTGCAGCATTAACGGCCACTTCCTTAGATACACCATGCAAATGACAAACATTTAAATAAGACAACATAGGATTCATTTCTACATTAAATCCATTATTTATTAATTCTTCCATAATATCACTAGATAAAAATCCTAAACGATACTTAAGTGATATTTCACAATCTTGGATATCTTTTACTTTAGTAATAGTTAAATTTCTTTCATTAAGTGCTAAAACTAAACGATATAAATCAATATTTAATAATTGATTTAAATGAAATTGAAAACTTGTAGTACATTCATCTACCATCCCATTATTTATATTAATTGATAAACATTGAGGATAATCAACATATTTTTTTATAAACAAATTTGATAAACAACCAAAAATCATATCATCTTCATTTAAAGGAAACATATCAAAAGAAAAACCCATTAAAGAAAAATTTTTAACACTTTTACCTAAATACGTAAAATTATTCCTTAAATAGTTCATTATAGCATCTAATTTATCTGCACCCGTTACTAATCTATTTAAAATATTATCTTGATAAACTAAACTTCTTTTTAATTCTTCAATACAATTTTTAAAGTCCAAAGTATCTTTTAATCCACTTTTTTCTAAGCGTTCCATTTCTTTAAATACTTTCAAATTACTTTTTATAATATTTTTTAAAGTTTCTAGAGTCTCTAAATCTTGTTTTAATAATTCCATAAAAAAACCCCCTGACGAGGATTTATTATAACATAGAAAGTAAAAATAAACAAACAATTTAATCTCTAGGCTTCATAGTTGGAAATAAAATAACTTCCCTAATATTTTCACTACCAGTTAAAAGCATAACAAGCCTATCAATGCCCATACCCATTCCACCAGCTGGAGGCATACCATATTCCAAAGCTTCAACAAAATCTATATCCATTTCATTAGCTTCTTCATTACCTAAATCTTTTTCTTTTAATTGATTTTCAAATCTTTCATATTGGTCTATAGGGTCATTTAATTCCGTAAAAGCATTTGCATATTCAGAACCCACTATAAACAATTCAAATCTTTGAGTAAACCTAGGGTCTTTAGAATCTTTTTTAGCAAGAGGACTTATTTCAACTGGATGGCCAAATACAAATGTTGGTTCAATAATAGTATCTTCAACATACTTTTCAAAAAAAGCATTAACGATATGACCATAACTAAAATGAGCTTCTACTTCAATTCCATGTTCAATTGCTAATTTTTTAGCATCTTCAAAACTCATATTTTCAAAAAAATTTATACCAGTTTTTTCTCTAATTAAATCAACAATATGAACTCTTTTAAAACCAGGAGCTAAACTTAAATGATGACCTAAAAAGTCCACTTCATAAGTACCATTTAATTCCATAGCACAATTACTAACAATGCCTTCAGTAATATCCATCATACCTTCTAAATCCGTAAATGCTTTATAAAGTTCAATAGTAGTGAATTCAGGATTATGTTTTCTATCCATGCCTTCATTTCTAAAAATTCTTCCTATTTCATAAACTGCATCCATACCACCAACTAATAATCTTTTTAAAGAAAGTTCAGTAGCAATTCTTAGATACATGTCAATATTTTGAGCATTATGATGAGTTATAAATGGTCTTGCTGCAGCTCCACCTAAAACAGTTCCTAAAATTGGTGTTTCCACTTCTACATAACCTAAATTATCTAAATAATGTTGAATAGAACGAATAATTTTTGGTCTAGCAAAAGCTACTCTTCTAGCATCTTCATTCATAATTAAATCAACATAACGTCTTCTAAATCTTTCTTCCACATCATTTAAACCATGATATTTTTCTGGCAAGGGTCTTAAAGCTTTAACCAAATGAGTATAACTTTTACATTTTATAGTAACCTCACCAGTTTGAGTAATCATCACATTACCACTAATACCTACAATATCCCCAATGTCTGCAGTTTTAAATAAAGCATAAGTATCTTCACCAACATCATTTATAGAAATATATATTTGAATTTTCCCTAATTTATCTTGAATGGAAAAAAAACTAGCTTTTCCCATTTTTCTTATAAACATAATTCTTCCAGCAACAGTTACTAAAGCATTCATTTTTTCTAGTTCTTCATGGGAAAATCCTTGATATTTTTCTTTAATATCAGCAGAAAAATCTGTCACATCAAATCTTTGACCAAAAGCATCAATACCTAAATTTTTTAAATTTTGGGCTTTTTGTCTTCTTACTAATTCTTGTTCACTAAATTCACGCATTATAAATCACCTGCAAATATAATAACACAAAAAAACAATCTTAGAAACCTAAGATTGTAAATTTTTAAGCTATCTACTATATTTTGTATAATTTTTTATTCTTTTTAGTTACAAGATATATTGCTCCACCAGCAACAACAGCACAAGCAAGAATTGCAAGAGGAATAGTAGCACCAGTTTCTACTTCTTCTGTTACTTCTGTTTCAATTTCAACAGTAACTTCTTCATTTTTAAGTGAAAGACTACAATCAGTTGCTTTATCTTCAAGTTCTAAAACAAAAGTTGCTAATGTAAAGTTTGAAGCAGTAACAGGACTAGTAGCTAAAAATTTTAAATTAATAACATTTCCATCTCTAGTTTGACTAGCTTCCCAACCTTCTCCACCTTGAATAGATTTTAAAGTAATCTTATCAGAATCTCCAGTAATAGTCAAAGTTGGCTCAAAAATAGTCAAAGAACCCGTGTTATTTTTTACTTCAATTTTACAAGTTTGTTCACATTTACCATCTTCAGTTGGACAACTTTTTTCACAACTTGGTACTAAAGAAAAAGCTTTAACACTCAAAGGTAGAACAGCAACCACTCCTATAACCAAAAAACTTAATAATTTCTTCATATCACATCTCTCCTATCTTTATTATGACTAAATTATATCATAAAAATACAAAAAACAACATAATTTTTATAAATTTATATTAAAAAGTGTAAATTTGTGTTATCATATTAAAGTAACATAGGTGAAGTTATGAAAAAAGTATTAATAAAAATATATGAAAATTCATTAATAATAAAAGAAAAAATTAGACTATCAAATGAATATAAAAATATTCTTAATACCAATGTAATAAGTTGTAATGAACTTGTTTTTTCTGATGATTACATTAAAAATAACAAAAAAATTATGGCCAATTTTTTTGAAGAATTAACTAAAGATAGTCAAATAAATACAATTATTTTTGAAAGCAATCTTTTATTACCAGAGTTTTTAGATATATTTAAAAACAATAAGTTAGTAATAAACCTTATCTTAAAAGAAGAATCTCCACTAACATTTTCAATATGTGAAAAAATAATGCAATCAAACATAAAAAATGTTAATTGTTATACTTTACAACCATTTATGATAGAATATTTAGATAAATATGGAATAATGGTAGAATCAAGAAATGAGATATTATTTTTATCAAATTTCATGTTAGAAAACAACTTAAATCAATTTAGCAATTTATTTTACAAAATGAATATTCAAATGGAATTACCACTATCCCAACAAGATGAAGAAGACTTCAATGCCTTTTGTAAAATTAACAAGTATTTAAAATGCATAAATGTAAATTTAGTAAACAAAAACGATTTAGAATTTATTATAAAAACATTAAAATTATATAATAAAAAGAATATAAAAATATTAATACATGAAAATATTAACAATGAAGAAACAGCAAATTATTTAAAAGAATTTAACAAAAAGAAAAGTAAAAAATATAAAATTTATTTTAGATTAAAATATAGTAACGAATATATAAAGGAAAACATATTTAAACAAACAAATTACAGTATTTTAAAATTTTGTAGTTACTTAATTTTACTAATAGTTATAGCATCATTCAGTTTTGTATTTTATGATAATTATTCATCAATGAAAAGAGTGAATACAATAAAAGAAAATATTATAAAAGTAATTGAAATAAATGATTCAGAAAAAATAATTGCTGATTTAAATGCAAATAAAGATGAAGAAGATAAACTTGTAGTAAATGAAGATATAGCAAGTTTAATCAATGTTAATCCTGAAACTGTTGGGTGGTTAAAAGTTAATAATACAAATATAGATTATCCAGTAGTAAAAACTATAAATAACAATTATTATTTAAGCCATAATTTTTATTTAGAAGAAGATAATAATGGTTGGGTATTTATGGATTACCGAAATGAAACAGAAGATTTAAGTGAAAACATAATAATATATGCTCATAATAGGTATAGTAATGGAGTTATGTTTGGAACATTACAAAATGCATTTCGTTACGATTGGTATACAAATCCTGAAAATCAAATTATATCTTTAAAAACTTTATATGAAAACTTAGAGTATCAAATATTTTCAATATATAAAATCAGAGTTACAACCGATTATATAAAAACATTATTTGTAAACAATCAAGAAAAACTAAAATTTTACAACATGTTAAAAAATCGAAGCATATATAATTTTAATATAGAATTAACTGACAAAGACAAAATATTAACATTATCGACGTGTGCTGATGAAGAAAATAGATATGTTATACATGCAGTATTAAAAAATGAGACATAATTTAATTTGTCTCTTTTAATTTGCGTTTTAATACTAATAATTCTTCTTCAAAATTGGGATTTATTTTTTTAAAAGTTTTTATATTTCCTTTATATAAAAATTTTTTTCTTCTTTCGATTAAATCATCTTTTTTCATATATTCTATATAAATCAAAAATAAATCAATCATTAATCGCATAAAATTATTATCTTGCATAAATTTTTCCAATAAAGCTTCATTTGATAAATTTTCTAACATTTTAATAATACTAATACCATCATCTGTATTATCAAATATTACTAAACTTTCATAAATAAAAGAAAAGAAGGTAGCAAAAAAAGTTAAAACATCTATTTTCAAGTTTTCACAAGTTTCTAAAAGTTTTTTTCGCAATACAGATAGCAAAAAAGAATTAAAATCAACATAATTATCTAGTTCTCCCAGTTCATCATTTAATGCATAAGTTAAGGATTTATCATAACATATATCTACAAGATAAATTATTTTTTCAAGAATTACAAAACTATCTTCATATAATATATTATTAAAATCTAATATAGCAAAAGGATTGATTTTTAATAATTTTTTCAATAAGCCATTAGTTTTAATCGATAACCAAGAAGCATATTTATATATATAATTTTTTTCTGAAAATGAAGCCGCTTCTAAGATTATATCAACTAAAGATTCATCTTTATTTTTAAACATTTCATAAATTTCATCAATACTTAACTCCTGTAAATGAAAAAATAAACTATCAAAAGAAGCGTCATCAATCCCCTGATGATATTTAAATGCTGAACTTAAAAAAGCATTTGTAAAAATAATTGCCATAATTAATTTTTTATAACATTCTTTATTAAAAGAAATGTTTTTAGTTTCAAAATCAACAAAAAAATCATCATATTTATGATGTTCCATTGATAAAAAGTCAATTACTCCATTTTCGTAAACAAAATCAATAGCGGCTTGTTTAAAAACATTATTTAAAACATCCGAACAAATATCATAAATACTTTCCACAAAACCCCCATAAACTTAAATCATTTGAGAACTTTTCCAATAATAATTTCCATTACTATATACGAAAGTATGCTCATATGTTTTTAAAACATTACTGTAATTATCAATATTTAAATTATTTGAATATAATATATTGTTATTTTTATTAGTCTTTTTTTCATCATTATAACAAATTTTTGTATTAACATCACAACGTAAATAATAATCATAAATTTTTATTACATTATTATTATCTCCAACAGAATATCTCAACATTTTTCGATATACGACATCATCATTTAAACTATTATCATCAGTTTCATATACAAAGTAATAAGTCATATCTTTATTAATTTTGCCTTCAATATTATAATCATATTTAAAATTAACTGGTTTAAAAACAGCATCATCTCCAAATATTTTTTTAAAAGCATCATTAAAAAGTTCAATTTTAATTTTATAAAGAGGATTTATATCAGCATTATTTGAAATAATATTATTACTTTCTAATTCATCAATGGAAGTAATTTCAAAATAAGCTTGTTGCTCATTTAATAAATATTCATAAACAATTTTACTAACTATATCAGGATTCAAGTTATTAAAAGTCGTATAATTACCACTATACATAGATAAACTTCCAAAAATATTTTTATCTAATAAATAATTATATAACTCAGTAACCACTTCGTCTTTAATTTCCGGAACTTCTTCTTTATCTCCTTCAAAGTTAAATAATTTAAAAAATAATAAAGCAATAAGAACCGTTAAAACAATTACCCCTATATACATTAAAATTTTTTTTTTCATAAAATCATCCCTACTCCAATTTTATCATGTTACTTTTTTATATACAATAAAAAAATAATACTATAACTTTTATTTAACATTAAGTTATAGTATATATTATAACCAATTAATTATTATTAGTAGCACTTTGATTACTACAAGTATATCCCTTAGAAGTATAATAAGATGTAAAGCCAGCATAAGCAACAGGGAAAGTACCATTAGATTCACTATTTAAAGTATCAACACTTAAATCAGTTGAAATAGTAATTACTAAATTTTCATCATCATAAGTTGCCATACCTTCAACTCCATCAAAACTTAAAGTATCAGTTTTATCTTTAGATACATCTAAATAATCTTCTTTATTAGTAAACTTATAAGTATAAATTCTTCTTGAAATACCTAAATAAGAAAGTCCAGTAGTTTCTAAATAACCTAAAGGTAAAAAATCAGATATTTGTTTAGTAGCATTATAATCAGTTATATTAGTTTCTTTTGATGAGCAAGTAGTATAAAATGTTATATCACTTGGAGTAACATAAAGCAATCCAACAACATCTTTATAATTTCCTATGCTATCAGTAACTCTTATATCAATATTATGTGGGCCACCAGCTGTACCTAAATACTCAGAAACTTTAGCCTCATCAACAAAACTGACTTCACAATCTGAAGGATCGCTACAAGTGTTAACAAACTCTTCAACAGTAGCAGTGTCATTTAAAGTTTTATAAACAATATTTAACGATACTTCCGGAGCTTTTTCATCTATTACTAAAACTTTACCCGTATAATCTTTTTTATTACAACTTATGGTAAAACTATATTCTCCTACCTGATTAGGATTAACATCAACTTTACTTAAGGTACAAGCCCCAGCACCATTTCCTTTAATAGTAGCATAATCGTTAATATCATCTGATACACTATCTCCCAAATTTAAAGTAGGTGTTTTTAAAGTCACAACAGCACTATTACTTAAATTCAAAAAATAATAAACTCCAAATGCTACACCAATAATTAAAGCAACAACAATAATAACAAATATTATTTTATTTATAGGTTTTATTTCTTTTTTATTTTTAACTGGTTTATCACTCGGAGGGATAGTCCCAATACTTTCAACCTTATTTGGATTTATATAATTATTAGCATTTAAATTATCTTGATTAGCATTAGCATTATTTGTTCCAACAGTTTCTCCTAATAAACTAGCTTCAGTCCCTGGTATTGGTTGAGCAACAGGTTCACTTACTTTTGCATTACTATTTAAACTTTCATTAATGTTAGAATCTAATGATTCTAAAGACTCAACATGTTCTTGAGGAACATTAATATTATCAACTAATTGATTTACATTACTATTTACCTCTAAAGGTTGTTGCAAATTATTTACTCCAACATTATTTATATTATTCATACTTGTATTTAAATTATTATTAGTACCTAAATTACTTTGATTACTAGTTGCAGGATTAACTGCAGCAGTTCCCAAATTCATACTATTTAATTCATTTAAATTATTTTGTTGTTGATTATTTTGTCCATTCATAATAGTCAGCCCCTTCTATTATATTTAAATTATAAAACTAAATTTAGAAATTTTCAACTAAATTTTTAAATTGATTTCCCCTATCTTCAAATTTCAAATATTGATCTTGAGAAGCACTACCTGGAGAAAGCAAAACAATATCACCAGAAATAATATTTTCTTTTATCTTTTTCATTGCTTCTTTTAAAGTAAAACATTTATAACATTTAATATTTTTACTTTTACAATAATCATTAACTAAATCTGTAACTTCACCAATAGCATAAACAATTTTTACATTACCCAAATAATTATCTAATTCATCAAAACTTTGATTTCGATTTAAACCACCTAGTATTAAATGAATAGGTTGATTAAATGTTTTTAAAGCAGTAACCGTAGAAGTTGGATTAGTTGACTTAGAATCATTATAAAAAGAAACATCATTAATTTCTCTTACAAATTCTAAACGATGTGAAACCCCATTAAATCCTTTTAAAAATTTTCTGACAACTTCTTTATCAAAGCCAAACTCTTTTAAAACAACCAAAGCAGCCAAAATATTTTCATAATTATGTATTCCTTTTAACTTTATATCATTTAAAGAAATAATTAAATCCTTATCTAAATAAATACCATTTTCAGTAACATAATTATTTTTATCATTAAAATAAATAATTTTAGAATTTATATTTTTACTAACTTCTAAACAATCTAAACAGCTATAATTAATAATGGCCATATCATTATTAGTATGTTTATTAAAAATTTTTCCTTTAGTTAATTTATAATGTTCATAACTACCATGATAATCCAAATGAGTTTGACAAATATTAGTTAAAACACTTATATTTGTTTTAAAATCATGAATATCACACAATTGATGATCACTAATTTCTATTAATAAAATATCGTTTTCTTTAACTTTATCAACAACAGAACATAAAGCCATACCAATATTTCCTGCTAATACAACATTTTTTTTCATTAATTTTAATAATTCATAAATAATTGTTGTTGTTGTTGTTTTACCATTAGACCCTGTAACACCAATAATATTAACATTTTTAGGTAAAAAATGATAAGCAACTTCAATTTCATTTTCCGTTCTAATATTTAATAAATTTAATTTTTTTACAATATCACTAGTAAACATAATTGCAGGATTTTTAATAACCAAGTCATAATTATCATCAATTAAATCACATTGATTTTTAGTAATAACAACTTTAATACCTAAACTTTCCAATAATAATCTTTCATTTTCATCTATATCTTTAACATCACTTAAAGTAATATCATTATTTTTATTACTCAATAATTTGGCAACACTTAATCCACTTTTACCTGCACCTAAAATTAAAATTTTCTTATTTTCGTACACATCAATCACCTAATTAATTATATTATTATAAGAAAAAAAAAGCAAATTTTATTGCTTTTTTCTAGTTAAATTTGCAATATAATCTCTTGAATTTAAAACACCAGGAACTGATAATACATCAAAACCAGCATCTAATAATTCACTTTTTTCTTCATCATTTAATATCCAAGAATATAGAGCCATAATATCTGTTGAATCAATATCATTTAATAAATCTCTATACTGCCCAGCATTAATATCTAAATAATGATATATATTTGAAAATAAGGAAACATCATATTTTTTATCAATAAAATCAGGTAAGTTTAACAAATTGCAATTTATAAATTGTGGTAAATGACTATCTCTCAATATTCTTTGAAGTTTATAATAAGCCTTTTTTCCAAAATAAGGGATATTTTTATTTTTAGCAGCAGAAAATATAATATTTACTAATTTAATAGATGAAAACTGTCTATCTATAAATATTAAATAATCAAAAAAATTTGCAACATCAAAAGGTAAATATGGTTTCAACTTTTCATAAATACTAAGATTATCTAATCCATCAATCAAAAACATTTGCATAAATTCTTCATAAGATAAAACAGATATCCCAATAAATTTAAGAACAAAATGATACCAAGTTAAACTATTAACATCAAAAACATCTACATTTTTCGCACCATTTAAAATAGCAGTAAAATATTGGTCTCCACTTCCTAAAACTGACAAAACATTAGCATTTTTAAAATCATAAATTTTAGGAAACACACACAAATTTTCATTTGAAAATCCATAAACTTTTTCCATACAACCCCCTAAAAATTGACTATATTATATCACTTTTTAAAAAAAAAGCAAATTTTATTGCTCTTTTTACTTAAAATATGATTTAATTAGCAATCATTTCTTAAACAATAACTTACAAAAAAGATTAAAATATTGTAAAAATCTTCAACTAATCAAAATTACCAAGAACCACCGCCACCACCACCAGAGCCACCGCCAGAAGAACCACCACCTGATGAGCCTCCTGATGAACTACTACTATCTAAATCCGAATTAGAAAACATTATATTTTGAGCTGTATTTATTGTAGAATTTATTTTTGAACCAAAATCCGAAACATCAAAATCATTTGTAGTGCAATACCATGAAGGTGGTTCTAAAGAAATTTGCTCAAATTTTTTTATCCATTTATTAGAAATACCTAAAACATAAGTATATGGTAATATATCATAAAAATAATTTGGATATTGCAACACCATTGCTTCAAGCTTTTCTTTTTCAACAGTTTCCAAAAAGCTTTTAAATCCACGTATTTTTCCTAACATTTCATTTCCATATTTTGTTCTTTTAGGAATTAAAAACAAGCAAATTAACATACCAAGTATACAAATTATTCCTATAATATAACTAGTTAGATAAAACTTATCATACTTCAAAGCTGGTACTACAATTCCCACAATTGGAAATATAGTAAAACATAAACACCAACAAATATCAAATATTTTGCTAAAAAAACTATCAGATTTTTTAAAAGATTTGAAAGAGGCAAAAACAGTAAGAACTGGCAATAATAATGCAAAAATTAACATTCTTAATTCCCAATAATTATAAACTGGAGGTATTGTAATTAAACAATAACTAATTATAGCCATTAAAACAATTATAATTTTTTTATTAGAAGATGATTTTTCAAATATTGTGTCTCTTTTTTGTTTATTATTAATATTACCTAATATTCTATTACTAGTTACATAAAAATTATTATATAACATTTTAAAAGTAACTTCAGTTCTATCATATTCAAACAAACCTTCCATAAACCATTGTTCATTGATATCATTTCCATCATAATCTCTTAATTTTTTTATAAAAATTTTATCTTCTTCAGCAAATTTTTTAACTGAATAATTAACACCATATTTAGCATAATTAATTGGAGTATCAATATTTTTATAAATATCTAACATATTTTCATAATATTTTATTTTTTTTGAATTAGATTTCAATTTTTTTTCTTCATTAATTTTATTTTGCAAATCAATAATTTTTTGTTTAGCATTATTTTTTGCATCTTTACTTAAATAAACATTACTTGCATTTAAATTAATATTATTATCAACAATTTCTAAATAACCTTTATTTGCTAAATATATAAGCAATGAAGTTACATCTTGAATATCAGCATTTCCTTTAAATAAAAAGCCTACCTCAAGACTATTGAGTCCATCTGGAGGATAAAATTCCACACTTTCTACAACTTGATTATCTCGACCAAATTTAAACCATAAAAACACAGAAACAATTAATGAAAAAATTGGAACTATAAACATAAAATAGTCATAAATACTTAAAACCATTTTAGCTTCTGAAAAGTAACCTTTTTCCAATTCACATCTTACAGTTAAACCTTCACCTACCCCTAAAATTCCATTAAAATAGCCACTTATAACATTATTATTGACATTATATACTACTTTACTACTATCAACAGAACCAACTAAGCCTGATGAAAAGCCTAGCTTACTAGAATCAAACTCTTTAGGCATAGTAATTGAAAAAGACATATTGCCAATAACTGTATCCCACTCATTACCAATTAAATTGTAATATAATTCATCATATTCTTTCATTGGAGTTTTACCCAAAGTATACGTATATTTAATAACATAAGTTTGCTTACCAGTTAAAGTATGATTTGCAGAACCTATTGTTAATTTATAATTACCTTTTTCTTTTGAAGAAGTATAAGTATTATCAACACTAACATTTGATATTTGGGCACGATTAGTATACGAACTACCATCTAATCTTTTTACGTTATTTCTTAAAGGAATAGTTCTAAAAATACCATGTTTAGGAATATTAAAATATACTGTTATAATTTCAGTTACATCAAAACTATTATCTTCATTAACAATTATATCAACATTATATTCATCTATTACATAATCATAAGAACTATACTGACTATTTTGACTAGGAGTTAAATATGAATTATCTAAAATATAATTATCATCTTGAATATCTACTTGCAAACTATAATAAACGATATCTAAAACATTATTATTTTCCAAAATATTTAAATTTGACATTAATTTAAAGTCATTAATTCCTGGATAAGCAACCGAAGAACTAGAAGATTTGGCAACCAAATTATAATTAGAATCATAGTAGTAAACAAAATAATTATATTGTACATCAACATCTAAATTATTATTTATAGTACCAGAGATAAAATAATATTGAGAAGAAGTATTTGAATGATTTTCAAATAAAATATCATAAAAAGACAAATAACCAACATTTAAACTAACATCAGTAGTATTAATATTGATATAATTAAGCTTATTAGATAAAGCACTAGATTTGAGCAAAAATGTAAAAAAAACAAATATGATTAAAACATTAATATACAAAAATTTTTTCATATAAACCAATCATTCCTTTCACTTTGTTCAAGGCACACATAGTAATGAAAACTTGAACAAAATTTATTTTATA
>CALVSK010000015.1 GCA_944359015.1 uncultured Bacilli bacterium
ATTTCTCGTGCTGGTGTTTATCTTAAGCCTTGTTTAGTTGAGGTCGCACATTGTGCTGTTAAAGATAAATCCAATTCTTATTATGCTAATAAATTTAACAAAATTTCTAAACGCCGTGGAAAAAAACGTGCTACCATTGCCATTGCTAGAAAGATTTTAGTTGCTATTTATCATATGTTATCTACCGGTGAAGTTTGGAACCCAGCAGATTTAGCTTCAAACGAAACATCTGATAAAGATAGACTAAAATATACCAAAAACAACTTCAATCAATCTCTTAAACAATTAATTTCTTTAGGTCTTACATCTGATGATTTAATTAACTTGGTCAATCAGAATGCCAAAATTGAATAGTTAAATTTTTGACTTTTCTTGGGGTAAGGGGAAGTCTGCCCCTTTTTAGGCTTTTTCTAAAATAAATTTAGTTTTATTTTTCAGACTAAATCTCCATAGATTATAAGTTAATTTTAATATTTTTTCTTTCATTAACTGTTGCCATAAACATTAACTTAGATTTATAGCCAAACAACTTAGCAAATATATTATTAGGAAACATTTCAACTTTATTATTATAAATTCTTACAGTACCATTATAATATTTTCTTGCATTAGCAATATCGTCTTCAATTTTAACTAATTGATTACTCAAATTTTTAAAATTTTCATTAGCTTTTAAATCCGGATAAGATTCTACTAAAATCATAATTTTATTAACATTATTTGATAAACTTTCATTAATTTTAATTTTTTCTTCATCAGATAAATTATCATAATTATTTCTTAATTGAATAACATTTTCAAAAGTATCTTTTTCATATTTTGCATAACTTTTAACAGTTTCAACAATATTAGGTATTATATCCCATCTTTTTTTCAAATAAACATCCATAGTTGAAAAAGCTTCATCAACTTTGTTATTAAGTCTAACAAAAGCATTATATAAAATTAAAATATAAACAAATATAATCAATAATATTCCAATAACAATATAAAATAACATAAATTTTTTCCTCCTACAAAGCATATATTTTTATACTATACTAATAAAAGTATAACATATAATTTACCAAAAAAATATTTAAATAATAAAAACATTAAAAAAGAGTGAATAAAATCACTCTCACAATTTATAAGAAATTATAAATTTTCTAACTTTATATCAGCATTATCCATTAATTTTTCTTCTAAAACTTCATTAGCATCATCAGTTAAAATATCTTTTTCAAGTTGAATTTTAATATCGCTATATTGTTTATAACCAGTACCAGCTGGAATCAATTTACCAATAATAACATTTTCTTTTAATCCCTGTAAACTATCAACTTTACCACGAATAGCAGCATCGGTTAAAACTCTAGTAGTTTCTTGGAAAGATGCAGCAGATAAGAATGAATCAGTTTCCAATGAAGATTTAGTAATACCAAGCATTATTGGATTACCTTTAGCAGGAACTTTACCAGCTAATATAACAGGTTTATTTCCTTCAGTAAATTCTCTTAATGAAACTGTTAAACCATCAACAAAATTAGTATCACCAGAATCAATAATCTTAACCTTATTAATCATACGTTTAACAATAATTTCGATATGTTTATCGGAAATATCAACACCTTGTAATTTATAAACTTTTTGAACTTCTTTTAAAATATATTCTTGAGCAGTAAGTGGGTCAGTTACAGCTAGTAATTCTTTTGGAGAAATAACACCTTCAGTTAATTTATCTCCAGCTTCAACAACATCCCCAACATTAACCCTTACTTTCATATTATAATTTGTAATATGTTCTCTAATACCTGCTTCGTTTTCAATAGTTATAGCGTGTTTTCCACCTTGTTCTTCAATGCCAATTATTTTTCCACTAATTTCAGCAATCGTAGCTTTTCCTTTTGGAGTTCTTGCTTCAAAAAGTTCTTCAACTCTTGGCAACCCTTGAGTTATATCGGCATCTCCACCATGGGCAACACCACCAGAGTGGAAAGTACGCATTGTAAGTTGGGTACCAGGTTCACCAATAGATTGAGCAGCCATAATACCAACAGCTTCTCCTTTTTCAACTAAATTACCAGTAGCAAGATTACGACCATAACATTTTTGACAAACACCATTATTTGATTTACAAGTTAAAATACTTCTAATTTCAACTTTTTTAATACCAGCTTTAGTAATTTTAGCAACAGCATTTTCATTTATCATTTCACCGGCTTCTACAATTACTTCTTTAGTTTCCGGATTTACAATTTTTTTAGATGCATATCTACCTAAAATTCTTTCCGCAAGTGGTTCAATAATAGTATTATCTTTATCGTTTATTAAATCATAAACAACTAAGCCTTGAACAGAACCACAATCATAATCTTTAACTATAATATCTTGAGCAACATCAACTAATCTTCTTGTTAAGTATCCTGAATCGGCAGTACGAAGAGCTGTATCGGCAGAACCTTTACGAGAACCATGAGTTGATAAGAAGAACTCTGATACGGATAATCCTTCAATAAATGATGAAGTAATTGGAATTTCAACTGTAGAACCATCTGGTTTAGCCATCAAACCACGCATTCCAGCAAGTTGTGTAAAGTTTGAAATTGAACCACGAGCACCACTATTCATCATCATGAATATTGGATTATCATAATTATTTTTACTAATTTCTGCAAGTTCATCTTTTATTTCATCGGTAGCTTTATTCCAAGAAGTGATTACATTTTCATATCTTTCATCTTCTGTAATTAAACCTCTTTGATATTGTTTATTAATTTTATCAACTTTTACTTTAGCTCTTTCAATTATTTCGTTCTTATCATCACTTCTGACAACATCAGCAATTGAAACAGTTACTCCAGCAACAGTAGAATATTTAAATCCTAAATCTTTTAATTTATCAAGCATTATAGAAGTTTCTGTAGTTTTATATCTTTTAAACACTTGAGCAATTAATTGACCTAAAGTCTTCTTAATAAATGGAGAAACTAAAGGCATTTTACTAATTTCTTCAGGAATATTAGCACCCATAGGTAAGAAATATTTTTCAGGAGTAATACCTTCGATATTATCTTTAGTACCTTCATTTACATATGGGAATGTATCAGGTAAAATTTCATTAAATTTAATTTTACCAACAGTAGTAACTAAATATTTATCCTTTTGTTCATCAGTAAATAATTTATATTTAAATGATTTTACTGGAATAGCAATTCTAGTATGTAAAGTAATTTCTCTTCTTTCATAAGCCATTAAAGCTTCATTAGCACTTTTATAAACGTGTCCTTCATTAGGAAGACCAGCATATTCAATAGTTAAATAACAATTTCCAAGCACCATATCTTGAGATGGAGTAACAATTGGTTTGCCATCTTTAGGATTTAAGATATTATTAGCACCAAGCATTAATAATCTTGCTTCGGCTTTAGCTTCTTCTGATAAAGGAACATGGACAGCCATTTGGTCTCCATCGAAATCGGCATTAAATGCTGTACAAACTAATGGATGCAAACGAATAGCTTTACCACCAACTAAAACGGGTTCGAAAGCTTGAATACCAAGTCTATGAAGAGTTGGAGCTCTATTTAATAATACCGGATATTCAGTAATAACATCTTCAACAATATCCCAAACTGCTTCATCACGTGAATCAATTAACTTTTTAGCCCCTTTAATATTATGTGCTAAACCTCTTTCTACAAGACCATTTATAACATGTGGTTTAAACAATTCAATAGCCATTTCTTTTGGTAAACCACATTGATACATTTTTAAATTAGGCCCAACAACAATAACAGAACGACCAGAATAATCAACTCTTTTACCAAGCAAGTTTTGACGGAATCTACCTTGTTTACCCTTTAACATACTAGATAAACTTTTAAGTGGTCTATTATTAGCAGCATTAATACTTCTTCCTCTTCTACCATTATCGAATAATGAATCAACTGCTTCTTGAAGCATTCTTTTTTCATTTTGAACAATAATAGTTGGAGCACCAAGTTCAAGCAATTTTTTCAAACGATTATTTCTATTTATTATTCTTCTATATAAATCATTTAAATCACTTGTAGCAAAACGACCACCATCTAATTGTATCATTGGACGAAGTTCTGGAGGTATTACAGGAAGTACATCAAGAACCATCCATTCAGGTTTATTACCAGATTCTTGGAAAGCAACCAAGCAATCCAAGCGTTTAATTAATCTTATTCTTTTTTGAGCAGAAGCATTTTCTAATTCTTCACGTAAATTAGCTATTTCTTTTTCTAAATCTACTTGTTTTAATAGTTCTTTAATAGCTTCAGCACCCATACCAACTTTAAACGAATTACCATACTTTTCATAATAAGCACGATATTCTTTATCAGATAAAGTTTGTTTAATTTCAAGTGGAGCAGTTCCTGGATCAATTACCACGTAACTAACGAAATACAATACTTCTTCCAAATCACGTGGAGACATATCCAAAACTAATCCCATTTTTGAAGGAACGCCTTTAAAAAACCAAATATGTGAACAAGGTGCTGCAAGTTCAATGTGTCCCATTCTTTCACGTCTTACTTTAGAAAGGGTAACTTCAACACCACATCTATCACAAACTATATTTTTATATCTTAATCTTTTATATTTACCACAACTACATTCATAATCTTTAGTTGGTCCAAATATTTTTTCACAAAACAATCCATCTCTTTCAGGTTTTAGGGTTCGATAATTAATTGTTTCAGGTTTCTTAACTTCACCATAAGACCATGAACGAATTTTTTCTGGTGATGCAATACTAACTTTAATTCCTCTAAATTTACTTACATCTATCATCTTCCCCACCTACTTTCCTTCATCTTCTGGAATGATTTCATCAATACCAGGAAATTC
The DNA here is from genome assembly GCA_944359015.1 of uncultured Bacilli bacterium. GTDB lineage: Bacteria > Bacillota_I > Bacilli_A > RF39 > UBA660 > Onthocola_B. The sequence goes on from CALVSK010000015.1 coordinate 4,861, forward strand.
TAAATCATCTAAATCAGTTTCTTCTTCCTCTTCTTCAATATAATCCGAATCAGGAACTAACTCTTCTTCATCAGAACTTATATCAATTTCCTCTATTCTAAATGAGTCATTTTCATCTTCATCTTCTTCAATATCTTTAAATTCTAATACTTTTTCATTTTCATCTACAACTTGAACATCTAAGCCCAAAGCTTGGAATTCTTTAACTAATACTCTAAAGCTTTCTGGAACACCTGCTTGATTAATTACTTTACCTTTAACCAAAGATTCATAAACTTTAACACGACCTACAATATCATCAGCTTTAACAGTTAAAATTTCTTGTAAAACATGTGAAGCACCATAAGCATATAGAGCCCAAACTTCCATTTCTCCAAATCTTTGACCACCAAATTGAGCTTTACCACCTAAAGGTTGTTGAGTAACAAGTGAATAAGGACCAGTTGCTCTAGCATGTAATTTATCATCAACCATGTGATGTAATTTAACCATGTACATAACCCCAACATTAATACGGTGATCAAATAACTCACCAGTACGACCATCACGTAAATCAACTTTACCATCCTCAGCCATACCAGCAGCCTTCATTTCTTCCATAATATCAGCCCAAGTAGCACCATCAAATACTGGAGTAGCATAGTGAACACCTTGCAATTTACCAGCCATACCTAAATGAACTTCTAAAATTTGACCTATGTTCATACGAGATGGAACACCAAGTGGATTAAGCATAATATCAACTGGTCTACCATCTGGTAAATAAGGCATATCTTCTTCCGGTAATATTAGAGAAATAACCCCTTTATTACCATGTCTACCAGACATTTTATCTCCAACTTGAATCTTACGTTTTTGAATAATATATACTCTTATAACTTTAGAAACACCAGCAGGAAGTTCATCAGAATTTTCTTTAGTATAAACTTTAACATCATGAACAATACCACCAGCACCATGTTCAACACGAAGTGATGTATCTCTTACTTCACGAGTTTTTTCGCCAAATATTGCATGTAATAATTTTTCTTCACTAGTAAGTTCTTGAACCCCTTTCGGAGTAACTTTACCAACTAAAATATCTCCTTCTTTAACTTCAGTACCAATTCTAATAATACCATCAGCATCCAAATTTTTTCTAGCGTCTTCACCAACATTTGGAATATCTCTTGTTATTTCTTCAGGACCTAATTTAGTATCACGACAATCAATATCATAATGTGAAATATGTAAAGATGTATAAACATCATCTTTAACCAATCTCTCATTTAATATAACAGCATCTTCATAGTTATATCCATTAAATGTCATAAAGGCAACAGTCATATTTTTACCAAGAGCAAGTTCTCCTTGGTCAGTAGATGGTCCATCAGCAATAACTTGTCCACGACAAACCTTATCCCCTTTTTTAACTAATGGATGATGATTTACACAGCTAGATGCATTACTTCTTTCAAAATTTGCCAAATAATAAGTATCCTTACCTTGAGCAACATTAACAATGATTTTTAAACTGTCAGCATATTCCACTACACCATCAGCCTTACAAACAACTGTAGACCCAGAATCACGTGCTGCAATATATTCAACACCAGTTCCTACAATTGGAGCTTCAGTTTGTAAAAGTGGAACAGCTTGTCTTTGCATGTTAGCACCCATCAAAGTACGATTAGCATCATCAAATTCCAAAAATGGAATACAACTTGTAGTAATTGCAACAACTTGACTTGGAGCAACATCCATATAATTAACATGTTTTTTATCAATATATACAGTATCACCATTTAAACGGGCAATAACTTCATCATCTACAATTTCATTATGATTATTTATTTTAGTAGTTGCTTGAGAAATATAATAATCTCTTTCTTCATCAGCAGTCATATAAACAACTTCATCAGTAACAACACCATCAATTACCTTTTTATATGGAGTCATAATAAAACCATATTCATTTACTTTCGCATAACCAGCAAGGGAAGTAATAAGACCAATATTTTGACCTTCTGGTGATTCAATTGGACAAATACGTCCATAATGCGATGCATTAACGTCACGTACATCCATACCAGCTCTATCTCTTGATAATCCACCAGGTCCTAAACTTGATAAACGTCTTTTATCAGTTAGTTCTGCTATAGGATTAATTTGGTCCATGAATTTTGATAATTGTGAAGAACCAAAAAATTCTTTTAAATAAGCAGTAACTGGACGAATATTAATAAGAGTTTTTGGTGTAACATTTTCAAGTTCTTGAGTAGTCATTCTTTCTCGAATAACTCTTTCCATTCTTGTCATACCAATTCTAAATTGATTTTGAATTAACTCACCAACTTGACGAACACGTCTATTACCTAAATTATCTATTTCATCATCAGTACCAATATTACTATGTAAACCTATATAATAATTTAATGAAGCATAAACATCAGGAATTGTTAATCTTCTAATACCAACACTTCCATCAGTACCAATTAAGGTAATAATTTTCTTTTCATCTAATGGGTCAACAACTTTAACAGTTTGTATTTTATTATAATCATCTAATTCTTGGTTAATTAATGTTTCTTTAATATTTAAACCATGGGCAAATAAAGGTCTTAATTTTTCAAGTATTTCTCTAGTAACAACTGTCCCACTTTCAACAATTACTTCATTATTATTAATTATAGGTTCAGCAAGTTTTAAACCTAGTAATCTATCTAATACATTTAATTTTTTATTAAATTTATAACGACCAACTTTGGCTAAATCATAACGGAATCTATCAAAAAATCTTGTAATCAATTGATTTTTTGAAGAATCAAGTGTAGCAGGTTCTCCTGGTCTTAATTTTTCATATATTTCAATTAAAGCTTCATCAGTATTACTTGTATTATCTTTTTCCAATGTATTTAAAATATATTGATTTTCTCCAAATACATTAATAATATCTTCATCACTAGATAATCCTAATGCTCTAAGTAAAGTAGTAGCAGCAACTTTTCTAGTTCTATCAATTCTTACATATAATACATCACGAGCATCAGTTTCATATTCTAACCAAGTTCCTTTATTAGGAATTAATTCTCCACTAATTATATGTCTACCATTTTTATCAATTTCTCTTTTAAAATATACACTAGGACTTCTAACAAGTTGTGATACAATTACTCTTTCAGCACCATTAATAATAAAAGTACCAGCATCAGTCATTAAAGGCATATCACCTAAAAATATTGTTTGTTCTTTTACTTCTCCAGTTTCATGCACATAAAGACGAGCTTCAACCTTAAGTGGTGCAGCATAATTAACCATTCTTTCTTTAGCTTCTTTTATTGAATACCTTGGTTCATCAAAATAATAATCACCAAATTCCAATGAAATATTACCAGTAAAACTTTCTACTGGAAACAAATCATCAAATACTTCTTTAATACCAACATCTAAAAATTGTTGATAACTTTTCTTTTGAATTTCTAATAAATCATTCAACTCTAAAACGTTTTTCGTTTTCGAAAAACATCTTCTTTCACGATAGTCACCAAATTTTTTTACTTTATAAGCCACGATATCACCCCATACACAATTTTTTAAGACTATTTCTATTTAAAAAAATAAATATGCCACCAATTTAAAATTCTATAACCTAAATTTTGTTTTGTCAACAAATTTTGGCTCTAAAACAATAAAAACCTTTACTTTTACTTACTATTTCAACATTATACCATTCTTCCAAATATTTTTTTGTCGATTTAGCACCTTGGTCTTTATGAATTACAAACCAAAGTTCTCCAAATTCATTTAAATAATTTTTAGCCTCCGCGAGTATAGTATTTACTATTTTCTTTCCTGCTCTAATCGGTGGATTAGTTATTATATAATCATACTTATTTTTTACATCTTCATAACAATTACTCAAAATAACATTACCATTTACTTTATTTAATTTAATATTTCTTTCACATAAATGTAACGCTCTTTTATTTACATCAACAAAATCAACATCTATATTCAATATTTTACTTACTACAACTCCAATAAATCCATAACCACAACCAACATCTAAAACTTTGGCATCTAATTTATCTGCAAATAACAAAAAATTAGTAACTAAAAAATTAGAACCATAGTCTATTTTATTTTTAGCAAAAACACCATTATCACTTAAAAAAGTAAAATCAATATTATTTATCGCGTATGGTATTTCTTTTATTTCACTTTTAAGATTTAAATTATTTGTAAAATAGTGTTCCAAAGGCAAATCCCCTTTTCTCGATATGCAACAATTATACAACAAAATAGTTATTGAAGTCAATCAATTTTATACTTATTTTTTTAATTAATAACATAAATCAACACTTAAATTAAAATCTTTATTAGCAAATATTTTTTTACCACTTTCACAAACTAACAAATTAAATTTTTCCAAATCATATTTTTTAGCAACAACAATACTTTCTTCATCTCTTAGTATACTAGCACTATTATCACTTATAATATCATCTAGATTTATTTTATTATCCAATAATAAATAACTAATTTCATAAATTGCATCATCACTATATTTAATATTTAAATATGATAAACCATAAAAATAATAATCATCTAAATCAGCAATAGCATTTAAAGTTTTAGCATTATTTTCTACAATTTCATAAGTAAAACTATCATAAATTTCACTAGTTATTAACTTTGAATCATCTAAATAGATAACAAAAGTTTCATTTTTTTCTTCTATTTTACTAACTCTTCCAATAACCACTAAATTGTCATAAATATTATATTTACTTAAATCTTCATTTACTAAAACTCTAACCTTATAATTATCATTAAAATTTACATAACCATTCAAACTATTCTTGTTATTTGTAAACATTGCTAACTCTATATATTCAACTCCACTAATTTTACTTATTTTACCCTCTAATTTAACAAATTTATTAAAATATTTATTTTTTATTAATTTTAAATCATTTAAAAAATCATTTATTTTAATTGTATTTAACAAATCACTATTACAAATAAAATCTTTTTCATAACCATAATCTAATATTAGTTCATTATTACAATTATATATTCTATACATAAAACTTTGATAAACACTTATCAGATTATTACTTTTTTCTTCAATAACATAAATAGGTATTTTATTATATTTATAAAACAAAAACATATCTATACCATAAGTTAAAATAATTAATATAATTGGCACAAAAAATATAATAAAAACACTTTTATAACTAGAAAAGACAATACTTAAAGTAAATAATATAATACCAAAAGCTAAAATAACTAATTTTAAGACATTATAACCATTTAATAAAAAGGAAAGAAAAATTAATAATATTCCAATAATAAGTATAAAAATTTTTAATTTCTTCATACATACCTCTATTAATATTATAACCTATTTATAAAATAAAAAAAAGTTGTTCAACACAACTCTTTTTTATTTTACTAAATTATTAGTTTAACGCATCTTTAAGTTTGCTTCCAGCTTTAAATGATGCAACAACTTTAGCAGGAATTTTAATAGATTCTTTAGTTAATGGATTAATTCCTTCTCTAGCAGCTCTTTTTTTAGCACTAAATGTTCCAAATCCAACTAATGAAACTTTACCATCTTTCTTTAATCCTGCAGTAATACCTGCTAATGTAGCATCTAATGCGCGAGCAGCATCTGCTTTTGATAATCCTGCTTCTTTTGCAATTAATTCTACTAATTCAACTTTAGACATGTTTTTACCTCCCATACATTCTAAAAATTTTTCATAAGAACCATTGTCCTTACATATTAAATGTAGCAAAGTTTTAAATTAAAATCAATAAAAATCACACTTTTATCACAAAAAGTGTTAAATATTTACTATTTTCGCTTTTTATTTTACTAAAATTTACATTACAAACAAAAAAATTACTATTGTTAAATTACAATAGCAATTAATGTATTTGAACCTTTATTTACAATTTTTGTGACAGTTTCTTTTAATTTATATCTAGTATTATCTGGCATCATACTTAATTTAGCTTGAATACCTTCTTGAACAATATTTTCTAAACTTCTTCCAAAAATTTCACTTTTCCAAATACTAGATGCATCAGATTCATAATCTTTCATTAATCGATTTATTAACTCTTTTGACTGAACTTCACTTCCGATAATCGGTTCAAATGTTGATTCAACATCAACTTTCAATAAATGTATACTTGATGCTACAGCTTTTAATTTAACACCATACCTATTACCTTGTTTAACAAGTTCTGGTGTTTCAAGTTTTAATTCCTTCAAAGTAGGATAAACTATACCATAGCCAGTACTTTTAGCCATTTTCACAGCTTGTCTTAAAGAATCCATTTCTTCTTTAGATTCTGTATACGAAGCAAAGATTTTTAACAATCCTGCTTTTGTGGTAATCATATTTCCCATGAACGATTTAAGAGTTTCTTGATATAATTCATTAGAGCTTTCTAAATTAATTGTAACTGTCCCAGTTGCGGCATCTAACTCACTTATATAAGCAGAACTAATATACATAGAACCATTAAAGTGTTCTAAAATATAATCAATATCTTTTACTTTTTCAACACTAATTACACTTTCTTTAATTTTTTCTAAGTAATGCATCTTTATTTCATGATTATTATTAAGTACATGAACCCATTCTGGAATAGATACTTTAATATCTAAAACCGGAAATTCATAAAGAGCAGTTTTTAATATTTCCATTATCTCTTTTTCATTCATTAACTCTGCACTAATAGGAACAACAGGAACTTCATAAGTATTACTTAAATCCCTTGCTAAGTTCACTGTTTCAGTATTAGTTGGATGAATACTATTTAAAATCACGATGAAAGGTTTTCCAATATTTTTAAGTTCATTAATAACCTTTTCTTCTGTTTCGATGTAAGCACCTCTATTGATTTCTCCAAATGAACCATCCGTTGTGATGACTATTCCAATCGTTGCATGATCTTTAATTACTTTTTCTGTTCCTATTTCTGCAGCCTCTACAAAAGGAATAGCGTCTTCAAACCAAGGGCTTTTAACCATCCTTGGATTACCATCTTCATCAACAAAACCATTAGCCTCTGGTATAACATAACCAACACAATCAACTAATTTGATATTTGTTTCAAATTCATTAATTTTAATTGTTGCACCATTACTAGGGACAAACTTAGGCTCAGTAGTCATGATAGTTTTACCCTGTGCGGATTGGGGAATCTCATCTAAACAACGCTTTTTTTCATATTCATCTGTTATATTAGGTACAACCAGATTTTCTATAAAGCGTTTGATAAATGTCGATTTCCCGGTACGAACTGCCCCAACTACACCTAAGTAAATTTCCCCATTACCTCGTTTTGCTATAGAAGATATAATTTTTTCTTTTTCCATAACCAACACCCATCTTTCGTTATTCTACTTAATGGTATGTATAATTAAGAAACTTTATGACACTATAATTTAATTGTCTTGTTTTTAAAACAGTATAGCATCTTGCTTGTACAGAATTATCAAACAATTCCTTTTGTTGCACTAGTTGCATAACCCACTCCTTCCATAATTACCATTTAGTTTTTTGGATTAATTTTTTTAAGTTGTAAAGAATTTTTTAACGCAGTTTTAAGTATTATTTGTAATTTTATTTTTTTAATATGGTAAAAGTTGAACGTAAACTCCCGCCATGCCATCATAATAGCCACTTACACCAGTTGCAAAATTAAGTACACTGCCAAAACCATTATGACTAATTGTATAACTTTGTGATTCACTTAATGTGACATCTGTTACCGCATGTTGATATGTTCCATACGCAATTGCATCACTACTCGAAGTACGAATGTCAGCACTTATATCGGTTTCAAAATAAGCTGCTGAATTTACTAGATTCATAGATATTCCAAATCCATTACTTGCTTTCCTAATGTTTGTTCCATTTGGTGAATATGATATATAATGATATTCTCCATCATCCCAATAAGTTTGTGTTCCATCTTGGGAACCTTCATCAATTGTTGCATCTTCTACTCGCATTGCTGTAACATCAAAAGACTTTGTTGCTGGTGTAACTAACCATTGGGTGTAAACCATTACTCGGTGCAAATTTCCACTAATATAATCATCTATTATTTGAATTCTCTTATAACTTGTTTCGTGATATGATGGACTACTATAAGTTGCTATGTTATTTTCAGGATTAAAATCTAATTCATCATACATATCAGGGTCAACTTCTGTATAAGTAATTGTTCCATTTATACTTTCAGTAAATGAAAACAATTTTTCTTGAACATTTAAATCAGCACTGGCAAATCTTTCCTTCTCTTCATCACTCATTATGGCAATTCTTGCCTCTGAAAACCTTTCTCTTAACCTAGTATATTCAGCTTCTGATAACTCTGCTTTAACATTTGCTGCAAAACCAAATCCTACTAAACCAATAATTGAAAGATACTTCATGAACTTCACTACTACATCACCTTCCTTTCTAGTCCGAAATCAGCATATCAAAAAGAAGGTTATATAACAACAGAAAATCGTGAGAGTTGCAACTCCCCAACTAGAGAATTTCTGAAATTGCCTTATATTCAGCCAAAATATATTCAATATCATCTAAATAATTTTGGCAATCTCCTTCGCGACAATCTACCGAATTTTGTTTCACATAATATTTTAATAGCGAAACTTTAATATCAATATCATAAATTACAAAATCAATTCTATTTTTTAAAATATAATAATATACTCTATATTCATAATTATTTTTTATTTCTTGACTAAATAAAAGCTTTACATCATTTTGATAAATTATTTCTTTATTATCATTAAACTTATAATATTTATTTAATCTTTTATCATAATCATAACCTAAATCACGCAATTTATTATTATCATCATCATAAGCAACAATTACATCTTCTTCATAAAAATCTAAACTGTCTCTATAATCATCTACAAAGTAATAACTCATATAATTTACATATTCTTTATTAAGAACATTGCCATTTAAAAATTCTTCATAATCTAAACGATATTCCGAATTTGATTTATAAGTTTGATAAGTAAACTTATCATTACTAAACTCTTTTTTAAAAACTATTTTACATTTATATATTTCTTCATTTAAATTAATATCAGTTACTTTTACATCTAAAAACAAATTACTTTTCATAGTTTTAATTACATCATTTTTTAACACATCAGGATAACCATTTAACTCTTGAATTAAAATATCTTCCAAATTATCACTTTCATACAAAATAATTTTATCACCATTAACTAATACATATAAACTTAAATCTAAATCAGTATATTCATAATCTAAATCATTAATACTAATATTGTTAACAAGCAAAGTATTCCTTCCTTTATTTTGAATAAAAATTCCATTTTTAATAGTAATATCTTTACTTTCATAAGTTAATGAATAAATATTTACAACATTAAAGTTATTAATAAAATATATTGCTAAAAATATTAAGATAACAAACAATATAATTTTAACAATATTATTAAAAATCATTTTTATGAAACTACCTAATATTTTAGAAAATATAAAAACATAATCAATAAACGACAATTGACTTAAAATTAATGCATTTGGAGAAATCTTTAATCCAATACAAATTGATTTAATACTATATAAATCAGGTACGGTTAAATCATTTTCCCATTTAGAAATTGTTCTATCAGAAACATTTATTTTTTCTGCTAAACTTTTTTGAGTTAAATTTTCCTTTTTTCTAACATTAGCAATATATCTTGCAAATGATTTTGCCTTTCCTATTTTCTTATTAATTCTTATATTTTTTGGTTCCATACTTTTTCACCCTACTCATTTTAACACATACAAATATATTTTGCATCAAAAAGTTGGTATTTTTTCCATAAATTTTAATATTTGACAGTTTGTCATTATTTACTTATAATATAGCGTATATTTTAGAAACAGGTGATACATATAAATAGATTAAAAACATATAAAATATATATAGATTACATAAATGAATTATTAAAAAATCAAAATAATTCCACTAGTCCAATCCTTGAAAATATATTTTCAAAAAAAGATTATGAAAGATTATTAAAACCAGTTTTAATAACAATTAGAGAAAATCCTGGCGCAAGCTTAACGACATTAAGATTAAAACTATTTTTAAAAAGTGGTTTAAAAGAAATAATAGATAATTTTGTTAAAGATACAAGAATAACTCCAGGAGTTATTCTTGATTTTGGAACATTTAAAACAAGAGACACAGTATTATGTGGAAATAGACAAGAATATATTTTAAAAAATGGTATATTAATTCCAGATTATTTACCTATTGAACAAGATACTATTTTTGATTTAGCATCAACTTCCAAGTTATTTACAGCAATTGCAATATTAAAAGTAAATGAAATAGGTTTATTAGATGTATTTGACCCAATTACAAAATACGTACCAGAATTTAAAAATCTAGGAGATGTTACAATATATGATTTACTTAAATTTAGGGTAATGATAGTAACAGATGCTAGAGTAGATTCTGCTAAAACTAAGGAAGAAGCCGAAAGTATTTTATTTACAGTTCATAAAAAAGAAGACCAAAATTTTTCTAATGCTTATACAGACATGGGAGCAATGGTTTTAAGATATGTAGTGGAAAGAGTAAGTAAATTAAATTTTGTAGACTTTGTAAATGAAATAATATTTAAACCAGCAGGAATGATTGATACTCATTTAAATGTTCCCAAAGAAAAATTAAATAGAGTTGCAAACGAAAATTATTCAACAATTATAAAAAGTGATGGGACTGCTATAACAAAATATGATAATGTCCCTGGAACACCACACGATAATAAAGCACTAGCAATTGGTGAACTTGAAGGTATAGCACCTGGTCATGCTGGTTTCTTTTCTACCAAAAACGATATGATAAATTTAGCAAATGCCCTTATAAATGAAAAAATATTAAGTAATGAAAGTGTATTATCCATGAGTGAAACAGCAACTGGTTTTAAAGATGGTGATAATTACACAAGATTTTATGGTTCATTAGTATATTTAAAACAACCGGACCCTAAATTTTTACAAGTATACCCTCCATTATCCGGCAAATCATTTATGTCACCAGGCTTTGCAGGAACAACACTATGTATCGACCCAATAAATAAAATGACTCTATTTATTGGCTCTAATAGATTACACAATAGAATCTATCAAATACACAAAAGTCAAGAAAAAAACATAAGAACAGATGAACACAATAAAAAAACTTTCACTTTACAAAATGGTGAAGAAAAAGTTTTATGCATCGATTATACCCGTGATAAAGAAGTAATGGTTAAACTTGCTCTTGACTTATCACTACAATACCAATTATTAGAAAAAATATTTACTCCTCAAAAAGAAATGCATTTAGTTAGAGAATTAAATTAATAATGTTGATAAATAGCACGACCCTCGCCGCCTATAAAACGGCGAGGGCTTTAGTTTATCACATTCCTATAATATATGAATCACCCATTGTTCCATTTCCATCTATTACATAGACTGAAGAATCTAGATACAAGACCGGCCTAGCCGAATAGCCGTTGCTCGCGTTGTAGTAGCTCAAGGCGCCGTGGTAGTTCAGATAAAACACGCTGCTACTGGCCGACGAGCTCGGAGTAAGTGTCCATTCGTAACCCTCTCCATACAACCAACTTTTTCCAGCACATGTTAATCTATTATATGCACCTAAATTTGTTGTTCTTGCACATGAACTAGAAAGTACACTATATCCATAATCACTTGGATACATCAACCCTATTTTTCCTTCCCACTCAGTTGGTCTTCCACTATACACCGTTGTACCTCTTTCATATCCATAAAATGCCTCTGCTGTTGCATTATAAGTTGAATACCCTCCTAAATACCATTTTACATTTACTATCATATTTCTATATGTTGCATTTATTCCTGTATTTGTATAATCACAATTACTCGGTACACTTGTAGAAAATCCATAACAATATCCACTATCTGTTCCATCTCCAGCATTTAAATATGCTCCATTTAATAAATTCATTAAACTTGCTGCTGTCCAATCATTAGTATTTGATTTATGCCATGCTAGTCCACCTAGTGAATCTGCCCTTATTATCTTGACCAAATTTTTACCACTTTGCCCATGCGAAGCTTCATCAAACACACCAATTATTCTCCATAATTCATTATTAAACCATATATAATTATTTGGATTCTTTCCTTCATATCTATAGCCATTTTCACTTACTACTTGCCCATCTCCTTGGGTTGTACCACTTAAACTAGTTATATATATGTTAAGGTAGTTTTTAGAGATAGTATTAAACGCAATATCACAAGTTATATTATCACCATTTATAACATCAATTGCTAATTTCCATTCATCATATAGCCATTTACCAGTAGCATTATTACATTCTACATCTACCCTATACATTCCTTTTGATGGAAAATTATTAACACTTGCCCCATCAAGAGTTAATGCATAAGTAACTCCATCTTTAGTAAATGCTTTGGTATTATTAGTATTATAATTCACTCCTATAATACTAATAAATATTATTAATGCTATTACACTAACTATTAAAATTCTTTTCCTCATCATTAATTCCTTTCTTTATATCTTTTATTATTTCTATTAATTTTATTTTTAAATAATAATTTTCATAAGAATTATTATCATATTCTTCTAATATTTTTATATCCAAATTATCTAATAATAATTTATTAACATTTTTAAGTTTCTTTATTCCAAATGTATCTACTATTAATTTATCTACACCAACAAATTTTATTTTATCTTTTACTTTTACTAATATTAGATAATTTGGATATAATTTTTTTAATATATCTATTCTTTCATTCATTATTATATTTACACATTTGAAATTTTAAATATTTCAATATATTATTTAACACTTCTATTATATTTTTGAATTATATTTTATTTTTACATTTTTTACTATTAATTTATACTTTTAAATTGGTAACCCTATAGGAAAAGTCCGTAGACTTTTCCGTAGTTACTCTTATTTAGAGTTACACTCTTGGATAAATCATGTCCTTAATGCTTATTTTCAATTAGCCTTAACAAACTAAACATCAAACATTTAGGGCTCTCTGGCCGAATAGCCGTTGTTCGCGTTGTTGTTGTTCAAGTTGCCGTTGTTGTTCAGATTAAACACGTTATTACTGTTCGACGAATTCGAGTTACATAAGAATTACCCACCCCAATATCTATTAAAAATATTGTAAGTTTCATTTGTTGTAGCATACGGATAACTATGTTTATAGTTTTCAATGCTACTAAATAGTTTATTAAAACATATTATATTATTTTCAAATAAATATTTAGTTCTTTTAATACCCTTTTTAATATTTTTCTTACTATTACTATTTAATTTAATAATAGTTTTGTTATTAATAACTTTAATATAATATCCTAAAAATGGTATACCATATTTAGATGATGATATATAAGTTTTGTTTTTATTTACTTCTAAATTATACTCATTATATAATTTGTTAGTTAAAATATCTAAACATTTTTCTAAATATTCTTTATCTTGATGAATTATTATATAATCATCCATATAATTAACAAATTTTAAATGCAAGTTATGTATCATATAATGTTGTAATTTTGATAAATAAAATATTGCTAAAAATTGACTTGTCATATTACCTATAGGTAAACCTTTACCAAATTCGTATTTTGGCAAAGGTATATTTAATTTATTTTAAAAATTACTTATTATTTTATTAATATATGGTTTATTTGTACTATTAAGTATTACTTTTATTAAATTATATTCTTCATTTGTTAAATCTTTATTAATAAGATTTAACAAAATATTATGATTAATTTTATAAAAGAATTTAGATATATCTAATTTTAAAAAGTAAAATGTTTCAGATTTTTTAAAATATTCAATATCTTTTTTTAATAACTTAATAGCATAATCTATACCCATATTTTTTCTTGTTGCACAATTTCTATTATTTAAATATTTTTCTAGTTTCGGAATAAGTATAAATCTTGGTACATAATGATTTATTACTTTATCATATATACTTTGTGACATCACCACCCTTAATTTTGGTCTATGTATTAAAAATATATTGTATCTACCACCATTATATAAATTATTTTCTAATACATATTTTATATGCATGAGATATTCAAGTTTTTGATTTTCAAATTTAAATATCTTTTTTCTATTTTTAACATTCTTTCTTATTTCTTCTTCATATATTATTTTTAAATCTCTTATACTTACTTGCACTTATTATTTAACCATCCTGTCACCATTTTATTTATTTCTATTAATTTTAAAGTTATTTTATAAAGATTATTTTCATTTATATATCTCATATTATATATTCTATCAAGTAAAAAATCTAAATATGCAATACTTCCTTTAATATTGGTTATATAATAACCAATATTAAAATTTTCTTCTTCATAATTACATTTCAGAATTAATTCTAAAATATAATTAGATACTGTTCTTATTTTATCTTTATAAAAATAATCTTTTCTTGGTATATTTTCAATCAATTTATCCAATTCTATAATAAATGATTTATATTTAGTTAAAATATTAAAATCATTTCTGATTATTTTAAACATTCTTCAATACACTCAATTACTTTTTCCAAAATTTCTGGATTACTTACTTTTATGTTCTTTATTAATAAATCTATTCGTTTATTTACTGAAGATGATTTTTTTGCAAGTAATAATATTTTCTCATATTGATTATCGGTTATATCATATTCTTTAATTATTTCATTATTATACAGTATTTTATACGATATTTTATTTATTTCTAAATAATTTAAAACTTTTTTTAAAGCAGTATTTTTGACGACCCTCGCCGTTTTATAGGCGGCGAGGTCTTTAGTTTATCACATTCCTATAATATACGCATCACCCATTGTTCCATTCCCATCTATTACATAGACTGAAGAATCTAGATACAAGACTGGTCTGGCCGAAGAGCCGTAGAACGCGTTGCTGCTGTTCAAGGGGCCGCGATTGCTCAGATTAAACACGAAGCTACTGCTCGACGAACGCGGAGTAATTATCCATTCAGTACCCTCTCCATACAACCAACTTTCTCCAGCACATGTTGATGTATTATATGAACTCAAATTTGTTGTTCTTGCACACGAGCTAGAAAGTACACTATATCCATAATCACTTGGATACATTAAGCCTATTTTTCCTTCCCACTCTGTTGGTCTTCCACTATACACTGTGGTTCCTCTTTCATATCCATAAAATGCCTCTGCTGTTGCACTATTACCTGAATAACCTCCTAAATACCATTTTACATTTGCTATCATACTTCTATATGTACTATTTATTCCTATACTTGTATAATCACAATTACTTGGTACTGCTATAGAATATCCATAACAATATCCACTATCTGTTCCATCCTCTCTATTTAAATATGCTCCATTTAATAAATTCATTAAACTTGCTGTTGTCCAATCATTAGTATTTGATTTATGCCATGCTAGTCCTCCTATTGAATCTACCCTTATTATTTTAACTAAGTTTTTACCACTTTGACCATGCGAAGCTTCATCAAACACACCAATTATTCTCCATAATTCATTATTAAACCAGATATAATTATTCGGATTCTTTCCTTCATATCTATAGCCATTTTCACTTACTACTTGTCCATCTCCTTGGGTTGTACCAGAAAGTCCTGTGATAAAGGTGTTAAGATAGTTTTTAGAACTTGGTGTTTGATATGTTAATGTACAATTAGTATATTTATTATCAATTGCAGATATCTCAACTCTCCCATATTTTTGATTATAATTTGCAGTTGCATTAGAACAATTAAGTGTTGCTGGTGTATTAGCAGTAATTGTTGAATAATTAGTTGCTAATGTTACATCTGGTGGTACAATATCAAAATACAAATAACACTTATCTGAAACATTAGTTTTTAAATTTACACTCTTAGTGTCCTCATTCCAAGTAAGTATGCCGCCATTTTCACATTTAGATAATGTAGCATTATACTCGTATCCACTCGGCCAAGTACTATCCTCAGACATTTGGTATTCGCCACTACCATATGAAGTTTCCAACATATAAGAAAATGTACCAACATCATAACCTTTATTTTGTTCTTTACCACTTACTAACACTACTTTTCCATTTGAATTTATATAATTAGTAATAAGTATAGTTAAAACAAAAATTAAAATAATAATACTTGAAAATATAATTTTTTTATTTTTCATAGCCACTCCTTTTTTCTTAAGTATAACTAATAATTTAGTAATATCCTGTCGATTATTATCACCTACTATAATAAGTATAGACAAATTTTATCTAAAATGCAATAGATAAATTTCAACTATAATATAATAAATTTGGTGTTAGTATGAATCGACTAAAAGAATTAAGAGAAGACAAAGATTTAATGCAAAGAGAAATAGCAAAAAAATTAGGAATCACTCAAAGAAATTATAGTTATTATGAAACTAATCAAACAATACTTAATGAAGATATACTACAAAGATTAGCTAATTACTATAATACTAGTACTGATTATATACTATATAGAACAGATATTAGAGAACCTTATCCAAAATCTATTGTTGAAAAAGAAGAAATTGGAGTATAAATAAAAAAATATTTAAAAGTTATATTTTTATAATATTTAATTCGACAAATAATTTAACTTATTTATGATAAATTATTACTAAGTGGGTGTTTTGGTTATGAATTATTATAAACAAGTTGAAATTTTAATTAAGAAAAATGAAATTAATAAAGGTGTACGTACCTTACAAGATAATAGTGAAACACTATATATATTGGAGTATTGGTAAACTTATAGTTGAAGCTCAAGGTGGCGAAAAACGGGCTAAATATGGGGATGGTTTAATTAAAGAATGGGGAAATAAATTAAGTGAAAAATATAGAAAAAATTATGATAAAAGTAATCTTAGCAAAATGAGAAAGTTTTATAATATTTTTCCAATTGTGGACACACTGTGTCCACAATTAAGTTGGTCACACTATCGATTTATATTACCTAT
>CALVSK010000016.1 GCA_944359015.1 uncultured Bacilli bacterium
TAGCAAAGTCATAGAACTGCCCATTTTCCAATCATTATATAAATTTATTTTATCTTCATAACTCAATTTACTCATATGAAAACCTCGTTTCTATGTCCAAGAAACGGGGTTCATATCATTTCACTAGTTTTTTTATTTTACAATATCTTCTGCTTTACAATCACCAAATGGATCTAATAAGCAATCTGAACAATCACTAAATGCTGTATCTTCAAAAGCCTCGGATGCTCCATCAATTAAGCCTATTAAAAAGCTTAATATAGTTGGTA
The DNA here is from genome assembly GCA_944359015.1 of uncultured Bacilli bacterium. GTDB lineage: Bacteria > Bacillota_I > Bacilli_A > RF39 > UBA660 > Onthocola_B. The sequence continues at coordinate 270 of CALVSK010000016.1, forward strand.
TTAAAAATATGATGACTGCTATTATAATTCTTATCCCAAAAGCTTTTAATGCATCTTGTGGAGCTTTATCACTATTGGAAATTACTGCCTTTGCAAAATCTATACTTCCTAATATAATTAGTAATAATGGAACAATTATCTTAGCAAAAAATATTACATACCCAATTATTTGAAAAGTTTTTCTTGTTTCATTGCGTTCACAAAATACGATTTCTTCTACGTCTAGTGTTGGTACATCAACACTTTCATTATTAGAAGTAACTGGTTTAGTTTTTAATAAATAAACGTTATCGTAAATATCGGATTTTTCTAAACTTAAATTGCTAGTAAATGTATTATTATCTTTATAAATATATGATATATCATCTGTTTCAATTGTAAATGTATTACCATCATATGTTAAACTTACGGAAGAATTTATATTTGTAAAGGATTTTTTTATATTATCAGAATAATTTGAATTTTTTGATACTGCAAAATACTTTGTGTCCTCAGTATAAACACCATCATCCTTACTTCCTATTTGAACATAATATATTCCATCATCAGTATTTATAGAAAAATCTTTACAATAAGCATCACTAACTAAACAGCCAGTATCTGCATCGGGTTCTGAAACGGTAGAATTAGCAGAATCTAATGAAAATGCTGTCTGAGTACTATTTATATAATGAGAATAAAAAACTACCCCATAAATATCACTATCTTCCAAATAAAGATTACTTGGACAACTATTTAAAGATAAATAATTATCCAAAAACTCTTCTACTTGAAATGAGCCAAAATATATATCTTTATCTTGATATTTAAAACTATTATCATAATTTTTACATGTATTACTATCACATATAGTATAAGTACCTTTTGGCAATTTTAATATCCAACCATTTCTACTAAAGTTAAAAGTAAAAGAATCAAAAGTATCAAAGTCATCTGATTCATATGTACATTTAAAACCATCTTTTATTACTTTAGTATAATTTTGAATATTTTCTTTTTTTGAACTTTCATCGTAAAAATTACTCCACGAAGATGCCAAACAATTTAAGGGTATAATTAAAAACAAAATTATCATTAACAAAAATTTTTTCATAAAACACCACATCTCACTTTTTAAATTACATATGTTTCTCACACTAAATATACCACAATATAAAGTTTTAGTCCATATTATCTATGTTTATTTTAAAACCTTTTTTATATAAATAATCTTTAATTTTAAGTTCTAATTCTTTTCCATTGTATTTTTTTTCATATCTTTTTTTTATTTTATCATATTCTTTTTTCATAACTTCATTTTCATTTAGCACCTTAATTTCTTGAATTATATCATTATATTTATTTACATCATAACCTAAATTAACTAAATAATTTTTTAATTTAATTATTAACATATTTTTAGAATAATTATGATTTACCTTAACATATTTATCAGCCACTTTTTTTACTTTTTCTTGCCATATTTCATCATTAATATTATCAACATATAATTTACCTTCATTAATACCTAATTTTGACAAATCATAAATAATTTTATTAGGTCCATTTAATGTTAAATTAATTTGATTATTAATATAAGCATCTACATAAAAGACATCATCAATATATTTTTGCAATTTTAATTTATTAATAATAAAATCAATTTCTTCTAAAGAATAGTTTAAATTTTTTAACTTATCTTTTATTTCTTTTTCTGTTCTAAGTTTCTTTTTAATATAATTAATCATTTTATAATACCCATCTATTTTATTATTAAAAATAATCAAATCATCAATTTTTTCTTTAGATAAGTCTTTATTAAACAACAAGTCAAATTTAATTATTGTTTCATCATAAAAACTTAGTGAAGTATTATCACTAAGTGTTATCTTATACAAGTTATTAGTTTTCTTTTCAATTTTTTTTATTTTCATATTAATTATTTTCTTTCGTAATATACTCTTTACATGCAATATCTAAATCATTAGCAAGTGCTTCAATATCTTTATATTCTTTTGTTCTACAACCAGATGCAAATTTATGACCCCCGCCATTATATTTGGCTGCTACTTCATTTATTACAGGTCCACGACTTCGTATATTGGCTTTATATATTTCATTTCGTTCATCATAAACAACAAACATCCAACATATAAGTTCTTTAATGAAATAAAAATCATTTACTTGGTTTGATACAATTGTTGATTCTACATTAAATTGTTTTAACGTCTCATCATTAACATATATAAATCCAAAATTATTTTCACTTATTTTAATATTGTTTATTAAATATGCTCTAAATTTTTCTTCCACTAAATTTCGTTCATATAAGTGATTATATAGTGGTACAAAATCTATTTTACTAATATTAAGTAAATCATATACTGTTTTAAATGTATTTAAACTTGTATTTTGCAATAAAAATCTATCACTATCAAATACCATACCTAAATATAAATTTTCTGCTATTTTTTGGTCTAATACTAATTTAGTATTCATGATTAAATTTGCTATCATTTCACATGTACTAGACATTTTTTCATCCGTCCAATCAACATCTCCAACAATGTCTTCTGCTGGGTGATGGTCAATTTTCAAAATTGCATTATATTCCAATTCTTCAATACTATCAATTCTAATAAAATTAGGAACATCCAATACTATTAACAAAGGTTTTTCTAATGTTGAATAATCAATTTTATCTAAATTTCCTAAATACTTAAATTTAGAAACTCCTGCTCCAACAGCATAAACTTTTTTTTCCGGAAAAGTAAGTCTTATTGAATCTCTTAAAGCTATTTGACTTGCTATAGCATCAGGATCGGGTCCTATATGCCTTGCTAATATTATTTCATCATAATCTTTAATAATTTTAAAAATTTTTTTGTATAATTCTCTTTTAATTATACTCACCACTTTCTATTAATTATTATTTAAAACTAAATTCATTGTGTCAATTGCAATCATTAGTTCTTCATCTGTTGGTACTACATAAACAGGAATTTTAGAATCATCACTAGTAATAAGTCTAAATTCTCCACGGAAATCATTTTTACTTACATCAATTTTAACTCCTAGTGATGCTATTTTAGAAATTACTAATTCACGCATATGCTTACTATTTTCTCCAACACCCGCAGTAAATGCTATTACATCTGCTCCATTTAATAAATTGTTGTACATAGCAATATAATTTGCAATTTTTTGTGCATACATTTCTTGAGCTAAAATTGCTCTAGGATTTCCTTCTTCAGCGGCTTGTTCAACATCTCTTGAATCACTGCTAATTCCACTTACACCAAGTAAGCCACTGGCTTTGTTTAAATCATTGGTTAATTCGTCTAAATTTTTACCAGTTTTCTTGCTAACATAACTTAAAATACTAGCATCAATATCGCCACAACGCGTACCCATCATAATTCCTGCAAGGGGCGTAAATCCCATCGATGTATCAACTACTTTGTTTGAATCAATTGCAGTAACACTTCCACCATTTCCAATATGACAAGAAATTATTTTTAAATCATTGCGATTTAAATATTCACTTAATGTTTTAGTGATAAATCTATGGGATGTTCCATGAAATCCATACTTACGAACTTGATATTTTTCATACCATTCATAAGGAAGGGGATATAAATATTCTTTTTCTTTCATTGTGGAATGAAATGCTGTATCAAAAACACATATTTGTGGTGTGTTTGGCATTGCTCCCATAAATGCTTTAATTCCCATTATGTGTGCTGGATTATGTAATGGTGCTAAATCATTACATAATGCTAATTTTTGAACTAATTCCTCATTCATGATAACTGATTCTAAAAATTCACTTCCACCATGAACTATTCTATGTCCTACTCCTTCTATTTCTTCTAATGATGATATAATTTGTAGGGAAATTAATTCTTCAATTAATGTGTTTACAGCAATAGAATGGTCAAATAAATTTTTTTCTTTTCTTAATTTTTCTCCACTATATTTTATTGTATAAAAACTATCACCTAAGCCTATTTTTTCAAAAACCCCACTTGCAATAACTTCTTTTGCTGGCATTTCAAATAATGTAAATTTTAAAGATGAACTTCCAGCATTTACTGATAATATTTTCATTTTCTTACACCTCACTAATAATTATACAAAAAAAAAGCCAATATGGCTATAATTTTGCTGTTCTAAATCTACTTTTTTACAAAATCCCTATTTTTTATATAGTCTTGGTTCGTATGTGTTACAACATAATCATAATCAATATATCTTTTTTCATTGCTATCTAAATTATATCCATATGGATTGTTATACTCAAACATTAATTTTTCTAGTCTGTTTTTATTTAATATGTCGTATCCTTTATAATAATAGTTACTAGATTTTAGCATTTTATCACCTAATAGTAGTATGCTAAAATTTTAACTAAAAATACTATAATATATCTATAAACTTATTATCCTCTTTGGCTTTTATATCTATAACTTCATGATTTTTAATTGCTTTATGAACTAGTTTATCAACATCAATATTTTTTTCATATAAATTACATTTTGCTATATCAGGATTTATCACTGGATGTAATGGAACAAAAATAGTACAACAATCTTCATATGGTAATGTACTTATTTCATATGTATTAATTTTTTTGGCAATTGAAATAATTTCTAATTTATCAAAGCATGCTAATGGTCTAATTACTGGCATTTTAATTACTTCGTTTATTGCCCTCATGCTTGTTAATGTTTGGCTTGCTACTTGACCAATTGATTCACCATTAATCAAAATATTACACTTATTATTATGTGCTATTATTGCACTTATTCGATACATCATTCTTCGCATAATTGTTATTAAATATTCATGTTCAATATTTTTTAATATCGTTTCTTGAATTTCTGTAAAATTTATAATATGCAATTTTATGTTTGAGTTATATTTAGCAAGTACTCTAGCTAATTTAATAACTTTATCTTTAGCTAACTCGCTTGTATGAGGTGGGCTTTCAAAATAAATTGCTTCTATTTTAACTCCCCTTTTAATTGTCATATAACCAGCAACTGGAGAATCAATTCCTCCACTTAACATAAGTAATCCTTTTCCTAAAGTACCAACCGGATATCCACCTAGTCCTTTTATTCCATTAAAATAATATAGTATTTCATTTTTTCGGATTTCTATATTAATTAAAAACTCTGGCTTGTGCACATCAACTGCTATATTTGAAATATTTGTTAATAAATATTCTCCTACAATATTGTTAATTTCCATACTATTTGTAGGATAACTTTTATCACTTCTTTTAGTAATTACTTTAAATGTTTTAAATTCTTTATCACAAACTAAATTTAAAACATTACTTTTAATACTCTCAATATTTGTATTTTCGTCTTTAAATCCAATAATTATTTCAAATATACCAAAAATATTTTGTAATATATTTACTACTTCATCAATATCTTTTTCAGCAACATAAATAAACATTCTTCCAAAATCATAATATATTTCATGCTCTATGTTTTCTAAAACTTCACTTATATTTTTCTTTAATGTCTTAATAAAATAATTTATATTATCTTTTTTGGTTGTTAACTCGCCATATTTTAATATAATAATTTTTTTCATAATATCACCAACACATATAATTTTATCATAAATTTAATAAAATAAAAAAAATTATCTATTTTTATAGACTAATTTTTTCATATTCTTCTTTAAATACTTCTAAGAATTTATTTATTTCATCAGTAGTTGTTACATAAGATAAACTTATTCTAATAGTATGTTTTGCCCTTTTACTATCATTATATATAGCCATAACACTATTTGAAATATTTCCACTAGAACAAGCTGTATTGGTACCAACATATATTTCATATTTATCTAAAATGTGTAAGAATGTTTCTGGCATAATATTCATAATACTAATATTTAATATTTGGGGTATAGAATACTTTGTTTTATTAATTTTTATATTGGGATATTGTTCTAAAAACTTAACTATTTTTTCATTTAATAAATTAACAAATCTTTCTCTTTTTTCTAAATCATTATTTGCTAATCTAATAGCTTTAGATAATGCCGCAATTAATGGTAATGGTGGAGTTCCAGGTTTTAATTCATTACTTTTGCCACTACCATATATAAGTGGTGTAATTTTTATCATACTGCTTTTATATAAAAAGCCAATTCCTTTTGGACCAAATATTTTATGAGCTGACATGCTAGCTAAATCAACATCATGGAAATTAACTGGTACTTTTCCAATTGCTTGTGTCATATCAGAATGAAATATTGTAGCAATATTTTCTTTCTTTATAATTTGCCTAATAATTTTTAATGGCTGTCTTACTCCTACTTCAGAGTTAACCATACAAATACTTACTAAAATCGTATCTTCTCTAATTTTATTTTTTAAATCATCGAAATCTATTAAACCATTTTCATCATTATTAACATAACTTATTTCAAAACCTATACTTTTTAAATAATCACATATAACATAAACTGATGGGTGTTCTAATTTAGAAACAATTATGTGTTTTCCTTTTCGATGATTTGCCATAGCCACTCCAATAATTGCCATATTATTTGCTTCTGTTGCTCCGCTCGTATAAACTATTTCATTTGGATTTATACTAAAAATATCAGCAATTTGTTTTGTGGCACTTTCTAATAAATTAGCAGATTTTAATCCTAAAGCATGAAGAGAGTTAGCATTTCCTACAAATTCCTTACTAACTTTACTTACTGTATCTAAAACTTCATAAGAAACCGGAGTAGTTGCACTATAATCTAGATAAATCATTTTATCACCTAATCCTCTATTTCTATATAACTTTTAGCATCTTCTGTATAACCATCGCATTCTTCACTTAATGGCTCTAATAAGCAAGTTTCACATTCTTTAATAGAATCTAAAGCATCATTAGCATTCTCTATCATAGATAAAATTAAACTTACAATTGTTGGAATAAAAAATATACAAATTCCCACTATTAACCTTTTAAATAATGATGATGATGATGCTTTAACAGCCTTATCTTCTCCACTTAAAACTGCTTTAGAAAAATCAATTATTCCTAAAACAATAATAACTAAAGGTATTATTATTTTTAATACAAATAAACCATAACCTACAAATCTCCATATTGGTGATGTCCTTAAACAAAAATCATTTTCCATATCCTTACCTATACTCCTCTAATAGTTTTTTATGAATGCCAGGTTCTACAATATTAATTGCATTGATAGCATTTTCTAAACTATTCTTAAAATTACCTTTCAAAAAGTTATTTTCGGCTTTTATTAAACCAAAATCAACTTCCTTATTTGTAACTCGATATCTATTTCCATAAACAATTGCTGTTTCTGCCATTTTAGCGGTTTTAACAGTTTCGTTTATTGTATTATAAACTTTTAAAACTAAATCTCTTGCTGTATCAACTCTTAAATTAAGTATTTTAATCGATATAGGTCTTTTATCTAAAGCTTTAACAAGTTCATTTATTGCTTCCATTGCTTCGCTCATTTCTACATAATAATTCTTAGGTATTGCAGGAAATTTAAATGAACGTATTTTGTCTTTAGTTTGACTTAAAATCTTCTTGATTTCTTCTAATTGTTCTCTTGCTCTTGATTCATCTTCTTTTAAGCTACCTAAAGTTTTTAATGCACCATTTAATTTTTCTTCAGTTTTATTTAATTTTGAATTTATAATTTCTAGTTCACGTGCTAATTTTGAATATGATAAAACTTTATTTCTCCCTACATCAATCATTTTATCATAACTTGCTCTAATATTCATTATTTCTTCTTTTATTTCTGTAATTACTTGTACTTCATCATCACTTAAATCATAACTATACTTTATATCATCAATTTTTTTATAAAGTTCATTATTTACTTTTTCTAATTTAGTTGCTTTTATAAGTATACTTCTACTGTAATCTTCATATATTTTTTTGCTAATCTTTTCTTTGTCAAAATCATTATATAAAGAATCAAAATAATCATGCATAGTTTTAAGTTCAAATAAAGAATCTTCTAAATTTAATACATTTAACCTTTGAAATATGTCTTGTATTTTTTTATTTGCTTCAGAAATATTATAATCGATATTTAAATAATCAAGATTATAACCTTCTTTAGTCATCTTTTCAACTATGCTTTTGATTTCTTCAATTTTTTTAGGTATTAGGTTTTTACCTAAGTTAACTATTGGTCTTGTTTCTTCAATAACAACTTTTAAATTATCTACAATATCACTAATTGCTTTTACAATTTTTCCAACTTCCGTATAGGAATTTTGTTCCATGGCTAATTCAAATGTTTGAAATAATTTATCTACATTTTCAAATTGTAATTCTATAGGAACTTTTATAATAGCGTATTCTTCTTCATAATCTTTATAAGTAGCTAAAATTTCCCTATATTGTGCTTTTAATTTAATTATAGTTTCGCGATTTCTTTCTTCACTTAAAGTTACATCTTTTATTTCTTCTAATAAAAATGCTGCTTTAGTTTTAATGTTATTTAAATCAAAATCTGTTTTTAATAACATACCTTTTAATTCTTTAAAATTATGTTCTTCAAATAATTCTTCAATTTCATTTATAGCATCAGTTATTTTTGGAATATCGTTTTCTTTTATATCGTTAAACCTATTCTTCCAGTCTTCTAACTTAGTTTTCATTTCATCATTATTAACTAGTGCTTCTACTTTATTTAACTCTGATAACATACTTGCAGAAATAACTAAATTTTTTTCTTTTTCTAATTCATCTATTTGCTTTTTTAATTTATTATTTTCTTTGCGGTTTATCAAATTTAAGATTACTATTAAAATAATAATAGTTAAAATATAATATGCTGCCGCAAGTAATAAAAAAGTCGTTCTTCCCATTACATTCACCTTACTATTTCTAGTTTATCACAGTTTATAAGATTTTTAAAGAAAAAATAAATGTTAATGTGACTTTTTAAACAAAATGTCCGCTTGCAAAATAAGAAAAAATAAAGAGAAAATATTTTGATTTTTATAATAAAATGTCCTATAATACACGTCCAGAAAGGAGGTGTATTTTAAATGGCTAAGATATCTAATAAAGAATTATACAGTGAAATTATTAAAAAAGTTATTTCTAAAGAATTAACTCAAAAAGAGGCAGCAATAAAATTGGGCATATCTGATAGACAAGTTAGAAGAATTATTATCAAATATAAGAATATAGGTGAAGATGCCTTTGTTCACAAAAATTTAAATAACAAAAATGCAAAAAAAATCCCAGAAGATATATCAACTGAGATCATAAAAGAGTATTTAACCAACTTTTGTGATTATGGTTTTACTCATTTTTATGAAGAGCAAGGATACAAATACGGTATTTCTTTTTCCACCATGATTACCATATTTACAAATAATGATATTATTTCCCCTTATGCCCAACACAAAACAATTAGATTATATAACGAAAACATGAAAAAAGCAATTAGAGATAAAACTATAACTGAACCACAAGAAAAATTATTTGAACAAAGAAAACAAGAAGAATTTGAAAAGCACATTAGGAAATCAACATTAAATTATTCTTTTGGTCAAGAGATTCAAATGGATGCAGCCTTTTGGATTTGGTTTGGTACAGAAGAAAGTACATTACATTTAGCAGTAGATAAGGCAACAAAAAAAGTTTTATCTGGATATTTTGATTATGAAGAAACTACAAATGCATATTTAATTGTTTTGATGAATATGATTGTAAACTTTGGAATTCCAACGAAGATAAAAACTGATAAAAGGAATTCGTTTTCTGTCAATAATGCTAGAAGTTCAAAATCGAAACTTAATGTAACTCAATTTGGAAGAATTTGTGAAGATTTAGGAATTGAACTAATATGTAATAGTAATCCACTATTTAAACCAAATGCAGAAAGGGAAAATGGTACTTTTAAAAGACGTTTAAAAGCGGAGTTAAGACACAATGACATAACCACAATTGATGAAGCAAATAAATACCTAAATGAAGTATTTATTCCTAAAATAAATAGTAGATTTTCTTATGAAATTAATCCTAAAAGGAACTTAATGAGAAATAATCCTTACACTGCGGAAGAATTAAACTTTATTATTTCTATTAAACATGAAAGAACTATAGATAATGCTTCATCATTAAAGTATTTCAATAATTATTATTTACCTATTGATATAGAAACTGGTGAAGTTATGTCTTTTAGAAGTGGAACAAAATGCACAGTTGTAAATACGTTTGATAATAAATTATATGGAATTATAGATGAAAAAACTTATTTATTGATATTAGTAGAACAACCAACAAATGAAATAACTAGTGCATCAAAAAATGGCTTTAAACCTAGTGCAAATAATCCATGGCGAAAATTTAAAATTAGATAATATTGGGGCTTTGCCCCAAACCCCAAGGTTTATCGCTTTATGACTCCGAAAAAAGGAAGTAAAATAAAAGAAGTCAACATTATAATCGACTTCCTTTTTCGTATGTCATTACTTAGTGCTCTGGTTGCTCCTCAGCATTGCCATATCCCCTAAGCAATAATTATATTGTATATTATTTCATTAAAATTTCAATAGGACATTTTGTTTTAAAAATAATTTTTACAATTTTTCTTATGCTTTTTATAGTAGGACATTTTATTTTGTAAATACTTATTTAAAAAGCGGACATTTTGAATTATTAATCACAGATTTTTAAAGAAAAAATAAATGTTAATATATTTTTTATTAGGACATATAATTTAATAGATTAAATGGAGGGTAAAATATGGTAAACAAACAAAATCTATGGTTTATAACATTATTTTCATTAATATTGGTATTAGGTATTTATTATGTAAGTATGGGAGACGAAACATTAAGTGTCTTAGCTGGTGATAATGATGTTAGCGAAGTCTTGGAAGTAACTGAATCTGATATAATTGTGGCATTGCAAGTTGAAGATGATGAAGAAGTATTAAAGCAAATGACAGAATATCAAAATATATTGTTAGATGAAGCTGCAACAATTGAAGAAAAAAATGATGCATATAGTGCTTTGCAAGCTTTAAATAATATGCAAAGTGAATGTGAAAAAATAGAAAAACTTATTTCTAAAGAATTTAAATATGATAATTTTGTTAAAATTGAAGGAGATTCTATAAGTATTGTCATAGCAAATAAAGAACATAATAACGAAATTGCTAATAAAATTATAAGAAAAGTACAAGAGTTATATGATACCCAAAAATATATTACTGTTAAATTTGAATAAATTCACTAAAATCCAAATACTTCATAAAATATTATGAAGTATTTTAATTAGAAAGGGATTTTTTATGAACAAGAAAATATTAACTGATAGAGAACAAGAAGTATTTGAACTTTTAGTTCTTAACAAAACAACTGAAGAAATTGCTAATTTTTTAGGAATAAGTGAAAAAACTGTTAGAAATCATATATCAAACGCTATTCAAAAATTGGGAGTAAAAGGAAGAGCACAAGCTGTTGTAGAATTAATAAAACTTGGAGAATTAACAATTTAATAAAGACTTCGGTCTTTTTTTTATTTATAAAAATATAATTTAAAGAGGTATATTATGATAAAAAAATCTTCTATTAGAAGAATAATGGTAGCAACTCTAACATTATTCATTTTACTTATAATTTATTTTTTTCCTACTACTACTCCAATTAAAGAATCATTATCTTATATTGAAAAAGATGAAATGCCTATATTTTTAATGGATAGTATGGAATATATTGCTCGAACTAGTATAGTTAAAAATAGTACTGATACTGAAGAATTAATATTAGAAGTTATTGACTCACTAACAATTAATAGTAAAAAATCATCTTATATTCGTGAAGGCTTTAAAGCTATTATTCCAGAAAATACTAAAGTTTTAAATATTAGTTTACAAAATAATATTTTAACAATAAATTTTAGTAAAGAAATATTAAATGTTGATGAAGAAAACGAAGAAAAAATGCTCGAAGCTATAATATATTCATTAACTGAAATTAAAGAAATTAAAAAAATAGAAATTCTTATTGAAGGAGAAAAATTAACTAAGTTACCCAATTCTAATAAAAAATTACCAAAATATTTAGATAAAAATTACGGAATTAATAAAATTTATAACTTTGAATCAATAAAAGATACTAGTAAAACAACTATATATTATTTAAGTAAATATAACGATTATTACTATTATGTTCCTGTTACAAAAATCGAAAATAATGCTGCAACAAAAGCGGAGATTATAATTAAAGAGTTAAAATCTACTCCAATATACCATACTAATTTAATTAGTTATTTGGCAGCTTCAACAAATTTAACTAATTATGAAGTCCTAGAAAATAGTATCTCTTTATCCTTTGACAATTATTTATTAGCAAACCTAAATGATGAACAAATTTTAGAAGAAGTTAAATATTCAATTGCTTTATCAATGCGAGATAATTATGAAATAAATGAAGTTTTATTTAATTTTCCAGAAAATAGTGAAAAATTAGAAATATAACTTGCAATTAACAACAAATTATACTATAATTTAGTTGATGTCCTCGTAGCTCAGCTGGATAGAGCATACGCCTTCTAAGCGTACGGTCAAGCGTTCGAATCGCTTCGAGGACACCAATCGTGTAAATTTAACTGTTTTTTTATTAAAACAGTTTTTATTTTGTTGTAAAATCAAGGTTGAAATGATAAAATTATATTAGAAAGGAGTTTTTTGTATGTACTATGATTATAACTATAATGGTTTAAATGGTGTCGCTAATCAAGTTCAAGGTATTGCCATTTGGACAATTGTTGCTTTAATTTTAGCAATTATAGGTGGGGTTTTAGTATATTTCTTATTTGTTAGGGCCGATTTAAAATTAAATGCTGGTTTAAAAAAATTAAGAGATTTACTTGATTTTAAAATTATGCTTATTGAACCTATTTTAAAAATTCTTTATTTAATAGGAACAATATTTATTATTTTAGTTTCATTTAATTTTATCACTATTAACTTTATAACATTCCTATTAATTTTAATATTAGGACCAATCATTTTAAGAATTATATATGAAGCTTCTATTATACTTATTATGATTTGGAAAAATACTAAAATTATTAGTGAAAACACACAAAAAACAAAAGAAAAAACTACTAAAAGTTCTGATGAAAAGAACTAAGTTAGTTTTTTTTTGCCATAAAAAAAGAGCATTATGCCCTTCCAGAATATTTTCCATCTTTTGTTGAAATTATTATTTTTTCGCCTTCATTAATAAATAAAGGTACTTTTACAGTATATCCAGTTTCAATTTTAGCATCTTTACTAGCATTTGTTGCTGTATTACCCTTTACTGCTGGTTCTGTTTCAATAACTTCAAATTCTATTTTTTCAGGTAATGTTATTCCTATTATTTCTCCTTCATATGAATCAATATCAATTTCTAACCCTTCTTTTATATAAGCTATGCTATCTTTTAAAGTTGATTCAGGAATTTCAATTTGTTCATATGTTGTTGTATTCATAAATACTAATGCATCACCCATTTTATACAAATATTGTGCTTTTACTTTTTCAATGTGTGCTTTTGTTATTTTAATATTAGTATTAAATGTGTCTTCGGTAACAGCACCTGTTCTTAAATTTCTTCTTTTAATTCTTACAAATGCTGGTCCTTTACCAGGCTTTACATGTTGAAATTCTACAATGGTATATAAATTACCATCCATTATTATGGTCATACCATTTTTAATATCATTAATGTTTATATCCATTAAACTCACTCACTCTTTCTTATTTTTTTTCTTTAGCAATTACAGTCTTTCTACATTTTGGACAGTATCTATTTAATTCAAGACGATCCGGAGTATTTTTTTTATTTTTACTAACAGGGCGTAATTCAAAACCACAAACAGAACATCTCATAGTTACTTCACTACGATTTTCTTTCTTTGCCATAAAATTCCCTCCTTACTAACAAGTTCTTTATAATTATATCAAAATTATGGTAATTTTCAAGCATTTTCAATTATTTACTAAAATAACTTATTCAATATTTTTAATTTTTATTCTAATATTTTTGTTAAATCCTTTTTTTAAATTATTACAGTTTAATCTAAAAATTTACAATGCTTACATAACTCTTCAATTTTTTTATTTTCTTTAAAGCCCTTTAGCATACTATGGTATCTATCTTTTATTTTTATATCATCAAGATTATTTTTAAATATATTACCCAAATTTATTGTACCTTTACTATCTAAACAACAGGGTATAATTGTACCATCTACAAGAATTCCTATATGTTCTTTTAATGCATAGCATTTTCCTACTTCATTGTAATAATTATTATTTAAGTCTGGCCACAAAAAATTTTTATCAAAATCTATATAAGTATTTTTGTCTAATTTAGTATGTTCATTTATTTTTATATTATATTTTTCTTCTAGTATTTTTAGTATTCTTTCTTTGTACGTACTATTTATCCAAATACGATAATTTATATAAGTATATTCTTTTAAAATATCTGTAACTTCAAATATATCTTTAAAATAATCTTCTAAAGTTTTTTTATATTTTTCATTAAAACTATGTAATGAAATATTTATTTGTCTTATATTTTTATTATTACTTATTCTTTTTATTAGATAACCATTAGTTGTTATATTAACATTAAAGTTATTTTCTTTAGCCAAATTTATAAATTCATTTATTTTGGGATGCATTAATGGTTCTCCAAGAACATGAAAATATAAATAATTTGTATGTTCTTTTAACTTATTTAATATAATTTCAAAATCATTTATATTCATAAATTTGTTTTTTCTGGTATTTTTTATACAAAAATCACAAGATAAATTACAATTATTTGTTATTTCAATATATACTTTTTTATACATAATATCCAATCCCCTTTGATTATATCATATTTTTTTAGTTTATTTTAACTTAAAAATAGTTTATAATATATTTAAAGAATCGAGGGATTTTATGGCATTTATTGAAGTTAAAAATTTATCTAAAATTTATCAGATGGGTGAAGTTAAAATTAAGGCAATTGAAAATGTTAATTTTTCTATTGAAAAAGGAGAATTAGTAGTTATTTTAGGTCCTTCTGGAGCAGGAAAAACTACAATTTTAAATATTTTAGGGGGAATGGATACTCCTACAAATGGCCAAATAATTATCGATAATACTGATATTTCAATGTATAATTCTAAAGAATTAACAAAATATCGAAGATATGATATTGGTTTTGTCTTTCAATTTTATAATTTAGTACAAAATTTAACAGCATTAGAAAATGTTTCACTGGCTAATCAAATTTGTAAAAACCCTAAAGATGCTAAAAGTGCTTTAGAGGATGTGGGCCTTGGCAGTAGAATTGACCACTTCCCTGCTCAACTTTCTGGTGGAGAACAACAAAGGGTTTCTATTGCTAGAGCTCTTGCTAAAAATCCTAAAATACTTTTATGTGATGAACCTACCGGTGCTCTTGATTCAAAAACAGGGAAAAAAATAATTAAATTGTTGCAAGATACTTGTCATAAAACTAAAACTACCACTATTATAATTACTCATAATGCTATTATTGCTGGTATCGCTGATAAAGTTATTAAAGTTAAAAATGGTACTATTGAAGATATACAAATAAATAAAACTCCGATGAGTGTTGAGGAGATTGATTGGTAATGTTAATATTTAAAAATGCGTTGATTAAAATTAAAAAACAATTTGGAAGATTTATTTCTCTTATCCTTATAGTTGCTTTAGGTGCTGCTTTTTTTGCTGGGGTTAGAGAAACTTCCTCAGATATGATTAAAACTTTGGATGAATACTATGATAATACTTATCTTTTAGATTTTCGAATTATTAGCACAATGGGTTTAACTTCTGATGATGTGGTTGCTTTAAAAAATCTAAATGATAATTACATTGTTGAAGCAAATTATTCTTATGATACATTGATTAATGATGATGCTACTAAAATTTATGGTATAACTAGTGATATAAACAAATTAAAATTATTAAAAGGCAATTATCCAACTAATGATGATGAGTGTTTAGTTTTAGATGGTTCTTATAATATCGGTGATATTATTACAATTGATGTAGATAATTATAATGATTATTTAAATAATAATACTTTTAAAGTAGTTGGTACTGTTGATAGTAGTATGTATATTTATACTAATTTGGGAACTACTACTGTTTCAGATGGTAAACTTGATAATGTTATTTTTGTAAATAAAAGTGTCTTTAATTTAGATTACTATACTGAAATTTATATATTAGATGAAGAAGCTAGAAATAAAATTTCTTATAAAAATGAATATGATGAACAAATTAAAATATTAAATGATGAATTAGAAAAATTAGCCCCTATTCAAGAAACTAAAAGGTATGAAGAAATTAAAACGGAAGCAATGCAAAAAATATATGATGCTAAAGATAAAATAAATGAAGAAAAAGAAAAAAATGAAAAGAAATTTAATGATGCTAAAAATGAATTAGATAGTGCTCAAAAACAAATTAACAATGGATTATTAGAAATTGAAAATAGCTATAAAGAATTGGAAGATAAAAAGATAGAAGTTGAAAATGAATTTGTAAATCAAGAAAATAATTTAAATAACTCTTTAAATTTAATTAATGAAAAACTTAATAGTTATGGAATAGATACTCCAGATATTGATACAACTATCACAAACTTAAATTCTAAAATTAATGATTTAAACAATTTATTAGTAACTTTAGACCCTTCTAGTAATGAATATATTACATGTAATAATTTGTTAAATGATTTAAAAACAGTTTTATCTAATTTAGAAAGTATAAAAAATGGGCTTATAAGCTTAGAAACTGGAAAAGTTAAGTGGAATAAAACTTATAATGAAACAATAAATACTTTAAATGAAAATAAAGAAAAGTTAAATTCAGAACAAATTACTTTAAGTGAAGCTTATGATGAATATAATAAAAATTATCAAGAGTTTATAAATAAGATTAATGAAAGTGAACAAGAAATAAAAGATGCTGAAGAAGAAATAAATAATCTAGAAAAACCTGAATGGTATTTATTTAATCGGGAAGATAATTCCGGTTATACAACATTTTATGAATCAGCTACAAAAGTTGATTCAATATCAGCAGTTTTTCCTTTATTCTTTATTGCTATAGCATTCTTAATGTGTTTAAATACAATGACTAGAATGATTGAAGAAGAAAGAACAGAAATTGGTATTTTTTCATCACTTGGTATAGGTAGAATAAAAATAATTATTAGTTATGTTATTTATGTTTTATTAGCAACTTTAATTGGTATACTATTAGGACTTTCAATAGGATATACCGTTGTTCCTAGAATACTATATAAAGTTTATAATTCTGCTTTTATTATTCCTAGTTTAAATACTTATGTTAATATTCCAATATGTATAACTATTATAGAAGTTTGTGTTCTTACTATGATAATTGTTAGTGTATATGCTGTAAATAGGAATTTTAAAGAAGCACCTGCAATGTTACTTAGACCACTTAGCCCTAAAAAAGGACATAAAGTTTTATTAGAAAAAATACCGTTTATTTGGAAAAAGTTTTCATTTTCATGGAAAGTTACTTTTAGAAACTTATTTAGATATAAAAAAAGAATAGTAATGACTTTAATTGGTATAAGTGGTTGCACTGCTCTACTTTTAACTGGTTTTGGTATTAAAGATAGTATTTCTAAAATTACTGATATTCAGTTTAATGATATTCAAAAATATGACTCTATTTTAGTTTTAAAAGATAGTTTAGATGCTCAAGATGCTAATATTAATGATTTTTTAATAGAAAACAATATTAGTGAACCCTTATATGCTGATATGCAAACTATGACTTTTTATGCTAATAAAAAAAATATCGATGTTTATACTTTTGGATTCGAAAATAATGATATAGATAATTATTTTAATTTAACTAATTTGGATAATGAACCAATACATTTAGATGATAATGGTGCTATTGTTACTCAAAAATTGGCTGAATTATTAAATGCTGATGTTGGTGATACTATTACTATTAGAGATAATAACAATGAAATATATATTATTAAAATAAGTAATATTGCTAAAAATTATGTCAACAATTATATATATATGACAAAAGATTATTATGAAATTGCTATAAATAAAATTAATTATAATGTTATTTTAGCAAACATAAATGATTTAGGTAAAACATTAATGGATAGTGGATATTTTTCTAGTAT
This sequence comes from uncultured Bacilli bacterium, assembly GCA_944359015.1. Classification (GTDB taxonomy): domain Bacteria; phylum Bacillota_I; class Bacilli_A; order RF39; family UBA660; genus Onthocola_B. The sequence goes on from CALVSK010000016.1 coordinate 18,496, forward strand.
TCAATATTCAAACGATAGTTTGGATATGTTAAATGACATTTTAAATAGTTTGAATAATATTGTATTTTTAATAATTGGCTTTTCATCTTTCTTAGCAATTACTGTTTTATATAATTTAACTACGATTAATATTAGTGAAAGATTAAGAGAAATTGCTACCTTAAAAGTATTGGGATTTAATAATAAAGAAATATCAATGTATGTTTATAGAGAAACAATTATCCTTACTATTATTGGTATTGGCCTAGGGATGCTGTTTGGTATTGGTTTAAATTATTTTGTTTTGACTGTTGCTGAAATAGATGAAATTGTGTTTATAAAAGATATTCTCTTGTTTAGTTATATTTATACATTTATAATTATGATTATATTTACAATTATAGTTCAAATTATGACTTCATTTATTCTCAAAAAGATTAATATGATTGATTCATTAAAATCAGTTGAATAAAAAAATGCACAGGTATTTTTATACTTGTGCTTTTAAATTTTATAGATTTTTTTTCTATTTTTTATGTAATAATTTATTAATACAAAAGTTGATACTCCTATAACTGAAATTATTATATTTATGCTATTTCCTGTATTAGGATTTTCAATATTACTTTCTTCTACATTTATTAATACTTCATTACTAGGAGTTGTTTTTCCATTATAACTTATTGTTGCAATATTTTTAATTTCTTTTACCAATGTTGGCTTTACTGTTATTTCAAATGTTATTTCTTCATTTTTTAATATTGACGTATATATTGTTACAATATTTTCTTTAACTGTGGCATTACCAGCATCAATTATTTTTAGGCTTTCATCAATATTATCTGTAATTAATATATTTTCTATTGCAACATCACTATCATTTCTTACTTTTATATAATATTTAAAATCTTCTCCTAATTTTACTACACTTTTATCGACATATTTTACAATTTCTACTGTTGGTTCAATTACAGTTACTTCTTTTGTATCTTCAATATCTGGCTTTTCTTTTTCTTTTACTATTACTTTATTATCTATTACTGTACCATCTTTTTGATTAGTTACGTATACTTCAACTACAAATTGTTTACTTTCATTTTCTTTTAAAGTATCTACTGTCCATTCTATTGAATTTTCATTAATTTTACAATCTCCACATTCTACTATAATCAAATTTTTATCATATTCATCTATGATTTGCAATTGATTTGAATCATAATTGCCAATATTAGTTACTGTAATCGTATAGTAAAAATGTTTATCATTTAACACTTTGTCTTTGTCTGATGTTTTATTAACCACAATTTTTGATTTTAAAATATCTATTGTGATTTCGCTTTCTAAATTTTTATTTGCATATGATAAGAAACTAATATTTTTTACAACATCATTTTGATTATTTATAAGTTTAACATAAACTAAAATTTCAATAGTTTCATCTTTATTAATATTGTCAATATTAAATTTTAAGATGTTATTATTATTGTTATAATTTATTTTTTGGTCATCATATTCCACTTTTATTAATTCTAATTCTTTTGGTAACTCATCAGTAATTGTTAAATTGTTTTCGTCATAATCTCCAGTATTAGATATTCTTAGTGTATAATAAAACTCATCATTTAATTTTACTTCATTTTTACTACTTAATTTTTCAAATTTTATATCTGAATCAACAACACAAACATTATCTGATGCTTCTTTTATTTCATTGTTATGTTTTAATACAGCAGTATTATTAATGCATGTACCAATTTCAATATCTGATGTCATTTTGACATAAATAACTAAGGTTGTGGAATTACCAGGTAATAATGAATCGATTTTCCAAGTTATTTTGTTACCATCTAATTCTGCACCCTTAGCACGAGTTATATATAAATTTTCATTTATATTATCTTCTACAATTATTCTATCACTCGGAACTTCTCCAGTATTTGTTACAGTTATTACATAATAAAATTCTTCTCCTGGGGTTACATCTAAAGGTTTTTTGCTTCTATCCTCATTTGATGCTTCTTTTGTTATGTTTAAAATCGGCTTTTTTATTATAACTTCTACCTCATCGGTTTCTTCTGGTTTATTACTTTCTTTAGCAGTTACTAAATTATTTATTTTAGTATTATTTGGTACACTATCTAATACTTTTACATCAATTTCATATTGTTTGCTTTCACTTTTTTCTAAACTAACTTCATGCCAAGTTATAGTTTGACCATTAATAGTTGCATTCTCTGCCGATATTATTTCTAAATTGGCATCTATCACATCTGTAATAATAATATCATTACTATACGTATCTCCTATATTTGATATTGTTATATAATATGTAAAAGTATCATTTGGTCTTAACTCTGTTTTACTAACTGTTTTTTCTACTGTAATTTGTGAATCTAATACTAACACATCAACACTACTATTTATAGGAGCTTTACCAACTTCATTTAATGTTACTACATTTTCTATACTTGTATTTGATAATACATTATCTTTTACTTTTACTTTGATTGTTAATTGTTTTGTTTGGTTTGCCTCTAAAGTTGTTAGCGTCCAAGTTATTTTTTGACCATTGATTTCTCCATTATTACTCGCTGATATTATTTCTAAATTAGAATTTATTAAATCCTCAATTGTCAAGCTATTACTGTTAGCTTCACCTAAATTTTCAATATTAATTGTGTATTCAAATTCCTCATTTGGTCGAACTTCAGTTTTGTTTGCACTTTTAGTAATTTTTAAATCTGAATCCACAACTTTTATTGAAACACTGCTCTCAACTAAATCATTATTATCTGCTGTAACTCTTACAATATTATTAATTGTAGTTAGTTCACTATCTTCATTTCCTTTTACTATTATAATAATTTTTTTTGTATCGCTAGGTGACATATCGCCTAAATAAAAAACTAAATTATTACTAACCCCTGAACTTGGCACAGAAGTACTAAGTATTGTTAAATTTTCATTTATTTCATCTTCTACTACAACATTTTTAGCAATTCCTTTACCATTGTTTTTTATGGTTATAGTATACTTAAATTCTTCGTTTGGTTTTACTTGATTTTTGTTTGTTGTTTTTGTTACTTCTAAATCTGGCTTTAATAAATTAATTGTATCAGTCTTTTCAAATTCATTATCTCCGATAATTACTTTTACTGTATTTTTTATTATGTTAATATCAATATCTAAATTTTCTTTAACTTTTACTTTAATAAATATGTCTTTTGTTGCGTTTTTATCTAATCCATCTAAATCCCAACTTATCGTATTGCCTTCTACTTTACCATTAGAAGCATCTAATATTTCTAGTTCATTTGGTATTTCATCTACAACTTTTATATTATCTGT
>CALVSK010000017.1 GCA_944359015.1 uncultured Bacilli bacterium
CATACCAAACACTTGTTTGCCAAGAGCAGACAGGTCTTTTTGGCGTGCAATAATTTTTTTGATATAGCAGTAAACTACTTGCTAAAACTGCTAATTTTCATCTTGACATATTACCAGATGTCTTTACTTAATTTTATTATAACACAATCTGTAAATTAACACCATTTTGTTAAAACATAGTATTTTGCCAATTATTAATTGTCATGCTATAATAATTTTATGAGGTGTAAAAATGGAAAACATAATATTAACAGGTGACAGGCCAACAGGTCGTTTACATTTAGGACATTACGTAGGTTCAATAAAAAATCGTGTAGATTTACAAAATAGCAATAAATTTGACAAAATATACATAATGATAGCTGATGCCCAAGCCTTAACGGATAATTTTACAAATCCAAGTAAAGTAAGAGAAAATGTTATTGAAGTTGCATTAGATTATTTATCTTGTGGAATTGACCCTAATAAGACCACAATATTTATACAATCAGAAGTTAGTGAGTTAACAGAGTTAACATTTTATTACATGAATTTAGTTACTTTAAGTAGATTACAAAGAAATCCAACAGTAAAAAATGAATTAATTTTAAGAAATTTTGAAAAAAGCATACCTGTAGGTTTTTTAAATTATCCGATAAGTCAAGCTGCAGACATTACAGCATTTGATGCTACCTGTATACCAGTAGGGATAGACCAATTACCAATGATCGAACAAACAAGAGAAATAGTTCATAGTTTTAACAATATATATGGAAAAACTTTAGTTATGCCAGAAGCACATATATCTAATAAGGAAAATGAAAGAAGGTTACCAGGAACTGATGGTAAAAATAAGATGAGTAAATCTTTAGGTAATTGTATATATTTATCGGATGATGAAAAAACTATTAAACAAAAAGTAATGAGTATGTATACAGACCCCAATCATATTAGGGTAGAAGACCCAGGAAAAGTTGAAGGAAATATAGTTTTTGTTTATTTAGATGTATTTGCAACAGATGATGATTTTAAAAAATATTTACCAGAGTATAAAAATTTAAATGAATTAAAAGAGCATTACCAAAGAGGTGGTTTAGGTGATGTAACTATAAAAAAATTTTTAAACAATATATTACAAGAAAGGTTAAAACCAATTAGAGAAAAAAGAGAAGAATTAGAAAAAAATATTGAGTACGTATATAAAGTTTTAGAAGAAGGAACGAAAGAAGCAAGAAAACATGCAAAAAAAACTTTAGACAAAGTTAAAACAGCGATGAAAATTAATTATTTTGAAAGTGAAGAATTTTTAAAAGAAATTATTGATAAATATCAAGATAAATGATAATATTTTAATATAAAGAAGGGTGAAGAAATTGGCTAGTTTTGAAACAAATTTTGTTCCAGATTTAACAAAAATCAATTCAAATGAACGAGCAGTTTTTCGTGGAACAAACTATCGGATTACAGTACTTAGTGAAAGATTAGTAAGGCTTGAATACAGTTTAGATGGCCATTTTTCTGATGCTCCAACAACGCTTGTAAAAAACAGAAATTTTACAATTCCTCAATTTAAGGTAGAGCAAGACCAAAATTATTTAGTAATAACAACAAGTTATTTTATGTTGCAATATTTAAAGAATAAACCGTTTTTAGGTCCGAAATTTGCTCCAGACTCAAATTTAAAAGTTGCATTATTAAACACAGATAAGGTATGGTTTTACGGTCAAGTTGAAGCTCGAAATTTTAAAGGAAGTGCAATAAGTTTAGATAATTACAAAGGACATATACAATTAGATAAAGGATTATATTCAACCGATGGATTTGTATTAATAGATGATTCTTCAAATTTTGAAATAGATGCATCAGGATTTTTAAATAAACCCAATCCAAACAAAATAGATTTATATTTATTTATGTACAAAAGAGATTTTGGATTGTGTTTAAAAGACTATTTTACATTAACAAATTATCCTCCTTTAATTCCTAGATATGCTTTAGGAATATGGTGGAATAAAGAAAGAATATATAATGAAGAAGATTGTAAGAGATTAATAAAAACATTTAATAGATATCAAATTCCATTATCAGTATTATTATTAAGTGAGTTTTGGCACATAAAAGATAAAACAAATTATAATTTATATCGAACTGGATTTTCGTTTAATCGAGAGTTATTTTCAAATCCTGCTGATTTTATACAATATATGCATAATCGTGGAATAAAAATAGGGTTAAATATAGATCCAGAAGAAGGAATAAGAAAAGAAGAAGATAGATATTTAAATATATCAAAAGAATTAAATATAGCAGATGGAATAACAATACCATATAATGCTTTAGATAAAGATTTTATGGTATCTTTTGTAAAACATTTAATTGACCCATTAATTGAAATAGGAATCGATGTATATTGGATAGATTATCGTAAAGATTTAGAAAATATACAATTATTAAATTATTATTACAATCAAAATTTTACAAAGGTAAAAAACAATCGTCCATTAACATTAATAAGAAATCCTTTAGTTGCTCCACACAATGCGGGAATATTATACTCAGGAGAAACAATAGTAAGTTGGGATACACTAAAATATTTGCCATTTTTTAATGCAATGGCAGCGAATAAAGGAATAAGTTGGTGGAGTCATGATGTTGGTGGTTACAAAGATGGAGTAGAGGATAGTGAACTTTATATAAGGTATATACAGTTTTCAACTTTTTCACCAATATTTAGATTTAGTTCTAAAAGAGGGGTATATTATAAAAGAGAACCATGGGTATGGGATATAAAAACTTTAACAATTGCTAGAGAATATTGTTGGTTAAGACAAAGGTTAATTCCATATTTATATGCCGAAGCATATACGTATCATAAAACAGGAAAACCAATAGTTCAACCAATATATTATGCGTATCCAGAAATATATGACGAACCGACATATCGAAATGAATATTATTTTGGGAAAGAACTATTTATAGCACCAATTACAAAACCCAAAGACATAACAATGAATCGTTCAATAGAAAGAATATTTTTACCTAAAGGGGTATGGTATGATTTTCGAAGTGGAAAAAAATTTATTGGGAATAAAAGATATGTAGTATTTTATAAAGAAGAGGAATATCCGATATTTGCAAAAGCAGGAAGTATTATACCATTAGCAAATTTAGATAAAAACATTAATAATACAAACCCACCTAAGAGTATGGAAATTAATGTATTCCCAGGTAAAAGCAATGTATACAGGTTATATGAAGATGATGGTATAACAAAACTTTATCAAGATGGATATTACATAATAACAGCAATAGATTATAATTATTTAGAAAATAATTACACATTAATAATACATCCTACGGAAGGAAAAACAGAAATAATTCCTAAATTTAGAGATTATAAGATTAGGTTTAGAAATACGCGAACACCAGACAGTATAGAATTATTTATTAATGGTGATAAAACAAATATAGAATATGAATCATACGAAGATGAAAATGATTTTGTAATTGAAGTTAAAAATGTAGATACAACTAAACAATTAACAGTAAATTGCAAAGGGAAAGATATTGAAATAAACGCAGTTAGAATAATTAATGAGGATGTTAACTCTATTATAAGTGATTTAAAAATAAAAACACAATTAAAAGAAGAAATTGCAGAAATATTTTTTAGTGATTTAGATATAAAAACCAAAAGAATAAGAATAAAAAAATTAAGGGGATTAGATAGTAGGTTTGAAAAAATGTTCATCAAACTACTTGAATATTTAGCGGAAATTTAATATAATAATCAACAAGCAGATGAAAAAAGAGTAGTAAATATAAAAATTTTTAAAAGAGAGTTAGTGGTTGGTGAGAACTAATAAAAGGTAATATTGAACTTGCTTTTGGATGCAAATGGGGTAATTTCCTTATCAATTAAAAGAGAAACAAATAAGGTGGTACCACGGGAAAAACTCGTCCTTTGAAACCATCTTTTTTTATGGAGGAAAGAAATGGTTGAAACACTAATATGGGGTATAGTAATATTTGTAATAACCTATTTATTTAATTATTATATTGTATTAAAAAGAAATTATAAAATAATAAAGAAGCAATCAAATAAAAAAAATATAGAAGAGAAAAAAATAAAAAATTTATTTGGTTTATCAATATTAGTTCCCAAGTTTAATTTAGACATAAAAAAAATAAATATAAAATATACATTTATTTTAATATCCATCGTAAATGCTTTTATAATATCAACTGTATACATTATAATAACAAGCATACCTTGGAATCAACCGTTTCAATTATTATTAGGATTTGTACTTCTTTTAGGAATGATTTATGCATTATATGAATTATTAGGAAGATATTTAGTTAAGAAAGGATGGTCAAAAAATGAACAATAAAAAAATAGAACAAAAATGGCAAAAGTATTGGGCTGACAATAACATATTTGAAGCTAAAAATAATGATAAAAAGGAACCATATTATATATTAGTAGAATTTCCTTATCCATCAGGTGCAGGATTACACGTAGGGCATGTAAGAAGTTATACAGCATTAGACGCAATGGCTAGAATGATGAGAATGCAAGGGTATAATGTATTATTTCCAATGGGATGGGATGCTTTTGGAGCACCTGCAGAACAATATGCTATAAAAAATCATATACATCCAAAGGATGCGGTAAGAAAAAACATTACGACATTTAAAAAGCAAATGCAAGAATTAGGTTTTTCTTTTGATTGGAGTAGAGAATTTTCTACAACAGACCCAGAATATTACAAATGGACTCAATGGCAATTTTTACAATTTTACAAACATAATATGGCATATAAGGAAAAAATGCCAGTAAATTGGTGCCCAAAGTGTAAAACAGTTTTGTCAAATGAAGATGCAGCTGGAGGAATATGTGAAAGATGTAAAACGCAAGTAGTACAAAAAGAAAAATCACAATGGATGTTAAGAATGAGCAATTATGCAGAAGATTTATTAGAAGGTTTAAAAGATACAAATTTTGCTGAAAAAGTAAAATTAGGTCAAATTAACTGGATAGGTAAATCTATTGGAGCAGAAGTTATATTTAAAGTAGATAATTTTGATGAAGAATTTAAAGTATTTACAACAAGATGTGACACATTGTATGGTGTAACATATTGTGTATTATCTCCAGAACATAAATTAGTTGATAAAATAACAACTAAGGAACATAAAAAAGAAGTAGAAGAATACAAAAAAACTTGTGCATTAAAAAATGATTTAGAAAGAACAGAATTAAACAAAGAAAAAACAGGAGTATTTACTGGAGCATATGCAATAAATCCTGTAAACAATAACAAAATACCTATTTATATTAGTGATTATGTATTAGTAAGTTATGGAACTGGAGCAATTATGGCAGTACCAGCCCATGATGAAAGAGACTATGAATTTGCTAAAAAATTTAATATTCCAATAATTCAAGTTTTAGAAGAAGAAACAGGTAAAAAGCATGACAATGAAACTAAGAAAAAATCTATAGTAGCAATTGTTTATGACGAAAAAGAAAATCGATATTTAACGATAAATTGGCATAATCTAGGAGGACGTTTATTTATTGGAGGAACAAAGAAAGAACAAGAGACATATTTAGAATGTGCTAAGCGAGAAATATTAGAAGAAACAGGATATAAAAATATAGAGTTAATAAGTGAATTACCTAAAATAAATCATCATTATTATGCATATAACAAAGATAAATATTTTAATATTGAATCAACAGGGTTATTATTTAAGTTAAAAGATTATGAACGAGAAAAACAAAACTTAGATGAAGATGAAGTGTTTGATGTTGAATGGGTAGATAGAAAAACAATTATAAATGAAGTAAAAGATGAATTACATAAAAAAACATATGAATATGCTATTAATCCAGGGGCAATGACTGAAGATGGAATTCATATTAATTCTGGATTCTTAGATGGTTTAAACAAAGAAGATGCAATAAATAAAATGTTAGAATATTTAGAAGAAAATAAATGTGGAAGTAAAAAAATTAATTATAAAATGCGAGATTGGATATTTTCAAGACAAAGATTTTGGGGAGAACCAATTCCGATGGTCTACTGTCAAAAGTGTGGATGGGTACCATTAAAAGAAAGTGATTTACCATTATTACTTCCGGATGTTGCAGAATATGAACCGACGGACAATGGCGAAAGTCCATTAGCAAAAATTGATGAATGGGTAAACACAAAGTGTCCAAAATGCGGTGAAGATGCAAAGCGTGAGACCGATACAATGCCAAATTGGGCTGGTTCATCTTGGTATTTTTTAAGATATATGGATGCCCACAATAATAAAGAATTTGCTTCAATGGAAGCTATGAAATATTGGCAAAAAGTAAATTGGTATAATGGGGGAATGGAACATACTGCAAGACATTTATTATATGCAAGATTTTGGGTTCAATTTTTATACAATATAGGATTAGTACCATATAAAGAAATGATATGGACAAGAGTTAGTCATGGTATGGTATTAGGTTCTGATAATCAAAAAATGAGTAAATCAAAAGGTAATGTAATAAATCCTGATGATATAGTAAACGAATATGGAGCAGATACATTAAGGACTTATGAATTATTTATGGGTGATTACCAAATGGATTGCCCATGGAATACAGATTCATTAAAGGGCTGCAAAAGATTTATAGATAAGATAATTAGACTAAAAGAAAAAGTAGTAGAAGGTAATGAATACACAAAAAGTTTAGAAGTAATCATAAATAAAAGTATTAAAAAAGTAGAATATGACTTAAAAAATATGGGATATAATACAGCGATATCTACTTTAATGATATTAGCCAATAAATATGATGAATTAGAAAAAATAACAAAAAAAGATTACAATTTATTATTGACACTTTTAAATCCAATTGCTCCACATATTACTGAAGAATTAAATGAAGAATTAGGATATGAACCAATATGTATTAGCAAATGGCCAACATTTGATGAAGAAAAAACAATTGACCAAGAAAAAGAAATTGGTGTACAAGTAAATGGTAAATTAAGAGCAAGTATAAAAATAAAAATGAATGAAGATGAAGAAAGTATAAAAGAAAAAGCTTTAAAAGAAAATAATGTAAAAAAACATCTAGAAGGAAAATCAATAGTAAAGGTAATTGTAATCCCAAATAAAATTGTAAATATAGTAATAAAATAAGTTGATAACTTCAAAATTATCAACTTTTTATATGTTAAATAAATAAAAACAGCATAAATATTAATAGGTGAACAAAATGAAAGTTAAAGTTTTTGATGAATCACATGAAAAAGATTTAGAAAATAGCATTAATAACTTTCTAAATTCAAATGAATTTGATATAATTGATATCAAGTATCAAGTTGCAATAGCAGTAAGTGGAGAAGAACAAATATATTGTTTTAGTGCTATGATTATTTACAACTAAAGCATATACATATTACCTGAAGTATCAATATCTTCAGTAATAAAAGTAGTATTAACAGATTCCAATTTGCTAATTCTATGTTCTAAACGACTAATTTGTCTTTCGATTTTTGCAAGTCTGTTATCGATATTATCAGCTTGATTATATTGAGGCATCATAGGTACCATATTATTGGGTATAGGTGCTGCATAAAAAGAATTATAACTTGATTGGGCTTGGTAGGGAACATTATTAGGGGCCATATTAGGTACATTATTAGGGGTATAACCTGAATATGACATATTAGCCTCCGTAAAAAATGAGTTTCTTGTTTTTTTCATATGAATTCCTCCTACAAGTAATATATGACAAATAAAAGGAAATGATATTATGAGAATGCGTAATCCTAAAGACAAAGAATTAGTTTTAAAAAATTGTGATTTTTATTATACAGAGTTTGATAATAATAATCCAATACATTTAGAAATTGGTATGGGTAAGGGAAAATTTATATTAGAAATGGCTTTAAAATATCCAAATATAAATTTTATTGGAGTTGAAAAATATTCAAGTGTTGCTAGTGTTGCCATAAAAAAAATAAATGAATATAAACCAAACAATTTAAAAATATTGATAATTGATGCAATTAAATTAGAGGAAATATTAAGCAAAAAAATAGATACAATATACTTAAATTTTTCGGACCCTTGGCCAAAAGATAGACATGCAAAAAGAAGATTAACATCACCAAATTATTTGATTAGTTATGATAAATTATTTAAAAATGATGCTCACATAATAATGAAAACAGATAATGATAATTTATTTGCATATAGCATTAACTCATTTAAAGAACATGGATATAATACAATAAAAATTAGTTATGATTTACATAATGAAGCGATAGAAAATATAATGACTGAATATGAAGAAAAATTTAGTAAAGAAGGAATAAAGATAAAATATATTGAAGTAAAAAAATAATTAAAAATTGCTACTTTATTAGTAGTAATTTTTTTGTTATAATAAAAAAGCAAGGATGAATTATATGAAAAAGATAATATTAATAGTAAGTTTATTATTTTTGATAACGGGATGTACCCAAATAAAAGAATTAAGTTATGATGAAATAGTAAAAAATGTAGCAGTAAGTAGTTATCGAACAAATACATTTAGAATGGGATACAAATATTATTTACCTAGAGGAATGATAGTATATGATAGTACATTATTTAATGAAAAAATAATAGATGAAAAATATACTTATTATTTATATGTAGATGCAGTTAGTTACATTAATAAAGTGAAATATAGTTATAAAGAAAATGCTGAAAGTATATATTCGACAGGATTAAGTTATGACAATAAATCGGGATATGTTGAAATAAATTTACAAGAAAATAACAAATATTTGGTTGAAATTATGTATAATTATGCTAAAATAGAAGTAATAGTAGATGAAGATAGTATAAATAAAGCGATGGTATCTGCTATAAGCATTTTAAAGAGTATTGAGTATAATAATCATGTAATAAAAAACTTACTAGAAGATAATGTATTAGATTATGCAGAAGAAGAATTAGATATTTTTAATACAGAAGGTAGAGAAGAAGATTATATTCAAATAGATGATAGTGAATATAAACCTACAGAAGATAGTATACCAGATACAGATTTAATAAATTAGGAAGGTGAAAGTATGGGCTTTTTTAATAAAATAAAAGATATATTATTTGAAGATGAAGAAGTAGAAGAAAAAGTTGAACCAAAAAAGGAAATAAAAAAAGAAGTTGAAAAACCAATAATAGAAAAGGTTGAACCACCAAAAAGAGTAGAAGAAGCACCAAAAGAAATGGTAAAAGAAAGTGTAGCAGTAAAAAGTAGGGATAATAGTTTTGATACAATAAGTGAAAGGGAGCTTTTTAAATCAGAAAATACATTTCCATTTCCAGACTTTGATGAAGCTGAATTTTCATCAATGAGTAGACAACAAAGGCAAAAACCAACAACGAATGTATTAGAATATGAAAAAAAGAAAAAAGTAGAGAAAAAATATGATTTTGGAAGATATGAAAGGGTAGAAACAAGAGAAGTTGTTGAAAAGAAGAAATTTAAACCATCACCAATAATATCACCAGTATATGGAATTTTAAATGAAGATTATAGAATAGAAGATATTAAAGATAAAACTGCAGAATATGCAAGTCAAAATTTAGATTTTAATAGTGTAAGAAAGAAAGCATTTGGACAAATAGAAAAATTAGATGAGATAGAAGAAGTTCCAAAAGAAACATATTATGAAGAAACAGTAACAGTAAAACTAAAAGAAGATGAAAAAGAAAAGAAACACAAAGAAAAAACAATTGATGAATTATTGGAAGATACAGCAGATGTAGCGATTGATATTAATAAAGAAAAAACAAGTAAACACAAGGATATAGAAGAATATAAAAATATTGAAGAAGAATTAGAAGAAATAAAAGACGAACCAAGTAAAAATAAAGAAGAAACATTTGAAGAAGATGATACATTAGAAAATGATTTATTTGATTTAATCGATTCAATGTATGATAACAGAGAGGATGGTGAAATTTAATGGAATTTTGGCTAACTTTTTTACCTTTGGTTATATATATTTTGTTAATAATTTTATTAATAGTAGGAATAGTTTTAGGAATTAAGACTATAATAACTATGAACAAAGTAGAAAAAGTAGTTGAAAATGTAAATGAAAAAGTTGAATCTTTAAATTCAGTATTTAATATTATAGATTTTACAACAGATAAAATAGCTGGATTTACAGATAAAATAATAGATTTAGCAGGTAATATATTTAGTAAATTTTTATTTAAAAAGAAAAGAAAGAAGGATGATTATGAAGAAGAGTAGTGGTATAGGTAAATTTTTAACTGGAGCAGCAATTGGAGCTGGCTTAGGAATTTTATTTGCTCCAAAGTCTGGGAAAGAAACAAGAGCAGATTTAAAAAAGAAATTAGAAGAAGTATTAGAAGAAGCAAAAACAATTAAAGCAGAAGATATAAAAGAAAAAATTACTAAAAAAGTTGAAGAATTACAAAAAGAACTAAAAGATTTAGATAAAGAAAAAGTTTTAAAAATTGCTAAACAAAAAGCAAATAAAATCCAAAAGAAAGCTGAAGAACTTTATAAATTAGCAGTTGAAAAAGGAACTCCAGTTTTGGAAAAAACAACTAAAGAATTAAAAGAAGCAACAGCAAGTGCTTTAAAAAAGATAGTTGAAAAATTAGAAGAAGAATAGAAATTAATCACCAATTTTTGGTGATTTTTTGATATAATAAAACATAAGTTAATTTCATATTAATTTCACAATAAGAAAGTATAATTAAAAAAGGTGATATCGATGGAAGTGCTAGTAGTAGATGATGAAAAACTAATAAGAGATGTAATAAAAGAATATTTATTGTTGGAAAAAATAAATGTTGATGAAGCATCTAATGGTTTAGAAGCAATTGAAAAAGTAAAAGAAAAAGACTTTGACATAATAATCATGGATATAATGATGCCTAAAATGGATGGCTACACAGCTTGTAAAGAAATAAAGCAAATTAAAGATATTCCTTTTATAATGTTATCGGCACGTGGAGAAGAATATGACAAATTAATAGGATTTGATTTAGGGATAGATGATTATGTAACAAAACCTTTTAGTCCCAAAGAATTGGTGGCAAGAATTAAAGCGGTTACCAAAAGAAAAGATAATAAAGAAAGTGTTTATGAAATTAAAGGAATAAAATTAGATAACGTTGCTCACGACGTATATATTGACAATAAAAAAATATATTTAACACCAAAAGAATATGATTTACTAAAATATTTTATTGATAATAAAAACATAGCATTATCAAGAGAAAATTTATTAAGTAACATATGGGGCTATGATTTTTATGGTGATGATAGAACAATTGACACGCATGTAAAAACTTTAAGAAAGCAATTAGGAAAATATAAAAATATGATAGTTACTGTCAGAGGAATAGGATACAAATTTGAATATGAAGACTAAAAAAAAGACTAGTATCCAATCCAAAACTTTATTATATTTGCTCGTTTTTAATGTTGTAATAATTGTCCTTTTATGGTTTTGTCAAATATTAATATTTGATATATATTATGAAAAAGAACAAATAGCCAATGTAGATGATATTGTAAATGTAATAAAAGACTATTCAGATACCAATTTATCATTACTCTTGCAAGATATTTCCTATCAAAATGAAGTATGTATAGCAGTAACGGATGCCAATAAAAATGGTGAAATATATAATAGCAATATGAACGGGTGTGCAATAAGTTCTGGAAACAGTAAAGTAAATGAATTAATGATGAAATTTATTAATTCTAATCAAGAATTACAATCATATCAATTTATTAATGAAGATAAACACGTATCGGCTTTACTTTATGGATTAAAAAAAGATGATTCATACTTATTTATATATTCAAATTTAGAAGATATATCAAATTTTACTTTAATTATTAAAAGGCAATTAATGTATGTAAGTATAATAGGTATATTTATAGCAATAATTATATCAGTTTTCTTATCAACAAAAATAACAGACCCAATAACAGCCATAACTAAAAAAGCGAAAAAGTTAGGAAACAAAGAATTTGATGTAAAATTTGAAGAATCGGGGATAAAAGAAATAGATGAATTATCGGAGACATTAATGCAAGCTCAAAGTGAGATGGTTAAAACTGACGAGTTAAGAAGAGACTTAATGGCAAATGTATCTCATGATTTAAAAACTCCACTTACAATGATTAAAGCATATGCAGAAATGATAAGGGATATTTCTTACAAAAATCCAGAAAAAATGAATGAACATTTAGAAATCATCGTTGATGAAACGGATAGATTAACAGTATTAGTAAATGACATTTTGGATTTATCAAAAATGCAATCAAGTGCAGATACACTTAAACTAGAAAAATTTGATTTAGTAGAAGAAATAAAAACAATAGTTAATAAGTATCAAATAATTAAAGAAACAGAAAAGTATATCATAAACGTTGAAATGCCTGAGAAAGCAATAATTAAAGCTGATAAGAAGAAAATAAAACAAGTAATATATAATTTAATTAACAATGCAATTAATTATACCGGTGCTGATAAAACGGTAACAATAAGATTAAGTAAAAGCAAACGCCATTATTTAGTAGAAATAATAGATACAGGAAAGGGTATTAAAGAAGAAGAAATACCATATATTTGGGATAAATATTATAAAAATGATAAAAATCATAAGAGAAATGTTGTATCTACAGGATTAGGTCTATCAATAGTAAAACAAATATTAGAACTTCACAATTATGAATATGGTGTAAAATCAGTGTTAAATAAAGGGACAATATTTTACTTTAAAATAAAAATTTAAACTTTTCATAATTTCAACATATAAATTTCATAAAAGTGAGATATGATTAAAATGTAGAAAAGGAGGGATGCTTTTAAGATAAAGTAAACTATACACAATTAACATATAAACTCAAAACTCACACTTTAAAAAGGGAGATGAATAATTCTCCCTTTTACTATTAATTATAAGCAATATTTTTACAATATTGTTCTTTTTTTTCTAAATTAGTTTTATAGATATTAAATATTTGTTTACTAATTTCTGAAACTTTAGATAAATGGCTATGGTCTTCATTACCATAAGAAGTAAAAATAGAAATTAAATATGGTTCATCACTATCATAAATACCAATATCATGATAAAAGTAAGAATAATATCCATATTTATGTAAAAAGAAAATATCATCAAAATTTAATGCATTGTTATAATCATTATGCATAGCATTTTTTAGTAAATTAGTATATTCATCATCTACTTTAAAAATTTCCATAACATAATTTAATAAAATATTTGTTTCCTTTACAGTTAAATAACCATATTTATCATTTTCCGAAATAGTTAAATCTACATTTAAATTATCTTTAACATAATTTTTTAAATTATTCACCCCAATATAATCAATCAACAAAATATGAGCAGCATTATCACTATATTGAATACTATATTGCAATAAAGTTCTAAGGGTTATATTTTCACCAACATGGTGATTTTCCATACCCAATCCCGCAAGTGGTAGATATGGCTTAGTGTAAGTTAAAGTATCATTTAAATTAATATTTCCACTTCTAGCTTGATTAATCAAATAAGAAGCTTCAAACAACTTAATCAAACTAGCGGCATAATAAACTTTATCTTCGTTAAAAGTCCAAATATAATCGTTACTAATTTCTTGAAAATAAATTGATATATTTGATTTATTTAATGTATTTTCAAGTTCTTCAAATAATGAATCTATTTGTTCATCTTTATATGGAGAATTCATACAATTATTAAATTTTTCATCTTGTTCATTTTTTATTTCTTCTTGTTTTTTTTGTTCTTCAAAAAGTTTATTATTTTCTAAAGTTTGTAAATTTTTAAAATACTTTAAGGAAAAAACAGATATTAACAACAATAATAAAATGAGTATTAAAAATATAATAAACCTTTTGAATTTCTTCACACTTCCACCTTAATTCTATCTAAAATAAATAATTATAAACAATACAAGTATAATACAATAAATTGAAAATTTCCATAGTTTTCCGTTTTTAACAATTTTACTTAACCATTTATAAGAAAAATAAGTTACAATTAAAGCAGCAACCATACCAGCAAAATAAGGTAAAAGCATAGTAGATAACTCTTCAGTACTTATTAAATCACTTACACCTAAAATCATTGTAGCAACACTAACAGGGAAATATAAAATAAAAGTATATTTTAAAGCAGTTTCTCTTTTCATATTACAAAGAAGGCAAGCAACCAAAACTGTACCACTTCTTGAAATACCAGGAATAATAGTTACAGCTTGAAAAAGTCCGATTAAAATCGCATCTTTTAAAGTAATATCGGCATCGCTTTTATTTCCTTTAATATTTCTTACAATAAATAAAGAAAGAGCAGTAATTAGAAAAGCAAAAACTAAACCTTTAATAGAGTATAAACTTTCTAATTTGTCTTTAAAAATAAAACCAATAATCCCTACAGGAATAGTACTAATTATGACATAAATACAATATTTAAATTTATTTAAATATTTTTCTCTAGTACTTTTTTTAAATATATAACTAAAAAAAGCAACAATTAATTCTTTTGTATCTTTCCAAAAAATAATAAAGATTGCTATAAAAGAACCAAAATTAGAAATAATTTCAAAGTTTAAAGTATTAAAAATATTTGTTTCAAAAATATGTTTAAATAAAAAGATATGACCGCTACTAGAAATAGGTAAAGGTTCAGTAAGACCTTGAATAATACCTAATATAATATAAGTTATAAAATCCATTTATAATCACCATTATAATTATATAGTAATTTAATAAAATTTGCACTAATAAAACACAAAAAATTGCTATAAAGCAATTAATTTTTTTCTACAGTATATTCATAACCAAAAGTATCAACAGTTACTTTATTAATAACTATATTTTCTTTTAATTGACCAGTATAACTATCTGCAATTTTTTCATTTTCTTCAATTTCTTTAAATATGTCCATACCATCAATAACTTTACCAAATGCCGCATATTTACCATCTAGGGAGTAAGTAGCAGAATCATCTAAAACGATAAAAAATTGACTTCCAGCAGAATCATAAGATTGTCTTCTTGCCATTGAAATAATGCCGGTAGTATGACTCAAAGTATTTTTAGTAAACCCATTATCAGAAAATTCTCCAGCAATTGTATAACCAGGACCACCAGTACCATTACCATCTGGGTCGCCACCTTGTAAAACAAAACCAGGTACTAAACGATGAAAAGTTAAACCATCATAAAAACCATCTTCAATTAAATTTACAAAATTAGCAACAGTATTCGGAGCATAATTTGGATAAAGTTCAATAGTTGCAGTTCCGTAATTTTTAATCTCCATAGTAACTATAGGATTTTTATCATATGTTTTAGCATTATCAGTAGAACAGCCACTAATAAAAAAAATAGATAACAAAATAACAAAAATTTTTTTCAAAATGTATCACCAAACTAATTTTAACATATATATTTTAATATGAAAATAATATATTTAATTTTAGGAATAATAACTTTAAGTATATTTTTCTTTTTTTTGATAATATACTTAAATTTATTTATAATTGGGTATAGTTTTAAAGAATTTGTTTATTTTATTATTAGAAGTGGTTTAATATGGCTTTTATTAATAGGTTTACTATTTATATATAAAGGTATAGAAAGGATACTAAAAGATGAATTATTATTACGATGTAGTGGTAAATTTTCAAGAAAAAAATTATAGATTTTATGAATGGAATGAAAATGATGAAATTGAAATAATAAAAAAAATACCAATATTTTATGTTAATGCTAAAACAATTAAAGATATAATAAACAATCAAATAGAAGTTAATAGTTCATTTTTAGAACAAATAAAAAACAAAACAGAAATTAAAGAAAAAAAACTAGAATATGTAGCATTATTTATCACTAAAAATGCATCAATTGTTTTAGAATTTAACAAAGTAGGCTTAGCAATAACTAGAAGTTATTTACAAGTTGAAGATGAATGTAACATTTTAGAAATATTATATACATTACCACTTTATAAATTAGAATATAAAATAAAAAATAAAATAGCAACAATAAATGAGTTGCGAATAGAACAAGAATTAAAAAAATTTTTATTAATCGAGATAGAAGAATTATATAAAAATAAAAACATTAAAAAAATGCAATTTTTATATAATGAATGGTTTAAAAAAGATTGTAATGATATAAATAAAATATATTTAGATATAAAAGAAAAATTAAATCATGAATTAACTGAAAATGAAATAAATATATATAATCTAATAAAATTAAGTCATAATAATGCATAAATAATAAAAATATGTCAATAATAAGAATGTAAGGAATGGGATAAATGAAAAAGATATTTAGCATTGGCTTAATTTTAGTAACTTGCTTAGCAATCGTAGGTTGTAGTTGTATGAAGATGACTGCTAAAGGAGCAGTAGAAAACTTTTTAAATCAATACCGTAACTTAAGTGCATCAGTAATAAGTGATATGGATGAAGTCGTAGATAAAGAAACAAACTTAAATGAAGCCCAAAAAGAAAAATATAGGGATGTATTAAAAAAACAATATTCTGATTTAAAATATGAAATAGTAGATGAAACTTATGATGGAGATACAGCAAAAGTAGAAGCAAAAATAACAGTATATGACTTATATAAAGTTCAAAAAGAAGCAACAAATTATTTAAATAATCATCCAGAAGAGTTTAATGATGAAAGTGGAAATTATGATAGTTCAAAATATATGGATTATAAATTAGACCAAATGGAAAAAAATAATGATACAGTTGAATATACAATAACATTTAATTTAACTAAAGATGAAGATGGAAATTGGCAAGTAACAGAATTAACCCAAGAAGACTTAGAAAAAATACACGGTATATATAATTACGAAAATGAATAGAAAAACTATTCATTTTTATTTAAATAATAATAATCTATAATAGTAATACATTTATTTAATTTTTCGAATATTGGATTATCATTTATTTCTATAATTTTAAATTCATTTTGCAAATTCTTGATAGTTTGATTATTTGTATTCATTAAAGATAACAATTTATCTAAAGAAAGAGTAGAAATATTAAAATAATTAAAGTAATTATTTAAAGTTAAATAAACATTATATAAATCATAATTTCTATCAAATATATAAAATTCATAATTATTAATATAAGTTTCAATATAATTTATAGTGGTAACAAAATCATGATTTTTTAAATAAATATTTATTACATTACTAAATAATTTTGTTAGATTAAACATTTTTTTATTAAAACCATCAGTAATTAATGTAATAACTTTATAATCAAAAAAAAGATTAATAATTTTTTTTAGATAAAAAAGACTTAATTTTTGTTTTAAAATAACATTACATAAAGTATCAATGTAATTAAAATTATATAAAAAAATATTTCCAAAGTATAAGACAATAGTATAAATAATAATATAATTAGCATCCTTACAAATAATATAATTCCAATAGTAATCATTTATTTTAAGCCATTTTTTATTGGGGTAACAATTAATTGCATAATTAAAAAAGATTATTAAATCATCATCTAAATAATTTTTATCATAAAAATTATTAACATAATTTTTAAGTTTCAAATAATTTATTTTATTTACATCATAACTATTCATGTTTTTTTTCTCTAATTAACTCAATGGAAATATTTCTTTGGTGATATTTTAAAACATTTAAACATCCGCGAATGATTCTTGTTTTATTGGCGGTATTTCTTTCGCATTCCAATAGTTCATCTAAAATAATTTCTTTTTTTTCTGAATCAGTTATTTCTAAAAGATATTTAAGTAGTATGAAATCTTTAGGTAAAAATGTTAGCATTTTTGAATTAATTTGAATCATAGCATCAAGTAAGGCTTGATAAACTAATGAAAAATCAAGAGTATTTGGAACTAAAATTTGATACTTACTTCCTAAAAGTCTGTGTAATGTTTTAATAATAAAATCTTTTTGTTCATCATAAGGCTTACTGAAATTAAAGTGTTTAACAATTATCAATAATAAAGATATCATATCACAGCAAGATTGTTCTTTTTCGATTTTTAAAAGTAATGAATAAATTGGTTCATCAATAACTAATTTAGCATAAAGGTGGTAAAATAGAGCACAAACATCCACACTTTCTAAAACGCAACATACTTCACAAATAAATGTGTCATCTTTAGAAAAAAACTCATTACCTAACTTAGAAATTAAAATAACTAAAATCATTTTACTTTTTTCACTAAAGAAAAAATTTAAAGCACAAAATAAATTGTATTCATCAATATCATCTGGAAAATTTTTAATAGCTCTGCAAAACTCTAAATATAAAATTTTATCAATTTTATTAAAATCGGGATGATTTTCAATATTAGATTTTAGTCTATACAACATTAATTTGTTATTTGTTACAACCATATAAAACACCTTGAAACATATTTTACCACATAAAACATATCTTTTTATAGGGGTAATCGTATGAAAAGAGTAATTTTTATAGCAGTTTTAATTTTATTTCCAATAAAAGCATTGGCCATAAGTGCAGAAAGTTATATAGCTATGGATTTAGAAACCGGAAGAGTTTTAATGGGGCATAATATAGATGAAAAAAAACTAATAGCGAGTACTACAAAAATTATGACAGCAATAGTAACAATAGAAAATGCGGATTTAGATGAAGAAGTTACAGTTAAAGAAGAAGTATTAAAAGCATATGGAAGTGCAATATACATTGAAGTTGGGGAAAAATTAACATTAAGAGATTTATTATATGGATTAATGTTAAGAAGTGGAAATGATGCAGCAATCGTAATAGCAAAAAATGTTGCGGGAAGTATGGAAAACTTTTCAATGCTAATGAATGAATATGCTAATAAAATAGGAATGAAAGATAGTTATTTTTATAATGCTCATGGATTAGAAGAAGATGATAATACGGGCAATACTTCAACGGCTTATGATATGGCATTACTAACAAGGTATGCAATAAAAAACAAAGAATTCGCCAAAATATTTAGCACAAAAAACTATGTAGTTAAAACGAACTATAAAAGTTATTCTTGGACCAACAAAAATAAACTATTACATAATTATGATTTTATAACTGGTGGAAAAACAGGATACACACAATTAGCTAGAAGAACACTTGTTACCACAGCAAGTAATAATAATACCAATATAGTTGTAGTTACATTAAATGATTCTAATGATTTTGCTGACCATATAAGAATTTATAAAGAAATATTTAAAAAATATGAGGCAATAAAAGTATTAAATCAAAATAAATTTAAAATAAAAAATGAAACAAAATATAAGGATAATACTTTATATATTAATGAAGATGTATATATACCATTAACAGAAAAGGAGCAAAAAAATATTGAAATAAAATATGAGTTATATGATGTAAAAACATATTTAGATAATGATTTAATTGGTTATGCCAAAATATATTTAAATGATGAAGAAATATATAAAGAAGAGATTTATATTTTAAAAGAAAATAAAGAAGAGAATTTATCTTGGTGGGATAAATTATTAAGGTGGTTAAAATGGTAAGTTATATTTGGTTTTTTTTAATCATAATTGGTATAACATTTTCGTTTTTAACAGGAAAAATAGATTTAATAAATGATAGTATATTAACAAATGGAGAAAATGCATTAGATTTAATGATGTCTATATTACCAATAATAGTTTTATGGACCGGAATAATGAAAATCGCAGAAGAATCGGGTTTATTAAGAAATTTTGCTAAATTAGTAGAACCATTGTTATCTAAATTATTTCCGAGTGTACCTAAATCTCACCCATCATTAGGCTTTATAGCATCAAATATAGCAGCCAATATGATGGGACTGGGAAGTGCAGCAACACCATTTGGTTTAAAAGCTATGAGTGAATTACAAAAAATCAATAAAAATAAAGAAGAAGCCAGTGAAGCAATGATAACCTTTTTAGTATTAAATACAGCAGGAGTAACAATAGTACCAACAACAGTCTTAGCATTAAGAATAGCTCATGGCTCATTAAATCCTTCAGAAATAATTTTGCCTGGAGTAATAGCCACATTTTGTTCAAGTTTAGGTGGTTTATTACTAGATTATTACATACGAAAAAGGAGAAATAAAAATTGAATATAGCCTCTAAAATAGTAATCCCTTTATTTGTGGTATTTGTAATATTTTATGGTTTTAAAAAGAAAGTAAATATATATGAATCATTTTTAGAAGGAGCAAAAGAGGGATTAATAATATCATTTAATATATTTCCATCAATAATAGCGATGGTATTTGCAATAAATATTTTTTTAGATAGTAGATTTGTTTATGAAATATTAGGTTTTTTAAAACCATTACTAAATTTAATAAATATTCCAATAGAAATAATGCCTATGGCTATTTTAAGACCAATTTCGGGAACAGCGTCATTAGCAATCATGAATGATATATTTATTAATCATGGACCTGATTCATACATAGGAAGATTAGCAAGTGTATTACAAGGATGTACAGATACAACGATTTATGTATTAGCACTTTATTTTAGTTCGGTAAGAATTAAAAAAATTAGATATTCATTGGGTGTTGGCTTATTTGCAGATTTAATTGGAATTACAGTTGCATTTTTAATTACAATGTTATTTTTTTAAATAATATGATATACTTTAATTGGTGATTTTATGGAACGCTTACAAAAAGTAATAGCAGGATATGGATATGCATCAAGAAGAAAAGCAGAAGAATTAATAAAAAAAGAAAAAGTTATGGTAAACGGAAAAATCATAAAAGAATTAGGAATAAAAGTATCTAGCAATGATATTATAAGCATAGATGGAGTAATTATAAATAAGGATGTAAAACATGAATATTACTTATTAAATAAACCAAGAAGTGTAATAAGTAGTGTAAAAGATGAAAATGGCAGAATAACAGTAACAGATTTAATAAATACCGAAGCGAGAATATATCCAGTAGGAAGATTAGATTATGATACAACGGGATTAATATTATTAACAAATGATGGAGATTTTGCTAACACTCTTATGCATCCAAGTTTTGAAATAGAAAAGACATATATTGCAAAGATTAACAAAATATTAACTAAAGAAGAAATAAATAAAATAAAAAAAGGAATAAAAGTTGATAATAGATTAGTTGAAGTAAAAAGATTTAAAATAAAGAAAGTATCTCAAGAAAAAAATACCATGATAGTAGAAATAACCATTATTGAAGGAAGAAATCATATTATAAAAAAATTGTTTAAAGAATTAAATATAGATGTAATGAAATTAAGTAGAATAGGATATGGTTTTTTAGATATAAAAGATTTAAAATCAGGAGAGTATAGAAATTTATCTATTAAAGAAATAAAAAAATTATATTCAATTGCAAAAAAATAAAAAGTTGAAATTTAACTTTTTATTTTTCATTTGAATCATCAACAATAGATATAGCACCAACTGGGCAA
>CALVSK010000018.1 GCA_944359015.1 uncultured Bacilli bacterium
TATCCACTAGGGGTAACACTTACATTTATAATATAACAAATTTTTTTAATTTGAGCAATAATATGTTTATATATTTTTTTTAATGACTTTTTCTATATCTTTCTTTAGGATCTAAATATTTTTTTCTTAACCTAATTTCATCAGGTGTTATTTCTATATATTCATCATCTTCAATAAATTCCAGTGCTTCTTCTAACGTAAACTTTTTTGGTTTATTTAAAGTTATTGCTTCATCGGCATGAGCACTTCTTGTATTTGTTAATTCTTTATTTTTACAAGGATTTACATTTAAATCTCCTTCTTTATTACAAATACCTATAATCATACCAATATAAACTTCTTGTGAAGGTTCAACTATCATTGTTCCTCTACTACTTAAATTAAATAATGAGTAACCAAATGTAGTGCCATTTTCCATTGATACTAATACACCATTTTTACGGCCATTTATAGCTCCAGCATAGTCTTTATAAGAGTCAAATGAACGAACCATAATACCTTCACCTTTAGTCTCAGTTATAAATGAACCACGATAACCAATTAATCCTCTTGTTGGCACTAAATACTCTAATTTTGTGTAACCTATTTCTCCAGGACCAACACTTTGCATTATGCCTTTTCTTTCATTTAACGAATTTATTACCGTTCCAGAATATTCATTTGGCACATTTATTACTACTTTTTCATATGGCTCAAGTTTTTTGCCATTTACTTCTTTATATATTACTTCTGGTTTAGATACTGATAATTCATAACCTTCTCTACGCATATTTTCTAATAATATTGATAGATGTAATTCTCCTCGACCACTTACTTTATATCCATCTTCATTAGGTATTGCTTCTACTTTTAAACCTACGTTTGTTTCTAACTCTCTTTCTAATCTTTCTTTTAAATGTCTACTAGTTAGAAATTTCCCACTTTGTCCAGCAAATGGTGAATCATTTACTAAAAAGTTCATAGACAAAGTTGGTTCTTCTATGGTTATTTTAGGTAATGGGACAATATGTTCTTTATCACATATTGTATCACCAATTAATATATCACTACATCCAGCAACTGTAACTATATCTCCATAATATGCTTCATTTACCTCAACTCTTTTAATGCCTTCATTTATAAATAATTTTGTTATTCTAAAATTTTTGGTACTTCCATCATTTTTAGATAAAGCAACTGTTTTTCCGACTTCTATTTTACCTTTATTAATTCTACCTATTCCCAATCTACCAATATAATCATCATAAGCTAATTGGCTTATTTGCATTTGTAAAGGTTCATCAATGCTTCCACTAAAAGGTTTAGTTGTGTCTACTATTGTTTCAAATAATGGTGTTAAATCTTTTTTCTCATCTTCCATGTTATATACTGCATAACCATTTCTAGCACTTCCATATAATATTTTAAAATCTAGTTGTTCATCTGTTGCTCCTAGTTCCATAAACAAATTAAATGTCATATCGACAACTTCGATTGCCCTTTGGTCCTTTTTATCGATTTTATTTATAAATAAAATTGGTTTTAAATTATTTTGCAATGCTTCTTTTAAAACAAATCTTGTCTGAGGCATTGGCCCTTCAGCTGAATCAACTACTAATATTACCGTATCAACTGTTTTTATAATTCTTTCTATTTCTGAAGAAAAATCAGCATGTCCAGGAGTATCTACAATATTTATTTTATAATCTTTGTACTTAACTGCACAGTTCTTAGCTGTTATCGTAATTCCTCGTTCTTTTTCTAAATCTCCACTGTCCATTACACAATCTATTAATTCTTCATTTTCTCTAAATACTCCACTTTGACGTAATAATCCATCAACTAATGTTGATTTACCAGCATCAACATGGGCAACAACTGCTATATTTATTATTTTATCCATAAAACTCACCCTTTTTTTGCACCATTTGATAATAATACAAACCTATGAAAATGTCAAGAAAAACGAGCACCTACCTCACTAAATTACATATTATAATGTAGGGAGGTAATATATGTTATTTGATGATAATTTAGGATTCATTTCTTATAATTTATATAATAATATGAGTGATAATAATACTAAAAATGTAGAATTGGCAAACATTGAAGATGGATTTTTTAAAGGTAATATGTTTAAAAATGAATATAAACCTTATAAAAATTATGAATATCGAAAAGTAATGGCTAAAAATGAACGTGAAGCTTTACTCTTAGATATAATGGAATTAGCCTTTGCTATTAATGATTTAAATTTATATCTAGATTTACATCCAAATGATGAAGATATGTTGAAAAAATTTAATGTTTTAGTAGAAAAATCTTGTCAAAAAGAAATGGAATACGTAAAAAAATATGGGCCACTAGAAGTTATTGATAGCCATTCTAATCAAAAATTTGAATGGATTAACAGTCCTTGGCCATGGGAAAGAGAGGATAATAAATATGTTTAAATATATAAAACATCTTGCTTATCCTGTTAATATAACAAAAAAAGATTTAAGAATGGCTAAATATATTGTTACCCAATTTGGAGGTCCTAACGGAGAACTTGGAGCAACTGTTAGATATTTTTCTCAAAAGTTTACAATGCCAGATGAAAAAGGAAAAGCTCTCTTAAATGATATTGCTACTGAAGAAATGGGACATATGGAAATGATTGCAACAATGGTTTATCAATTAATGAAAAATGCTACGATTGAAGAAATTAAAGAAGCGGGGCTTGAATCTTATTATACTGAACACAATAAAGGAGTTTATCCATGCAATGCTAACGGAATTCCGTTTGATGCCAATGCTCTTGCTGTTACCGCCGACCCATTAACTGACTTAGCAGAAGATATGGCTGCGGAACAAAAAGCACGTAGCACTTATGAAAATTTAATTAGTTTGGCAACTGATGAAGCTGTTATTGGGCCACTTTTATTTTTAAGACAAAGAGAAGTAGTACACTATAATAGATTTAAAGAATTATATGATTATTACGATAAATTGGGTTATTAAATCAAGCATATTGCTTGGTTTTTTATTTGAAATATTAACTATATTAATGTATAATTAAAATGGTGATAGTAATGTCAAAGAAAAAAAAATCAAAAGAAAATAATAGTATTGGTTATAGTGTCGAATTAATCGGTTTAATCCTTATTTTAATCGGTATTATTGGATTAGGATTTGGGTTTATTGGCTCATTATTAAAAAAGTTTGCTATGTTTTTAGCAGGTACTTGGTGGATAATTATTTTAATTTCTTTAATTATTCTTGGTATTTATATGTTATATAAAAGAAAAATGCCAAAGTTTTTAAATCAAAAACTTATTGGTTTATATATATTTTTTATAATTATTTTAGTGGCTAGTCATTTTGAATTTTTAAAATTAGAAAATACACCTAAAGCTATTTTAGGTGCTACTTATAATAATTATATGGAAAGAATTTCAACTATATCTGCTGCCAATGCCTTGGAATCTAGTGGAACTACTTCTATTGTAATTGGTGGCGGTTTTATTGGAGCTATTTTTATTAGTTTATTATATGCCTTATTTGGAAAGACAGGTACTATTGTTATTTTAGTTGTTCTTGGAATATTTGCTAGTGTTTTAACTTTTAATATTAATTTATCAAATATCATTAAAAAATTTATTGCTTTATTAAAAAGAAAGAAAAAAGCGGATAATGAACAATTTGATATTCCAATAAATGATAGTAATGAAATAAAAAATAATAATGAAATAAATAAAGAAAAAGAAAAAATTGTTATTACAAGTATGGAAGAATTAAAGCAAAAGCCTATTGAACAAGAATCTTTAGAAAATAAAACTAAATCAATTGAAGTTGAAGAAGATATTAGTTATAGATTACCAAAGTTTAATGAAGTTTTTGATGCTATTAAACCAAAAAAAGTTAATTCAACAGACTTTACTAAAAGTAATAAAGAAATTTTGGAAAGAGTTTTAAAAGATTTTGGAATTAATGCTAAAGTAGTAGAAATTCATATAGGTCCTGCCGTAACTGAATATGAATTAACTGTTCCTGCTGGAACTAAAGTTAGCAGAATAGTTAATATTAACAAAGAAATTGCTCTTGCTCTTGCTGCTAAAGATGTTATTATTCAAGCACCAATTCCTGGTAAAAGTACTATTGGAGTTGAAATTCCTAACCCTACCATCAGTAGTGTTACATTAAGAGAAGTATTAGAATCACAACAAAATCTAAAAAGTGATGCTAAATTATGTGCTGCTTTAGGAAAAGACATTATGGGAACACCAAAGGTATTTGATTTAACTAAAATGCCCCACCTTTTAGTTGCAGGTTCTACTGGTAGTGGTAAATCAGTTTGTATTAATGGAATTATTGCTTCTATTTTAATGCGATATAAACCAAATGAAGTGAAATTGGTTTTGGTCGACCCTAAAAAAGTTGAACTTACAAATTATAATGGTATTCCTCATTTGTTGTGTCCAGTTGTAAGTGATCCTAAAAAAGCCAGTTTAACTCTTCAAAGAGTTGTTGTTGAAATGGACCACAGATTTCAAATATTTAGTGATAATGAAGTTAAAAACATTTCTGGTTATAATGAACTGATTGATAAAGAAAATAAAAAGCATCCAGAAAAACCTGCTGCTAAAATGCCATATATTGTTGTTATAATAGATGAACTTGCAGATTTAATGCTTGTTGCTTCTAAAGAAGTTGAAGATTCAATTACAAGAATTACCCAACTTGCTAGAGCTGCTGGAATTCATTTGATTGTTGCTACTCAAAGACCTTCAACTGATGTTATCACTGGATTAATTAAAAACAATATTCCTTCTAGAATTTCTTTTGCAGTATCAAGTCAAATTGATTCTAGAACAATTCTTGACCAACCAGGTGCCGAAAAACTTCTTGGCAAAGGTGATATGCTTTATTTTCCAATGGGTGATAGTGCTCCGACTAGAATTCAAGGATGTTTTGTTAATGATGAAGAAATTAAAAGACTTATTGATTTTTGTAAAAATCAAGCAACTGCAAAATATAATGAAGAATTTGAAAATGTTAGTCAAAATACAACAAGTGGTGTTGGTAATAGTTTTGCTGATGATAGTGATGATGAAGCTTATAATCAAGTTGTAGAATTTGCTATTCAAACAGGAAAAATTAGTGCATCTTTAATCCAACGTAGATTTAGATTCGGATATAACAGAGCTGCTAGAATGATGGATTTACTTGAAGCACGAGGTATTGTTGGACCACAAAATGGCTCTAAACCTCGAGAAGTATTAGTTAAGTTACAAAATAATGACAACGAAGAATAAAAAAGACTATAAAATTTAGTAATTTTATGTTAATATATTATTGAAAGGTACGGTAATGAATATGTCAAACAAAAATAATGAAACAAAAAATATTAGTTCTACACCAAAGAGAACCACAGAAGAAAAAAGGGAAGTTGCTGTAGCAAAACAAAAAATTTCAAGAAATAAAATATTAATTGGTTCTGCTATTGTAGTTGTATTAATTTTATTAGGATTTTATATTTATCAATGGCAAAAAGTTAAGAATCAAGAAAAATATATGAATAGTTATTTATTAGATTCTGGTACTGTTAGTCTTGAAATAAAAAATTTAGATGAAGTTAGTCAAATCTTAACTGAATCTCCAAATGAATATTTCGTACTAATAACTTATACTGGCGATAAAGAAACTTATGAGTTAGAAGAAGATATAAAAAATATTATAGATGATTATAAATTAAGTGATTCATTTTATTATTTAAATATTAAAAATTTACTTAAGGAAGATAATTATTTAAATAGGTTGAATAATGCTTTCAATACTGATAAAATAACTGCTGTACCTATAATTTTATATTATAAAGATGATGTATTAATTGATACTGTATCAAGAGTTGATGATAACATTATTAATGCTGGAGATTTTCAAAAGATTTTAGATATTTATGAATATGAAGGTCAATAAAGACCTTTTTATTTTATAGAAAGAAGGTTAATTATGATAAATATTGTTTTATATGAACCAGAAATTCCTCAAAATACTGGAAACATAATGCGTACATGTGTGGCAACCAATTCAATTTTACATCTTATTAAACCTTTAGGTTTTAGTGTTGATGATAAAACTCTTAGAAGATGTGGGGTTAATTATATTAGCAAATTAAAATGGTTTATTTATGAAGATTGGAATGATTTTTTAAGTAAAAATTCCAATGGTAAATTTTATTTTACAACTAGATATGGACATAAACCACATTCTTATTTTGATTTTAGTGATACTAATGAAAATATTTATTTTGTTTTTGGAAAAGAATCTACGGGTATTCCTAAAAATATTTTAAAACAAAATTTAAATAATTGTATTAGATTGCCTATGAGCGATAATGTTAGAGCCCTAAATTTATCTAATACCGTTGCTATAATGATTTATGAAGCTTTAAGGCAACAAAATTATCCTAATTTATATTGGGATGAACCACATAAAAGTAAAATGGAAATAGAAAATTATGAGACTTAAAAAAGTGACTTAAGCATCACTTTTTAAAATCCACAATTAATTAGCCAATCTTCAAAATTTTCTAAAGATTTACTACCAAAGAAACCAGCAAATTGCTTTCCATCTTTTATTACTATTACACATGGTGTAAAGCCATACTTATCTATAAAATTTCCATAAGTGTCTGTTACTTCTTCCCCTGTTCCATCTTCATCTAGGGTTGTTGTTCCTTCTTTGTCTAAATAACTTATTAATTCTTTCCAACTGTCACTGTTTCTGTCAATTTCACTAATATCCAAATATTGTGTAATATAATTGTATTCTTTTTGGGCTGTTTGTAATATTGGTAATAAATCGTGACAAACTGAACAACTTTCCCTTCCTATATATAATACGTATGTCTTTTTATTTTCAAACATTTCTAAAACTTCTTCAATTCCAACTTTATTCATCATGCTTATATCATAATCATCATTACTAAAATTTTTATTAATATTGCATGCCGTTAAAATATTTAATATGCCAATTATTATTAATATCCCTAATATTATTTTTAATATTAACTTTATTTTTTTTAATTCATTATTGTAATTTCCTTCGTTTTTAGACATTTTTTTCACCTCACCATTATTATTACATATTTTTTCTATTTTCTCAACAAAAAAACTAGCACATGCTAGTAATGTTTTAATTTGGTGGCTCGTCTGGGATTCGAACCCAGGACCCTTTGATTAAAAGTCAAATGCTCTACCTACTGAGCTAACGAACCATGAATAATAAAATTGGCTGCCTCGGCTGGGTTCGAACCAGCGGAATGTCAGAGTCAAAGTCTGATGCCTTACCACTTGGCTACGAGGCAATACATGGTGGGGAGACATGGATTTGAACCATGGAACCCGAAAGAACAGATTTACAGTCTGCCGCGTTTGACCACTTCGCTATCTCCCCAAAAAAATGGTGCCGACAGAGAGAGTCGAACTCCCAACCTACTGATTACAAGTCAGTTGCGCTGCCAGTTACGCTATGTCGGCATTTATAATTATAAATAAATATGGTGGGCGCTATAGGACTCGAACCTATGACCCCCTGCTTGTAAGGCAGGTGCTCTAACCAACTGAGCTAAGCGCCCATATAAACTTCAATGACAATTAAGATTATACCAAATCATTGAAGTAAATGCAATGTTTTTTTTGTAAATTTTATTAAATTATTTTATTTTTTTCCGCATAAGGATAAAAATGTTCCTTTATAGATGATGATACATTATAGTCTTCTCCGTTTTTGTACCAATGATACTCTAATATTTCTTCATTTGGTATTAGTGGTACATCTATTTCTTTTGTACATAAAAATACTGTCATCCTAATTTTCTTGCTGGGGTTGCTTGCTGCTTGCTCTATAAAAGTTAAAAGCTTAACTAAGTTTTCTTCATTTATTGTAAATCCATTATGAATTTCTTCACTAACTTCTCTAATTGCAGCTTGTTCTAAAGTTTCACCGACTTCAACTCCACCACCTATAAATGTCCAAGAATTTGTCTTTTTACTCTTTTTAGATTGCACTATTAATAACCTTCCATTTTTTATAAAAGCAATTCCTACTACTTCTTGAATCATAAATAGTCTTCTCCTTCATTATTTTCATTTACATAAACTCTTTTTAAATTTTTATTTAAAATACTCATTAGATAATACCTGTTTGTTTTTAATAGGTTCATCAATTCAACTAAATCTCGATTTTTGCCAATAATATCAACTGTGTCATAAATATTTAATCCTTCGCCACGTATTATCATATAGTCTATATCATCAGCTAGTATTTCTATTTGTTTATTATTAAATTTAACATATTTAATCGCTTTAGTTATTCCATCTTTATGACCAATCGGTATTATGGCAACTTTCATGTCTTCTTTTGCTAAGTAATTTTTTCCGATTAAATCTCCTTTTTTAGCCTCGCTTATAAACATTACTTGAGATGTTATATTAAATATGCACTCTAATTTATTATCTATAAACTGTAAATCATTATGCTTTTTTTCTATATTTTTAATTTTAAAATTCGTAAAAAGATTATCTTCAATGTTTTCTTCAATACCAATTAATGCTAAATCAAAACTTATCCCATTTATAATCTTATTTTTCTTATGATACATAATTGGTTCGTTTACATGTATTATATTAACTTTACTTTTATATTTTTCTATTTTTTCTATAAAATTGGCAATTTGGGTATAATAGTTTTCATCTACAATCCCCAAAGTTGTAATGTTAGTATATATTCCTTCAATAAAAATATTTTTATTATTTTTTACAATTTCAAATACTTCGCTTATTTCTTTTTCAGTTTTTAAACCAAATTTATTTGCGCTATTATCAATTAATAAATGAACTTTTAATTCATCTTTTATATTTAATGTTAGTACGTTTCTTAAATATTCTAAATCCGGAATAGTAATTGTAATATTATTATTTATTGCATCATAAATTTCTTCAAGATTAACAAAATAGTTAACTAATATTGAAATACTTGCATTATATTTTCTTATTTCTAAAGCATCCTTTATTGAACCTACTAAAATGTAATTTATTCCATTGTTGATTAAAGTATTAACTATTGATAACCCCATCCCATAGGCATTATCTTTTAATGTTGCTATTTTATTTTGGTATTCATTAAAATTTTGACATAATGTTTTAGTATTATTTTTTAAAATATTTAAATCAATTTCCATTATTGTATTGTACTTCATTGTTTAATATCCTCTAAATATTTTTAATGTGACAATTATTTATAAATAATTTTAATTATTTTGTAATTTCTAGTAAGTCTTGATTTAATGGGCAACTTACTGCTGGCATTTCAAATTTCCATGCATTATCAATATATTTTATAACAAATTCCGCACCTGTAAAGTTTACTATTTTTTTATTTTTTTCTTCACTTACAATTAGTGCAGTTTTATAATCAAAGGTTTTTGGGACACAATTTTTTGGAAGACACACATATAATTCTTTATTAGGTGTATCATTATTTATTTCAATTAATGCAAAATACCCGTATTCATTAAATGGATTTTCATATAATTCATACAATCTATTAATAATTTCTTGTTTGTCATTGCCTAAGTAGTTTTTACATGTAAATCCATTTTTATTTTCGTACGTTGTATTATTACTTACATTTTCACTGGTTAATACCTTATTTAAATCATTTATTTCATCAATAGCTGATTTTAAAAACTCATTAAAATTAGTATTATTTTTTGAATTCAATACATCAAAATTTGAATTTTTGTTTATTTTATATATTGAAACTCCTATTATTACTCCTATTACTAAAATCAAAGAAACTACAATTATATTTTTTTTCATTTAAATCCTCCTTTTATTGAGCTTGACAAAGATTTCCTCCTAACCAAGTTGATGAAGTACTGCAACATGAACAAAAATATTTTTGTGTTCCGCACCCACTTCCAACGGCTAAATCACATTGACCTTGACCATAACCTGCGCTTTGACATGAACTGTAATTTGAACAAAACACATTTGCTGAAAAAGTTCCACCACTTGAACTTCCTCCTGAGGAACCGCCTGTTGAACCGCCTGTCGAGCCACCATAATATGTACATTGAGTACTTTCAACCTTAGATTTTTGTACTCCCCCAATATTATAATAACATATTCTTGATGTTGTATTATTAGCTGTGCATTCTCCCCAGTTTTCACAATACAAATTATATTCACAAAATAAACTGGTTTGTCTAAATTCCATTTGATTAATGCACGCATTATATCTTGACTCTATTTGATAACCATCGTAAGTACATGAATAGTATTCATAAGTGCCTTCACTACAACAATCTCCTGCGTAAACATTTCCTAACGATTTTATTGTATAATTTCCTAATGCATCAACTGCTTTTGCCCATACATAATATCTATTATTACATGAAGTTGAAAAGGTTCTTGATGTTGATGTAATCGTGCTTGCACTTGGAATTGTTGAACTTGTTGTTACATAATAATATACACTAATTGGAGTAGAAACATCATTAAATCTAGCAGTAGTTACGCTTCCTAAACTTACTGCGCCTCCACTAACATATACTGGGCCTTCATTATCTATATTACTAATTTTGTAACTTGCTTTACTACTGTTTCCAACAGCATCTTCAACCCATAAATAATATGTACCGTTTGTGCTTATGTTTTTTGTGGTTGTAATACTACTTTTCGCACTAGTGGTTGTCCAACCATTTGTTGGCTTTGTTGAACTTGTTGTTATTTGATATTTCACTATTCCGGATAAATTATCTGCGGCTTTACCTGTTAAAGTTAATGATTTTACATATTTTGTTGTACTTGGAGTTAATGATATGGTATCTATTCCTTTATCTATTTTACTTATTGTAATTTTAGCACTCGAGGTTGAACCCACAGCATCTTTTATCCAAAAGTAATAAGTTCCATTAGAGCTAACACTATATGTTGTTTTAAATTCTTTATTAATCAATGGCTTGTTAGGAATATCTATCCAACCACTTGTAGGTTCATTTGCACTAGTAGTAAATTGATATGATACTAAACCTGATTGTTCATCTTTGGCAGTTCCAATTAAATTTAAAGAAGTTGTATAACTATTTGTAGACGCTTCCACATTTATGTAATCTACCCCATTGCCATCTATTTTATCATCAATAATTTCTAACGGTTTTTCTAATGTATTGCCAGCATTGTCAATAATACATATGTAATTTTCTTTTGAAGTTATTTTAACTTCTGTTGTGGTATTTCCATTTAAATTCGTATAATCATTTTTATTATTACTACATGTTGAAATTTTTTCATTATTAACATTTATACCATATATTCCCGAACCTGAATAATCACTTAACTTTAATGTTAATGTTTTTTCTTTGGTCCATTCATCTGATTCTGGAAAAATGCTTGATTCTAATACCACTGGAGCCTGTTTATCTATTTTAATTTCTTTTGCTCCCTTTCCAACTTTTTTATCCGAAAAAATTATTTCAACATTATAAACATTATTACTTACTATTTCTGTATTTGTTGTTATACTGTATTCCGTACTCGTATTTCCATCATTGCTTTGCCATTTATAAGTGTTTTCGTCACTATTTATAATGTTTCCATTATAATCTTTGACCCCTAATGTAATATTTTCATTTATCCAATCATTACTTAAATCATCACAACTTTTCTTATCATTACTTAATTTACATATTTCTAAATCTTGATTCGTTTCATATGAATTGCATGTTCCAGAAGTACTTCCTATATCATCGCCAAGCGTTGCTTTATATGTTCCATCCTCCATAACAGAACTTATTATGTAACAATTTAAACTTTCATTAGTTATTGGATTATATATATCTGTTTCATCATCTGGACTAACATATCCTTCTTTTATTAAGTTTTCTACTGTTGTTGTTGTAAATCCTGTATCTTTTGCATAATTTGCTGCTTCTGTTTCTAAATATTTTACTACATTTTCATAATCTTTTTTTAACACGTTGTCTTTTACTTTTAAAAATACTGCAATTGAAATTGATAATATTATTGCTAATATTGATATGACTCCTAATAATTCAGTTAGTGTAAACCCTTTTTTATTTTTCATTTATTTCACCTACTCTAGTGTTATTATAATCGGTTTTAGTTTTTTTTTCAACCAATATTACTCTTTAGGTGTAAATATAGAATTATATTTTATAATTATCCTTCTTAAAAATTTATATGTAATTAATGGTTTACTTTAATATTCCATTTTGA
This sequence comes from uncultured Bacilli bacterium, assembly GCA_944359015.1. Classification (GTDB taxonomy): domain Bacteria; phylum Bacillota_I; class Bacilli_A; order RF39; family UBA660; genus Onthocola_B. The sequence goes on from CALVSK010000018.1 coordinate 12,267, forward strand.
ACATATTTTGTTTCATTTATAACAACAAATGCATCTGGGTCATTTTTTCTTATTACTGAAGTCAGCTTTTTTAATTTATTTTTATTTAATTGAATTATTAGCATATCTTTTTTTATGTTATTAAAAGGATTTTTTAATTTAACTACAGAAACTCCAAACCCCTTATTTCTTATCTCTCTTAACATATTACTTTCTTTATTTTCGTTTATTATTGCTTGTACACCAATTAATCCATTTACCCAATTATTTGATATATATGTCCCAACATAAGTGCCTGTTGCGTAACCTCCTGCATAAAATATTGGTATTAAAATACTATTGAATTCCCCATTTAATGCTTCTCTTGCTGCAAAAAACCAAATTAGGACTTCAAAAAAAGCAACAATTGCAGGTGTAATATTTTTCCCCTTTACCACTAGAACGGTTCTAATGGTTCCTAAACTTACATCTACAATTCTTGCTAAAAATATCTTTAAGCATGTTAATATCATTTTATCACCCTTTTATTTAATTACATTTATTAGTATGGTCAATGCAATTAAAATTAAAAGGATTATTACAATTATTATTAAACCTAATATTTTATTTTCCTTAACATTATTATATTCTACTTTATTTTCATTACCATATTTTTCACTTAATAATTCTATTCTTTTATAATCTTTTTCTCTCAACTTTTGTTGTTCTTCAATTTGTTCTTTACTCATTAACATTCCACAAAATTGACAGGTTATAGAGTTGTTAGGTAATGGTTTTTTGCATCTTTTACATAACATGATATCACCTACTCAATAGTTGTTCCAATATAAGTTACTTTTGCATAACCATTACCACTATGTCCGGTTTCACTTGCACCAGTCGTTGATTCAAATGATGTGTTACCAGCATATGTTCCAGCATTTATTAAATAGTAGTTTTCATTTAATAAGCATCCACTAGGGTAGTAAGATGCGGTTGATTCAGTATATACATATCCCGAACCACCTCCTCCGCCAGTGTATCTAACTGTGCTACTGCCGTTATAATGTCCTGAACCGCCGCCGCCATACCAGCCGCCACCACCGGCACCATTTGAATAAATAGCAGTGCTCGAATACCTATATCCTATATCCCCACCAATTCCAAACGTTCCACTATGACCATAATAATTTGTATCTTCAGCAGTTCCTCCAGACCCACCTGAAGTTTGTGTTCCCCCTTTGCCACTATAATATGCGTAGGTAGAATTTACATATTTCCCATCTCCACCAGCGTTACCACCGCCATAGCCACCAATAGCTTTTGTGGATGAATTTTTATAAAATGATCCTCCTCCGCCACCTGCAACAATCACTCTTGCGTACAAACTATCATTATTTATTCTTATATCGGTTGCTCCACCTCCAGAGCCGCCTCTATATCCGGCATTTCCGCCACCATTTGTTCCACCACCTGAAACAGAATTAGTTCCGTTTGTTGTTCCATACGAACCTTGTCCCCCAGTATATATTAACAATTTATCGTCACTACTCAAATATATATAACCTTTTGAGTATCCACCTTTTCCGCCTGGAGCTACTGAGTTATCATATGTTCCTCCTTGAGCTCCCCACACTTGAAGATAATAATATCCATCTTTAGGTATGGTTAATTCTTGAGCATAATTTGCATAATCAAAATAACCATTAAAAATAAAATCTTCTGTTTTATTTATGGCTGAACCATTATTGTTTGCATCTGATGAATATGCACTAAAATAGTATGGTGTTGCGCTTGCAATATCAAAAGTATAACTTGCACTTGTTGATTCTTGATAAGTCTTTCCATCATCGTTTGAAAAATAATATTTCGTTGGATTTGTTCCTAAATTACTACTAGTTAAATTTATTGTTGCGGTGGTTCCATTATTTATTACTTCCATACTTTCTATTATTGGTCCGCTTGATACATCTAAATAAGCAACACAACTTGTTTTACTTGTTGCTGCTATTACTACTTTTTGATTATTTATTGATAATGTTGATGTTCCTGTACATGCTGATTTACTTGTATTTAACTCATAAAAAATGTTGTTCGGTATTTCTTTTGCTTCATAATATAAACTTGAACCAGATTTTGCCTGTAAATATAATTTTAATTGGATATCGACATCGATTGCATCCATGTAGGCTGTACATACATCTTTTCCTGATGCATCTATATTAAATAAATTTTCTTCATCTAAATATGATAATGTTGAACCATTTTCACAACTGCTCATTTCATTATTTAGTGTATAGCCAATTGATGGTAGAGCTGTTGTTTCTAATTTAGTATATTGCCCTGTCCCATAACCATCTGAATCTATGTTTTCTGCATAAACATATAATGTTAAGTCTAGACTGGCTGTTGAATCAAAATATAGATAACATACATCATGTCCATACGCTGTTATATCAGCATCATATGTGTCTTCATGATACACGATTGTAGAACCATTTGTACAATAACTTTTTTCTTCATTGTAAGCATATCCAGCTTTCGGTATATAAGGATAAAGCCCATAACTGTTTAATCCATTACCATTGGCATCCCTTTCTTCAGCCATCACCCTAATATCTAAATCTGCTATTTCTCCAGTTGTTCCTCCTATAATAGGAGTTGTATCTATTGTTTGATAATAAGCGTATGTTGCTATTATTCCTACCAACGCCAAAAGAACTATCACTAATCCGCTTATTAATGGTAGTTTATATTTTTTCATGTATAGAGTTATATCTTTATTAAATAATTTTTTTAAATCATCTAATTTAATGGACCCTTTCTTCATATGCCTCTAACCTATCCTATATTACATTTTAAAATATTATTTTATTATTGTCAATTTGTTTTGCCAATAAAAAAGTCAAATTGTTAATTTTGACTTTTTTCATCTTTTGTTTTTGGGGAATTATTATTTTTAATGAAACCATAATGCTCTCTTATTTTGGTTTCTAACTCATCTCGCAACTCTTTATTTTCTTTTAAATATAATTTTACATTTTCTTTTCCTTGACCAATTTTTTCACCGTTATATGAATACCATGCTCCAGATTTATCGATAATTGCTAAGTCACTGGCTAAATCTATTATTTCTCCTTCTTTACTAACCCCCTCACCATACATTATATCAACTGTTGCACTTTTAAATGGTGGTGCTACTTTGTTCTTTACAACTTTTATATTTGTTTTATTTCCAATTATTTGGTCTCCCATTTTTATTTGTTCACCACGTCTTACATCTAATCTTATTGAAGAATAAAACTTTAATGCCCTTCCTCCAGGAGTAGTTTCTGGATTGCCAAACATCACTCCTACTTTTTCTCTTAATTGATTTATAAAAATCGCTGTAGTTTTTGTTTTGTTCATTGTTCCAGATAATTTTCTTAATGCTTGGGACATTAATCTAGCTTGTAAACCAACATGGGAATCACCCATCTCACCATCTATTTCTGCTTGGGGTACTAATGCTGCTACAGAGTCTATTACTACTAAATTTACTGCTTCACTTTTTACTAAAGCATCGCAAATTTCTAATGCTTGTTCTCCAGTATCTGGTTGACTTAATAATAGTTCATTAATATCAACACCTAAATTTTTAGCATATACTGGGTCAAGTGCATGTTCTGCATCAATAAATGCTGCTCTTCCTCCTGCTTTTTGTACCTCTGCTATTGCTTGAAGTGCTACTGTGGTTTTACCGCTGGATTCCGGCCCGTAAATTTCAATTATTCTGCCTTTTGGATATCCACCAACACCAAGTGCGACATCTATTGCTATTGAACCGCTAGACACAACATCAACTTCCATGTGTTCATTGTCCCCTAATTTCATTATTGCTCCAGCGCCAAATTGTTTTTCTATATCTGCTAGCACTTGCTCTAATGCTTTATCTTTATTCTTTTCGTCTTTTACTGACTTCATTGTCTCCTCCTAATATATTTTACTCTGATACAACCTAATTTTAATATACTTTATTTTAAAAGTCAATAAAAAAATACAAACATTTGTTTATATTTTAATCTTTGGGTTTAAATACCAATGTTATAAGAAACGCAAATACTATTGCTGATGTTATTGCTGCTGATGATTTTGTTAACATCCTTGTTAATATTCCTATAAATCCTTCTTCATAATATCCTTGGATTGCTGATGAATATAACATATGTCCAAAATTAGAAATTAAAACACTAGCACCTCCACCAAATTTTATTAATAATTTATCATACACTCCTAAAAAAGATAAAACCGCTCCCAAAGCCGTATAAATACTGGTTATATGTCCTGGAGTTAATTTTGTATTATCAAGTATTATTTGGGCAATACTACAAGCAAATCCAGCAAACAAAAACGCATATAAAAAATTCATTATAAAACCTCCAAACTTAAAGCATGGGCTATTCCTGGTATTGCCATTTTTTGATTAACTAGTGTTACGGAATGAAGAGCACCAGTAGCAATAATTAATATTTTTTTGTATTTTTTGTAATTTAGTACTTTGTTAAACAATACCAATGGTAAACATACCGGTCCACTACCACCAGCATATGTTTCTTGACTATCTAAAAATAATTCACAACCAGCATCTAAATACTTTTTTAAATTTATCTTATAATTTTTTTCCATATATTCTTGTAATATTTTGCCACCGACACACCCTAAATCACCAGTTAAAATCAAATCATAATACGTTATGTCTCTTTCTAATTCTTTTAAATGAAGCATTAATGTAGATGCTGCTGCTGGAGCCATTACTGCCCCTAAATTATTGGCATCGTTAATCCCCATATCTACTGGAGTTCCAATTGTTGATGATTCAATTTTTATTTTACTTGGTTTTTTACTTATAAATGTTGCTACAGCACCAGTAGTTGTAAATGTTGCAGTATGTGGTCTAGGTGCTCCATACTCAACAGGATATCTAAATTGCTTTTCAGCGGTTAAATTATGACTGCTCGTTACACTTATTATTTTTTTATAATTTGAAGAATCTATGAAATTACTTCCTACAATTAAACTTTCAACAAATGTTGCGCATGCTGAATACAATCCTAAAAAAGGAAAATTATATTTTTTAGCACTATAACTTGTCACTGCTATTTGATTAGTTAAATCTCCCCCAATTAATAAATCTACTTCAGAATTTTTTAAATAATTTCGCTCTAATATACTATCTATTACTGTTTCTTGCATTTTTACTTCTGCCTGTTCAAAAGTTTTTTCCCCAAAATAGTAATCTTTCATTGCGGCATTATACTTTTTTAAATGACTTTCTTTTTCTAATGGACCTACTAATGTGTAAAAATCACTTATATATACATTTTTATATTTTGTACTAGCCATTTATAACCACCCTTATTATTACTAAAATAAACGCCGATATTATTCCATACAGTATTACTGAACCCGCTAATTTAAAAAAGTTTGAGCCCAATCCCGTTATAAGCCCATCTTTTTTATAATCTAAGGCACTACTTGTTACACTATGGGCAAAGCCTGTAGTGGGAATTATTAAACCACATTTGCATTTATTTACCCAATTGTCAAAAAAGCCTAATGCTGTAAGTAAACTTGCTACTCCTATAATTATTATGCACGTCCATACTCCAGCAATACTTGCTGAAAGGCCAAAAGATTCTTTTAATAGAAAAATTAAAAATTCTGCTAAAAATCCTATTGTCCCTCCTACAAAAAAAGCAATTACTATATTTCTTAATCTAGGTTCTTTTGGTGTATGTTTTTTTACTAATCTTTTATAATCTTCTTTGTTCAAAATAATCACCTAAAATTATTATGTTGTATTATCATTTACATATACATATATTCTTTCATTTTTTCTAAACTTTTACTTTCATACCTTGAAACCATTACTTGGGTTATACCTAATTTTTTTGCTGTTTCACTTTGGGTTAAATCTTCATAGTATCTTGCTTTTATTATATCTTGTTCCAAATCATTTAATGTTTTAAAACTATCATTTAAAGTAATTTTTTCATCTTCACTAATTGCTTCTTTATAAGCAATTGTTTCTTTTAAACTTCTAGTATTTTCACTTTCTTCATCTATTGATAAAATTGTACTTGCACACATTAATGCTTGTTCTATTTTTTCTTCTTCTATTTCTAAAAACATTGCTAGTTCTTTGTTACTTGGCATATGCATTATTTTTTGAGCTAATAAATTTCTACCTTTTTCTATTTGTTTTGCTAATGTCAAAATATCTTTACTTACTTTAAAACTTTTGCTACTTGCTAAATTATACATTTCGCCATATATATATTTGTAAGCATATGTACTAAATTTTGAATCGCCATCATCTTTATAATTTTTAAATGCTTTTATTACTCCTAAAACTCCTGCTTGATATAAATCTTGTTTATCCACACCATAAAATTGTTTAGATATTTTCCAGATTAAACCAACACTATCTTTAATAACTGTTTCTAAAATATTGTTCATATTATGCTATCTCCAGTAAATTAAATGCTGCTAGTTCATTTACAATTTTTCCAATTTTTATATTTTTTATTTTATTTTTTATATTTTCATTTATTTCACACATTTTTATTTTTCCTTTATAACTTTTTATAATATATTTTGAATTTAATATTGCATCTATTCCATCTTGGTCAATATCTTTTAAATCATAAAAATTATATACTACATATTTTATTTTGTGTTTTTTTAATACTGGATTCAAATAATTATTAATTTTATAACTTGTCTTCCTATTTAATATACCTTTTAATCTTACAAATAATATTCCTTTACTAAATTCTAAGTCCATTTTTAACATTATTATCACCTTACAAACAAAATATAGAACAGTTTTATTCGTTTTTAAACATTTTCGACAAACGAGAACAAATTAAGACAAAATAAAAAGTGTCAACTTGACACTTTTACTGTAAAATATTTGCTATTTGATTTTTGGCATTTGTAACACTTTCTTTGTATGACTGCATTACGTATAGCTTACTGCTTTTATAACTGTATGTATACTCATAAGAATCCGTTCCATCTAAACTTATACTTTCTATATCCCAAGAATTTACTTCTTCTATTTGTTTTTTTATAAATTTTGTCATTTCTTCATTTGTTATATTTGTCACAAATTTATTGGAAAGAGCATTTAATAAATCATTATATTGTATTATGATTTTTGGACTCATTGCTTTATTTATTAATGCTTCTAATACTATTTCTTGATTTTCTCCGCGTACTCTATCACCTAATGCAAAAGCTTTTCTTTCTCTTACAAACGATAAAGTTTCTTTACCATTTAAATAGTTTTCCCCCTTAGTATAGTGATAGCCATCCTTAGAAACAAAATCATATTTTGAATTAATTGTTATTCCTCCTAGGGCATCTACTATATCTATTAATGATGTGAAATTTACCTTTACATAATAATTTATCTTAGTATCTAATAGTTCTTCTACTGCAGAAATTGAAGTCTCAATACCATATATCCCTGCGTGTGTCAATTTATCATATGCATTAAATTCAGGCAATAATACATAATAATCCCTCGGTATATTTGTTAATAATATTTTATGAGTACTTGGATTAATACTTACTAAAATGTTGACGTCACTTCTTGATGATTTTGTAACACTTCCATAGGTGTCTATTCCTGATACAAATATATTAAAAGGATATTTAGTCACATCTACTGATTCTCCAATTTTAGGAATTTCTATTTCTACTTCAACACTATATATTATTTTAAGTTGCTCGTATTCTTCGTAATTTTCTTCTTCTATTATTTCTAGTTGAGCATCTTCTAAAATTATTGCTTCAACATTTTTGTCAATTAATTCATTTAATAAATTAGTTATATCTTCTAGTTCTACACTTTGAAAAGTTATTTTTGCTTCTATTTTTTTTATTCCTTCTTTTAAACCTGAATAATCATCCTGATTTAAATGCCCAATTTTAAAATTATTTATATCTGCTATATCAGTATATTCACTTTCTTTTAAAACAACTACATTATATTTTTCTGTTTTGTATGAATTAAAGCCAAATTGCTTTAAAAAATCTATTGTATTTAATTCATAAGTTATTCCAAATATCATTATAATTATTAATATTAATGATAGTATTGTTCCAAATACATTTTTTATTTTACTTTTACTTAATAATAACATTATTACTATTATATCTATTAGTAATATCAAAGCAAATAAAACTATAAAATACTCTAATGGTAATACATTTATGAAATAAATTAGTAATAATACTATTATACTTACAATACTTAAAAAAATACTCATATATTTAAAAAAATTTATTTTATTTTTTTTAGTTCGCATCTTACCCATATTTATCCCTCTTTAAAATTATATCACGTATAATGTAGATAAGTAAATTGAAGAAGTTGAAACTTACGATATTTACTATATAATAATTTACGTTCGTTTTC
>CALVSK010000019.1 GCA_944359015.1 uncultured Bacilli bacterium
CTGTTCCCATAAGTAATAACACTCCTCTCCTAATAATAATTTTACATTATAAGACATTTAAAGTCAACCATTTATAAATGTTTATCCAAATATTCCACCATCGTAACTAGTATCACATTTATCATCTGGAGATAATAAACAATCAAAACAATTCGAATAATCATCTTTAATATCCTGAGAAAATTCTGTAACTAAATCAAAGGATAGCCCTATAATTGTAGGAATAAAAAAAATAGTAACAGCAATAATAATTCTTTTAGCAAACGAAGAAATAGACTTACTTATTGCTTTATCATCGCTTGATACAATTGCTTTTCCTAAATCAATTGTTCCCATTATAATTAAAATTACGGGTATAAGAATTTTAAATATTAAAATAACGTAACCAACAATTTGCCATATACTAGCAGTTTCATGACAAAACCCCATAAAAGTAACCTCCTTTACTTAAATATATTAAATAGACCTGAACTATCATTTAAATCAACTCTACTAAATCCCAATGATGATAAAAATGCATTAATAATTGACTGATTATCTAATTTATCATCTAAATAAGGTATATTAAAGAAAATTTTACTCCCACTTTCTTTTTCAAAATCTTCAACATCTTTAGATGACAATACACTTCTATTTAAAACTAATTTTTTATCTCTTAACTTTTCAAATATCATATTATCTTTACGAATTAATTTATTTAACTGAATTAATCCAGGTTCTATTAAATAAATAACATCATCACAATAAATATCTACAGGACTATCATTTAAATCAACTAATATAACATCATAATCCAATGCATTTGACAAATAATCATTAAAAGATACACTATTTACACTATCTAAAGTATTATCATTAAAATATGAAAAATCATTGGCATCTACTTCAACAGCTTTTACTTTATAAACTTTCTCTAAATGTATCTTTAACAAATAAACCAAAGTAGTTGAACCAGCATGGTCAGTAACATTTTTAAATCCAATAATTTTTTGTCCCATTTTTCCTTTAGTTTCATCTTTTACATTTTCATTTAAAACTGGCTTTTTAAAACCGCTAACATTATGATAATTAGCTACATCTTTATAACTATTTGGATTATCAATTAAATATTTTATAACATTAACATTAGTAGTAAAATTATATATACCCATTGAAATTAATTGAGAAATATATACTGGAGAATTAACTGCTTCTGAATCATCCAATAATAATATTACTTTGGACATATCAAAATTTACAGATAAATTTTGAATAACATTTATATTTTGATAATCTTTAATAGCAGTTATATCTATAATCATTTTATTATAATAAAAATTAGAAAATTGAGCTATCAATTCATCAACAGTAAATTCTCCATTAATACTTTTTATAACATCTATATTTAAACTAGCTAATAAAACTTGATATTTATTTGAAATTATAACATTCATAATAACCCTTCCTAATATCTATCAAAACTACCAACAAAATTTTTTGTACGACCTTCAACTTTAAAAGTCATTAAATCACCCAAAAACGGTAGATAAAAACGATAAAAAACCAAAGTATCATAATACATGCCTTTAGCAGTAACATTTTCTTTCACACAATAATAATATTTTTGAATACCATCGGCTACTTCAAAATCACCATCCAAATTTAATGCTCCATACCATTCTTCTGGACATGTTCCTTTGGTTTTATAACCTTGTACATATAAATAATTATTTATTATTTCTTTAGATTCCGGTGTATATCCTTCATAAATCTCTATAATAGATAACATTTCATTTTTAACACGATAAGCTTTAGAATAATTAAGTACTAGAGTTAAAAAACATGCAAAAATTAAAATAAATATTATCATTAATTGAAAAACCCAAGTAGAACCTGATACTTCTCGCATATTAATCTCCTTCTTACAAAATAATTAATCTAAATAAATAATTTTTGTTTCACCTTTAGTTTGAAAATTATAAACTTGTTTAATTACCGGCAAATCAAGTTGATAAAAAACTACAACTTGATAATAACTTCCATTTACTGATTCCTCAGTCATTACCGAATCACCTAAGACAGCATTCATATAATTTGCTAAGCCATCAGTTACATTTACCTCTTTTATACATACAGAAGCTCTTTCACCAGAATTAACAGGACTACCATTTCTTTCATAACCATCATAACCTTCATCACAAACACCAGTTGTTCGATATGAAGCATTTGATAACATATCAACAATTTCATCACTTAAACCACTTTTCGAAGAATTTAAATAATTTCCATCATTTAATTCAATTATATTAATAATTTCATCTTTTACTGCAAAAGCATTTGAATTATTAATTGTCAAACACATAATAGCAGTAAAAAGTAAAATAAACAATATAACTATTTGAAAAATAGTAGTAACACTAACCGCTTCTTTCATTTAATCACTATCCTCTAAAAACACAATTAAAAGTATCATCAGGATAATCCTCATCCCAACAAGTACAATATTTTTTTCCATTTATAATTTGCAAGCCAGGCTTTCCATCAATAGTATCCTCCCCACAATTACAAATTGCTTTATTACATTGCGAATTTTTCTTAAAATCTTGGTCTAAAATAGGCCAAACTACACCGAAAAAAAAGGCCGCTAAGACTCCAATTGATACCGCCACAATCACCGCTAAATTTAGTTCCCCAGTTGCCTCTTTCAATATTAATCACTCCTATAATTAATTCCCGTCTGATTCGATTTCTACAATAGTTCCATCAGAACATGTACAAGTTCCTGCATCAATATCAACTGTATCTACTGCCCCACTTGGACAAGTATTGGCACAAGTATTTCTAGCAATACTAGTTTTAATATTTGGCCAAACAAATGCATAGAAAAATGCACCAACCGCAGCTATTGCAACTACAGTTACAACAGTCATATTTAATTCTCCAGTTGCTTCTTTCATAAAATTTATTCCTCCTTTATACTACTATTATTATAACTTATTTTCCAACAAATATCAATTTATAAAAATAAATTTTACATTTTTATAAGCTCATTAATTGAATTACAGCAAGTATAAGCAATATCATAACTCCAACACCAGTTGTAATTAACATACTCATTGTTTTATTTTCCATTTTTTCCAAACGATTTTTATATCTAGTTTCCCTAGCCTTTTGTTGCAAAGATGAGATAGAACGCGAAAACATCAATATTTGTTCCTGTTTTCTTTCTTGACGTCCTAAACTTAATCTATAAAGTAATCGCATCATTCTCATAGAATCTCTAACAGGATATTGCCGAGCAAATTCCATATATGGTTCAATAGAATCATCACCAGAATTTATTGCATTAATCATTTCTTGCAACCCTTCCTTAAAAATCTCTGGGGCATCAGCCATGGATTTACCAATTGCTACAGGTACCGTATAATGTTGAATCAAAATTTCTAAATTTTTTAAATAATGTGGCAACATAGAATCTATTTGATGCATATGACTAGCATAATATTTTTTTATACCATTATAAGGCATTTTAAAAAAGAATATGCCAATTACCACAATTAATAATACCTTAACAGCATTTAAATCTTGTATCATAAAGAAGAATGCTAAAACCATAATAAGTAACGCATTTTTAATTCTTTTATTAAAAAGCACATCAGTATTTACATTATTACCATACTTAGCTCTAACATAAAAATCCCAATCACTTTCTTTAAGACGCATAAATAATTTTTGATTATCACTAATTAATTGATTAATATTAATTTGACCACCCATAGTCATTATCAAAAAAACAATTACTGCAATTATTATTATTTCTATTTGCATTATTCAACCCCCACATCTTCATTATAATATTTTTCTCCAGAAATTAAGAAAAAGGCATTTATGATTACTACTAAATGAAGAATAATTTGAACATACCACATTTCAATTAATTCTATATAATTTTCTTCACCAAGCATATATCGTAAAGCAACAACTAATAAATATAAAATTAGACCAAACCTAACAAATCTTCCATGAAAGTTTTTTCTATCCATTTGGTCTCTGTAAACCCCTTCAACCAAGGCATCAATGTCCATAGACATATTTTCTAAAGCTTGTCCTGAATCTCTAGCACCTTCTTTAGTTATTTGTAAAAACAATTGATGCATATTTTTTACCATATAATAAGGATATTTACTATTAAAATACTGAATAGATTCATCAATTGTTCCATTTTGATAAGACATATCTATCATTTTTTTTACATCACTTAAAACTGGTTCTTCTAATATTCCAGAATCTCTAACACCTTCTAAAGATTTAACAAAACTTTGTGTAGTATTAAATTCCATTATTACATTCGTCGTATAGGTTTGAATTTGTTCAAAAATATATTCACTATACACTCTTTGAAGTCTTAAATATGCTAGATAAGGAATAAAAGATATAGCAATAATACAGTATAATGCCGCAATAATAATATTATAAAAATAAAAATAACCAACTAAAGCTGCAATACCACCAACTATTATAACTTGAGTTAAATATTGTCTTGCATTGTATTCTTGCCCCAACTCAATAGCCTTTTCTCTTACCATTTTAAATGAATATGGGGCATATTTATCATAAATTCTAGTAGCATTACCAGTTACAAACTTATAAACACCTTCACCTGGATTTCTTCGAAAAATCAATACAACTGCAGCAATTAATAATAATATAAATAATTCTAAAATAGTTTTCACATTATCACTCCATTATTTATAAACTTTCAACAATAGTTTCATTATTTTCTGTCGTACTACCATTAGCACTTACAAAGTAATCTTTTTTCATTTCAACACCCTGTACTCCCAAATAGTCAATTAAATATTTAGTTGGATTATTAAATGTAAATTTCCCATCTAAACTTTTTTTAAAAATTATATTTGCTTTGGCCTCATTATTATCGTCAACATAAAACTCAACTACTTCAATAATTTCTCTTTGAAATCTGCCTAACTCTTTACTCATATAACCTTTAACATGAACACCTAGTTGTACATATCTATGAATCGATTTTAAAAATTGGTCAATATCTTGACTATTTTCCAATAAACTATATAAACGCATTGGAATATTAAAAGCTCTATCGGAGTGAATTGTTGAAATAATATTATGGCCAGAAGATATAGAATTTCTTACTGCTGTAACTGCTTCAGCGGAACGAACTTCGGAAAGTAAAATCCACCTTGGATTTTGTCTCATACAAGTAACTAAAACATCAGAATATGAAGCAATATTATTAGTTTTCATTGCCACAATATCTCTATGCGGGAATATTTTATCCAAGTGAAGTTCCAATGTATCTTCGATAGTTATAATTTTTTCATTTTCCTTAGTATGGCTTGCTAAATACTTAACCAATTCAGTTTTACCACTACCTGTTTCACCACTAACAATAATATTGCAATGACCTTCAACACAGGTCATTAAAAAGTCGTGTAAATCTTCAGTAATGTATTTTTCATTTAATAACTTATCTTTATTTAATCGAATTTTTGCTGGAGTTTTACGAATAACACAAGCGATTCCATTAGTAGCAATTGAATCATGTATGAAATTAAGACGTAATTCAGCTGATTCAGCATCCAAAAAAGGATGAGCCATATTAAATGTTTTTCCCATAACATTAGAACATTGAAAAGCCAACTTTTCCATTAAAGCATTATTAATTTCCGGTCTATCAACACGATAAACACCTTTATCCAAAGTTTTTAACCAAATCTGACCACCATTAGAATAAGAAACGTCAGTTATATTATCTTCTTCCAAAAATTCTTTTAAAGGTCCAAAATCAATTTGGGAAAATATTGCATCATTCACACTAAATCACCTCTTTTATACATATTAACTTAATTGAGCATAATTTTCTATTAAAGCTTTAAGCAAATCATTTGAATAATCTACTTCTTGTCCTTCAATTGTATATAGTTTATTTCTCGGAACTGGGTATAATTGCATACCACTAGTATTTTCAATAGCTTTAAAATATTTTAACATGTCATCTTTAACTGCAAAAGATAACCATGCAGGTGTTTTTGGTACAGTAGAATCAAAGACATTTTGCCCTTTAGAATCCTTAACTTGTAAAACATCAATACTATGAATAAATTCATCATAAATAATTTGACCATTGTCAGTAGCCTTAAGCCATAAGTCAATTTTATCCCCAGGGTAAATTGAATTAGCATAAGTAGTTGTATTATCTACTTTTAACCAATATAAGCTATAACCATCAGGAATATTTTCTGAATCTCTTTCCACTAAATCCTCTTTTTCAACAACTTGGCTTTTATAAAACATTGCTCCTTTTACAACTGATGTTCCATTAGCAATATAATATCCCACAAGTTGATTACTATTAACAATAACACTTGCATTTTTTAAAAAATCACTATTAACTTCAACATATTCATAATCTTCAGCGGTTATAATTTCTGTTGCAGTAATATCCCTCGTAGCAATAGGAACTTTTTGAGGACTAATTGCATTTTCAACCATCATATTGTAAAAAAACCACAATATAATAACACCAGCAAAAACTGCTAAAATAGTAGCAGTATTTCTATTTAAAAATATCTTTCTTATTCCATTTATAATACTAGCCATAAATACCTCCTTTATTATTCATAAACAACACCCATATCTTTAATCTGATTTTTTATTAGATTTAATAAATCTTGATTAGTAATTTCAGTCTCACCATCTTCAATAGTATATTGTTTATTTCTAGGTACTGGCGTTATTTCCATTCCGCTAATATATTCTGAAACTTTTAAGTATCTATAAGTACTTGTTGGAACAGCAAACAATAACCAAGCTGGAGTTTTACCACTAGTTACATCAAAAACATTTTCTCCTTGAGCGTCTCTAACGGCCAAAACTTCAATACTAGTAATAAATTGTCCAATGACAATTTTACCATCTTGATTAGCTTTCATCCATAAATCTATTTTATCCCCAGGAAAAATAGAATTTGCATAAGTAGATGTATTATTAACTTTTAATTGATAAATTGTATATTTATCTGGTATTTCATCAAATATAGAATTAGGTAATTCTTCCTTTTCTACTAATTGACTAGAATAAAACATACCACCTTTTGGAATAGAAGTTCCAGTTGCAACATATTTTCCCACAATTAGATTAGCATTAGTAATAATGTCACTGTTGGTTAAAAAACTACTACTTATCTTAACCTTTTTTACATCATCAGCCGTTATTTCTTCAGTTGCTGTAATATCCCGTGTAGCAACTATAACTTCCTTAGGATTAACAGCATTATTTACTCTATACATATAAAAGCCTACTAAAACAACCACTCCTAATACGACACCAAAAAGAGTGACAGTAGTTTTATTTATAAAGAATTTTTTAATACCAGAAAATAGATTACCCATTTTATTCTTCCTCCATTATTATCCAATAACATTTCCTTCCAAAATACCATTTATTCTTTCAACCATATCAAATGATTTTGAATCACCAGCAACGGTAAAAGAATTGGATTTACTTTTTATTTCCACACTTACCTTTGGTGGAGCCTCATAAATACCATAAAAACTTACAGTATATTCAGTAGAAGTAGATGCAGTTTCTGAAAATCTTCTTAAAAAACTTTCATAAAATTTTTCTTTATTAATTCTAATTTCACCATAAAATCTATAATAAGAGTAGTCTACAGCATCAACTAATGCAGCTTCAGTTAACTCTTTTATTAAATAGTAATCCTGTGTGTTTGAAGTAGTTAAATTCTGAACTAACAACATTATAACTACAACAAACATACCTAGCAAAATTAACCAATAAGCCCATAAAGAATTTTTCACAATCTATCACCCCAATCTACTTCCATGCAGGTCCACCAATAACAGTATATTGACCATTTTCATCTTTTTCGGATTCAGACCAATTTGGCCACAATGTCCAATAACCACTTGCGTTGGCATTATTATTTGACCTTGCAGATGCATCAGTTCTATTTTTAACAATAATTTGATCATCAAACCTTGCAACTAAATCATCAATTACTTCACTGTAACAATAAATTTTATTATACGCAGTTCCCCCTAAATTTGCATCATAACAAGTAAGTGAATCATTTGCATAACCACCTGATTCCTCTACGCTTAATCCGGAAGATGTTGCCGATTTATTGTAATCTTTTAAGTGTGCAATAACTTCAGGCGTCATTCTAATGCTAAATGCAAGTTCAGAGTTATCACCATCTGTTTTAAATATTGTTTCATTACTTTCTTCAATTTCATCAATAGTTGTTTCAGCTTTCAATGTAATTAATGACAATTGTTCCTTTAAATCAGGAGCCAATAAAGATGTATCAACCATCCAGTTATAACCATATTCTCTATCAGCAGAATTTACAGTAGTAGTTGATATCGGTTTAAAATTGACTTGTAATTTTCCTAAATCTACAACGCAATTTATACAATCAAAAACACAATCTGGACACGCACCTGGATCCCATTCACAACCATCCGGTTCACAGGTTATATCACAATCCGGACAATCTTCAGGTCTACAAGGAGAATAGAATTGACATTCATAATTACCATCAAAAGTTTCTATACCTGCATCTCCTAAAGCATTAGCAACACTTTCATCTTCATGATCGCCTTCAAAATCTATTAGTCTTCCTAATTCACCAGAATCATAAAATTCACCTAAATCTTGAATCATTAATTTAAAGTTTCCACCACCAACAGCTTTTCTAGATACTGGTACTCCATTAAAAATTGGGAAAGCACTTGCTGCATCATTATCAAAACCTTCATTAACAGTTACAAAACCAGCAACATCAGTTTGATAATAAACCGTTGGAGTTATATAATCTTGAGATTTTTTTACTGATTTACGAATAAATGCAGCTTGTGAAATTAATTGATTACTATCTTCACAACCATCAACATCACAAATAGTAAACGTAAATTCTTCATAAACCTTTGATTTATATTCTTCCACAACATTATAAGCACCATCTTCGTTAATTACTGTTTCATTTAATTCATCAAAAGTAACAGGAGTATCATCACACTCATATTTATCATTTGTTGTAGATAAACAAATTTCTACTTCCGATTCTTCTTCAGCTTCTCCAATAGCTTCTAAAGTAAAATCATCTGGAGACTTCATATTATAATAATCACTATGCAATGTTCCATCGCTTTGTAACTCATCAAAATAATATGTCAAGGAATGCCCAAATAAAAATTCATTTGTCCAAGCAGCGGTACAAGCATTATAACTAGTTATAATCTCAACATAATCTTCATAAGCTTCTTCCATTCCTTCTTTATATATTTCTAAATCATTTTCAACCAATTTTGTTATATCAGACTTATCACCAGGTTTACAAGAACTATCACAAGTTCCATCAGCTGCAGCTACACAATTTCCTTCACAATAACTTGAATATTTTTCATCAAAAGATTTACTTGTTTCTCTAGCTTCAACAATTCCGTTTTCTTCATCAACAACAACAGCATTCAATCCGCTATAAGTAGCATATGGATTAACATAATAATAATAGCAACCACAATCACCATATCCTGTTAAGATATTATTTAATACATTTGAAGCCATTAGATAAAGATCTCTATTCTCTATCATCTTTTTTTGAGCATTTATTATTTCTTCTAAATATTTATCTTTATCGATACTACCCTTTCCATTAGTTGCATCATCATCCGTATTTCCGCCAGTATAACAATCTTTTTGTCCTTCAACATGTGATTTTAATTGAAAATATCCACCACAAACAACATCTTCCACTATTGGATTTAATTTGATTCCTCCATCTACTCCATTATCAATAACATCTTTATAATCTTCTTTACAAAATATTGAACAATAATTGTTAGAAACTCCACCATTTGATTCAGTTAATTGATAACTGTTTGTAGCATCATCAACATTATTCAAAATACATTTTTTAATTTCTTCTGGAGCAATAATTTCTGCTATTGCATCATTTTCATCTTCACTACATTCAGGAACAGAAATTTTAGTTTCACATATTTCTTGAGCACAACCTATATTTCCTTCAATTACTTGATTTAAAACATCGCCTTCTCCTAATTTAGTAATAACTAAAAATCTTTGCTTATCTGGAGAATTGACTTCTTTTAAAATTGCAGCTTGAATCAATTTATTTGGATCATTATAATCAAAAGTTACTTTAAATCTCATATTTTCACAGTCATCATTTACAACTTTAGTAATATTTAATTTAATATAAACCTTTCCATTTCTTACACCATTTTCAACAGGTATATCTGAAGCAACATTTACTCCACTTGATAAAGTAGAAAAATTTTCATTATCTAAGGAATATTCTATAGAATCAATAGTTATACCCTTTCCATTTGAAGTAGGGTCAACTTTAAAATTATTTATAACTCCTTCTTCAGCAAAATTTTCAACATTTAAAGTAATAAGGATGTAAGATTTTACAGTATCTTCTTGTCTTTCTACTTGAACTTCTTTTCCAATTTCATATGAAACATTACCTGCAGCAGAACCATTTTGCATAAATTCAGCAGCGGCTTGTACACCTTCACCAAATAAAGATTTTGCAGCTTCTATAACACTACTAGCAGTACTTGAATCCATTTTAAATGTAGATTTTGAATCATACCAACTATAAGTAGATTTAACATTATTTAAAAAACAATTTTGTATATTTGAAGAACCAGCACAACTTGGTACAGCTATCGTAGAATATTGTGAAAACTCAGCTGCCCATTGTGCCCCTAAAGTAGCATGAGCAGAAGATTTAAACAAATATTTTTCAGCGCCTCCACCCCAATCGTATAATCCAAGCGTAAAAGCTCTTATAGCAATACTTGTTGCCACATATAAATTAGAACCGGATAATCCCTTATATGAAGAATTAAAATCATTTAATCCATGCTCTAATATTTTTTGGATACCAGCATCATATGCTTGAACTGACTTAGATGAACCTTCATCTCCTAAAATTCTATCAATTTTATAATTATTACCATCTTTCTTTTGTGGGTCCAAACAATAAGAAATTGTTTCAGACGAATCACTTTTAGCAACCATCTTATATGACCACATAGAAAAATCATAAGTAGCATTTGCAGTTCCATCATAATATTTTAATCCATTAACAAAATATTCTTCAGAAAAACTTTTATCATACAATGAGCCAACACTAAATTCTTTAGCACAAACTCCACTCATACCCATAAAAAACAATAATAAACTAATTAAAACCTTTTTTTTCATTTTGCATTCCCCCTGATTTTTTTATTTCTAATTATAACATAAGTTATTGTTCCACCTGCAGCAACAACTACTATCACTACAATTGGGACCCAATAATTTTCAAAAAAACTTACAATATAATCATACCAATGTTTTTCATTTTTTTCTTTTTCTTCTGCTTCTACCTTCGCAATTTCATTTCTAATACTTTTTTCAAAATCTACAAACTCAACTTTTTCATAAGTTACATACCTTTGACATAAATAGTAATCTGGAACTTTATCACATACAGCATAAGTAGAATAGTCATTATATCTAGGCAAAGAAACATATAACGTTCTTAATAAGTCATCGGCACAATTAGTATTATCAGAAGTATAAACTTCAATTTTATATTTAACCAAGTCCATCATGTGACTCCATTTTATGGAAATGTTTCCATTAGTAGTATTTGAATAATTATATGTTACTTCAGTATCATCATAATCATTTGTAACCACTACATATAAATTTTCCGTCAAATTCAAAATATTAATTTGAATATATTCTTCCTCAACATAGTAATCCTCTGCTTCAGGAGTACCTAAAATTTCATCTGGTGGATGGTCATCTTTATACCTATCAACTTTTATTTCATAATTGGCTTTAACATTTAAAGCCTCATTATTTAATATAGCATTTTCCTCATAATCACAAGTTGCAGCAAATACTTCAATTGGAATAAACAATAATAATAAAAACATTATTTTAAATCTAGTCATACCGACACCTACCTATGATTTAGTTTATCACATCTATAATAATTTTTCAATTATTATAATAATAATTTTTATAGTAAAAGCACTATCTATTAAAAAATAATAGTTTTTTCAATTTAATTGTTATTATTTAAATGATGTGATATTATTAATAATAAGAATAAGGAGATTTATGAAAAAGATAATAATAGTAATCTTAATATTTACAATTGGATTAACAATCTATACAATATTAAATACCCAAAATTACACTTTAATAGAAAAAACAATAACAATAGAAAATATTCCTTTAGAATATGATGGTCTAAAAATAATACAGTTTTCAGACTTATTGTTAGGCTCATCTACTAATATAAATGACTTAAAAAAAATTACAGAAATGATTAACCAAACAAATCCAGACATTATTATTTTTACCGGTGACTTAATAAAAGCAAATTATAGCCTAACCGAAGCCGAAATTTCTATTATAAAAGAAGAACTAGCAAAACTAGACTGCACTTTATACAAGTATGCAGTAATCGGTGATAATGATAACAAAAACTTAGATTTATATAAAGAAATTATCAATGAAAGCAATTTTATATTATTAAATAATGAATCAACATATATTTTTTACAAAAGCATAACTCCAATAAAATTAATTGGAATTGATAATATAAATAAATTAAATGAAGTTTTAAATACAGATGACAACTTATCTACAGCTTACAATATTTTAATAACACACTATCCAGATTATTTTGAAACTTTAAAAAACGAAGATATAGATTTAATTTTTTCAGGACATTCCCTATTAGGACAAATTAGAATCCCCTTTATTGGTGGAATAATAAAAAAAGAACTAGCAACCACTTATATTGATAATTCTTATGAAGAAAATGATACAAAAATGTACGTTTCTTCAGGTTTAGGAACTGATAAAAATATTAATTTTAGATTTAATAATAATCCTCAAATAAATTTATATAGATTAAATGTAAAAAATTAAAAATTTTACTCGCGATATTTTAATAAATGATTTAAAAATTGTAATATTGTAATATTGTAATCTAGTATATTTATATTATCTTTTTAATTAATTTTATATTAAAAATAAAACATAATAAAAACCTATAATATATTTTCTTATTTAAAGTACACATTATAGGTTATTTTTTGTTTTATACAAATATATAGATTATAAATATTCAACCAATTTATAATTTGAATTTAATTTTTCAATTAGCTCTTCAGAATCATACTTAGAAAACATTTTAACAAAAGTACTATTGTCTAATAAAAACATATCAGGATAATTTATAAATATTTCTTTAAACGTATTTATTCCAAGTTCAAAAAGATATTTTAAATTTTCTTCAACCAATTTAATATTTTCTTCTATTAAACTTTTTATTTTTTGAGGAGTATTATTTTCATATTCTTTTATATCATCATCATTAAAATTATATTTACCTAAAAAACTCATGCAGATTTTCTCCTTTTTAATTCACTAGAATTTGCTAAAACTTCATCTATTTTACTTATTAAAAATTCTTTATTGCCTCCATAAACTTTAAAAGCCTCAATTAGCATTTCTTTAACTCCAAGACCTTTATCAGAAATTTCATTTAATCTTTTATAAACATTTTCCGTTTCACTTACCATATCAAACTCTTCTAATAATCTTAATGCACAATCTTTTACCTCTTCCAAGTCTACATTTTCTACGGTTTGATTTTCATTTTTTTTTACTGTTCCTTCGACTTGTGAAATAATATGATCAAAAGCTCTTTGACTAAAAATAAATGATGCATATAACCCCTCTTCATTTTTATATGACACACCAATAGAGTCAAACTTTGCCATTCTCTTTATAACTAATTCAACTGGCTGAGTAATATTTCTTGGATTTTGTTTATAAGCATCTATAAATCCCATCTCTTCTGCTAATTTCAATAATCTATCTAACTCTTTTGGCTCAATACATAACACTATACTTTGCGAAGGCTTTCTTAGTTCAATACCATGCTTATCTAAAATATCTGCAGATTCACTAAAACCATTTTCATAAGAAACAGAAAACTTATAAAGTTGTTCTTTATCTCTATCTTTATAGTTATTTTCCAACTTTGTTTTTAAATTAACTAATTGTTCCATTCTAACTCCTTTCTAATAAGCCATCAAAGGGACTTTTTTAGGATCTAAACCACTTATTTGTAAAACGTTTATAGTATTATTCAAACCTTGAAGATTATATTTTAACAATACCTTTGGTGTTAAATTAATATCTTTAGCATCTTTTCCTAATTCCAATAATTTTTCAATTTTCATCTTAAGTTCTTTATCGAACAATAATTCTACATTTTCTTCTAATATACTTAAATCTATATTCTTTGCTTTAATATAATCCACATTTTGTTTAAACAACTCTTCATCATAATTTGCTAATAATTTTTCTAAAGAAGTAGTACTAAATCCATTTGAATTAAATCCTAAACTATCCAAAAGATTTTTTAATTTTTCACTTTCATTTATATTGCTTTCTTTTACCTCTTCTTTAGCCTCTTCTGCTTCAGGTTTACTAATTTCTGGAATTGTATTTTCTTCAATTACTTTATCAAAAATATCTTCTAAAACAGAATCTTTATTAGAACTTATTTCAACACTTTTTATTTCATCACTAGAAGTATCTTCAACTACAGATTCTTTTTTTGCTTCAGCGATTACTTCAGAAATGGTTCTACCAGAAGTTTGATTACCACTCTTATATCCAGCATCATATTCATATAATGCATCTTCAGGAAACATTAATAATTTTGCAGCTTCTCGTTGTTCATTATCATTAAAATCAAACTTTTCTAATAAATTGGTTATTTCATCTCTAGTAATATTTATATTGCCCGCCAAAGCTAAATTAAAATATTCATTCAATTTTGCTTGAGCATTTAATGCTTCATCTTTTCGTATACCTAATTCTTCAACTTTGGTAATAGCATTATTCATCTCTGCTTCAACATCTTTTAATTTTTCAGATGCTTTTTTATTTTCTTCTACTACTTTAGCAATAGTATCTGGCAACATACTATTAACTTTTTCGCTAATCAAATCTGGATTAAAATCAATTCCTAATCTTTCTAGTACATTAGAAAAATCATCTTTATTAATATTACTTAATACAGAAGTAAGTTTTTCTCCTTCACTAGCTAATGTTTTTTCTTCATTAGTCAATTTTTCAATTTCACTAATTAGTATTTCTTTTTCATTTTTTGTTCTTTCTTGAGTTTCAATAGCTTCTTGTCTTTCTTTATTCATTTTAACAAGAATTACACTATCTTCTCCCCTTAAATTATATAACCTATCAAGTAAACTTCTTACTTCATTTGCTAACACTTTCATATAATCACGCCCTTTATTATGCATAAATTATAACAAAGTTCTTTTGAAAAGTAAATATTGTTTTTAAAAATAATTTAACTTCTAAAAATCAATAATTGCAAGCGGGACCAATTAATTAAAAAAACATATATTACTTTAGAAGGAGGATTATTTTGAAAAAGAAAATAATATTTTGTTTAATACCAATATTAATTATAGTTTTAATAATATTTGGTAAAATTATATTTGATAAAAATACTTCAAATGGATTAACAAAAATTAAATTAGCAGAAGTAACACACAGTTCATTTTATGCCCCACTTTATATAGCAATAGAAAACGGTTATTTTGAAGAAGAAGGTTTAGAAATAGAACTTATATTAACACCTGGTGCAGACAAAGTAAGTGCAGCAGTATTATCTAACGACGTACAAATAGGTTTTGCAGGAGCAGAATCAGCAATATATGTTTATGAACAACAAGAAAAAGATTATTTACAACTTTTTAGTGGCCTAACAAAAAGAGATGGTCAATTTATTGTAGCAAGAAATGATTATGATGATTTTAAACTAGAAGATTTATACGATAAAAGTATACTAGTAGGAAGAAGTACTGGAATGCCAGCATTAAATTTTTTAAATGCCCTTAAAAATAATAACATTGATATTAATAAAATAAATGCTGATTATTCAGTAGAATTTGCAGCATTATCAGGTTCATTCATCGGTGGAAATGGTGATTTTGTAAATTTATTTGAACCTAATGCAACAGCCCTTGAAAAAGAAGGATATGGAAAGGTAGTTGCAAGTGTTGGTATGTTAAGTGGCGAAGTTCCATATACAGCTTTTTATGCAAGAAAAAGTTATATAGAAAATAATGAAAATATAATTAACTCATTTGTTAAAGCAATAGATAAAGGTTTAAAATATACTTTAAAAAATGATGCTAACACAATTGCTAAAGATATCATTAATCAATTTCCAGATACAAGCATTGAAGATTTAACATTAATGATAGAAAGATATCAAAAATACGATACATGGTTAGAAAGTCCATTTATTGACGAAAAATTATTTACTAATTTAGAAGAGTTTTTAATTGATTTTGAATTATTAGATGACTATGTTCCATTTTCCGATTTAGTTAATAATTTCCATGAAAAATAAACTATTAGAAATACAAAATTTGAGAAAAAATTATCATACCCAAAACGGAGAAATTTACGCAATAGATAATATTTCCTTTAACATAGAAAATCAAGAATTTGTATGTATCATAGGTTCAAGTGGATGTGGAAAATCAACTTTATTAAATATATTAGCAGAACTCGAAGAAAAAAGTTCTGGAAACATAATAAAAAAAGAAAATTTAAAAATAGGATATATGTTACAAGATGATGCCTTATTTCCTTGGCTAACAATCTTAGATAATGCACTACTAGGTTTAGTAATTGAAAACAAAAAAAACAAAGAAAATATAGAATATGTAATTTCATTATTAGAAAAATATGGATTAAAAGATTTTCTAAATAAATATCCATCCGAATTATCAGGAGGAATGCGACAAAGAGTAGCATTAATTAGAACACTAGCTATAAAACCAGACATATTATTATTAGATGAACCATTTTCAGCACTCGATTATGTATCACGCTTAAAAGTAAGTGAAGATGTAAGTAAAATACTAAAATCTGAAAAAAAGACAGCATTAATGATTACCCATGATATAGCAGAAGCCATAAGTTTAGCCGATAGAATCATTGTTCTTTCAAAAAGGCCCGCTAAAATCAAAAACATTTATAAAATTAATATTGATGGAAATAGTCCGCTTGAAAGAAGAAAATCAAAGTTGTTTTCTACATACTATGATAAATTATGGAAGGAACTTGACAATGATATCTAATGAGCAAAAAAAATATTTAAAATCAATAAAAGTCAAAAAATTTATTATAATAAGTATTCAGTTATTTATAGTTTTCATATTTTTTGCTTTATGGGAATATTTAGCTAACAAAAATATTATAAATACATTTGTCTTTTCAAAACCTAGCAAAATACTTGATACAATTATAAATTTAGCTATTAACAATAATCTATTTACTCATATTTTTACAACTCTTTATGAAGTTATTATAGCATTCACACTCGGTATTTTTTTAGGTTTAATTGTTGCTATTATTTTATACCAGTTTCCCATAATAGCTAAAATAGTTGACCCATTTTTAACCATGATAAATAGTTTACCAAAAGTTGCTTTAGGACCATTAATTATAATTATAGCTGGAGCAAATACCAAAAGCATAATAATAATGGCCCTATTAATAAATTTAATAGTTAGCATAATCACAATATATAACGGATTTATAAATATTGATGAAACTAAAATAAAACTTATGAAATCGTTTAAGGCTACAAAAAAACAGATTTTAATAAAATTAGTAATCCCAAGTTCGTATAAAACAATAATATCAAGTTTAAAATTAAACATTTCTATGAGTTTAATTGGGGTAATAATGGGAGAATTTCTTGTAAGCAAAGCAGGAATAGGTTACTTAATAATTTATGGTACACAGGTATTTAATTTAAGTTTAGTAATGACAGGAATTTTAATACTGGTAATAATTTCATTTATTTTATATAAACTAGTTACTTTTATAGAAAATAAACTTATTAAAAAATTCTAGAGCAATCTAGAATTTTTTACAATTAGAATTTTAGTAAAATATTACTTAATAAGTTTTAATTACAAATTATTTTTTAATTCATCAAATATTATAACTTTACCTCAATTTTTGATTAATTATGTAAAATAATTTAATTTATAATTTTTACATTTTATAACTACAATTCACCAAATATTTTAAGCCATATTTTCTCGATAAAACTAAAGCATGTTTTTTTTGCCAAAGTCTCTTAACTTTTTTCAATCCCACATATCCTCTAATCTAGTTAATTCTACAAATTTATCTAAAGCTGCTGTCCTTTTCAAAAAATTATTTTATACTAAAAATTGATAAAATAATTGCGTTACACACTTTTTGCCTTCACTATCTTTTTCTATTATTTTAGTAAAAGAAAATTTATTCACATCATCATCAACAACTCTTTGATGGTGATTAAAAATATGGATTTTATTTTGTAAATAACTTTTACACACCATTGACAAAGATGGATTATATAAAGCCAAATCAGTTATAAAAATAGTGTCATACATTTCCAATATATTAGATTGCAAATGTTCTCTAAAAATAGACTCTAATTTTTCAACATTAGAGCAAAGTACATAATCTACATTAAAAAATGCCAATTTACATAAAATTACACAGCCTAAGCTATCTATATCACTGTCATGACTAAAAATTATTATTTTGTTCATTTTTTCTCCTTTAAATTTTTACAAGTACATTATATCAAATAGTATTCTTTTTACCTACAATCGGCTATATACAACACCATTACTATAACAATCATCATTTAATTTTTTGCTAAAAATAAAAAAATCATTATTTACATAGAAAGATGGACAAGCGTACAATTTAAAATAAAAACTTAGCATATTATAAAATAAAAGGAGGTAATTATTATTAATTCTCAAGAAAATATTATAACAGATGACAATGAATGCAAT
>CALVSK010000020.1 GCA_944359015.1 uncultured Bacilli bacterium
AATCTCTTTTAATAGATTATTTCTTCTTTCATCCATATCCTTACCTCATTGGCACTTGTTTTATCTAAGTGCTAATTCCATTATAATATTATGCTTAGCACTTGTCAATATATAACTGCTAAATTTTATTTTTTTATTTTACATTTTCAATTGCTTTAAGAATTCCAATTTTTCCATACTCATATGTAACAGAACCTTGTAAATAAGCAACATATGGTGGCCTTATTGGGCCATCACAAGAAAGTTCAATTGAAGAACCTTGGGTAAATGAACCAGATGCCATTATAATTTCATCGTCATATCCTGGCATTTCTGTCGGTTCTGGTATGGCAAACGAATCTATTGCACTACCCATTTGAATTCCTTGAATAAATTTAATTAATTTTTCTTCTTCATTAAATATTATCATTTGTACTATATCTTCACGTTTTTCATTCCATTTAGGCTCTACTTTATATCCCTTATTTTCTAATATATACGCAGCAAAAATGCTCGTTTTTAAACTATTTGCAACTACACTTGGTGCCAAATACAATCCTTGAAAAAAACTTTTTGTTGCTCCTAAACTTGGCCCTACTTCTTTAGCTTCTCCCGCAACATTTAATCTTTCACTACATAAATGTATTAACTCTTTTTTTCCAACTATGTATGCCCCGTTTGTTGCTATAAATCCTCCTGGATTTTTAATTAATGAACCAATACATAAATCTGCTCCAACTTCAATTGGCTCTTTTTTATTGACAAACTCACAGTAACAGTTATCTACCATTATAATTATTTCTTGATTAATGTTTTTTATATATTTAATTACTTTTTCAAGTTTTTCTAAACTTATGCTTTTTCTTAAACTATAACCTTTTGAACGTTGGATTGTTACTAATTTTATTTTTTGACTGGTAATTTTTTCTTTTATTTTTTCATAATCAAAATCATCACCTATTAAATCAACTTCATCATAATTTATATCAAATGCTCTTAGAGAACTAGCATTATCATTAAACCCTATTACCGAGTCTAGTGTATCATAAGGTTTGCCAGTAATTGATAACATCGTATCTTTTGGCCTTAATATTGCAAATAATGCTGTACTAATTGCATGAGTCCCAGATATAAACTGGTTTCTTACTAATGCATCTTCTGCTTTAAATATATCGCTATATACTTTTTCTAACGTTTCTCTTCCTACATCTCCATAACCATATCCGGTTGTTGCAGAAAAATGACTTTCACTTACTTTGTTTTGCCAAAAAGCATTTATAACTTTATTACTATTATAAAATGCTATTTCATCAATTATTTTTAATTCATTTCCAATTATTTTTTCTACTTCTAAAATCTTATTCTGCATTTTTTCCTCCATCTACCCTTATTATTGCATCATTAACATAACTAGCTTCTTCACTTGCTAAAAAGTATATAACATTAGCAATTTCTTCTGGTTTCGCAAACCTTTTTAATCCTATTTTATTAATTTCTTTTTCTTTAAAAAGCGGACTTATGTTTTTGTTCATTTCTGTTTCAATCCATCCCGGCATTAAACAATTAACCCTTATATTCGGAGCTAAATATTTGGCAAAGTCATGAGTCAAAGCAATAATGCCTGCTTTTGATGCATCATAATCGATACTTTCTATATATCCGGTATCTATTGCATTAGTACTAGATATATTTATAATTGCTCCATACGCTATTAAATTTACCATATATTTCGTAACTAAAAATGTTCCTGTTAAGTTAGTTTTTAACACATCTGTAAACTCTTTCCCACTTTTTTCATTTAAAGCATTATCTTGACAAACTCCCGCATTGTTTACCAAAACATCAATTCTAATAAATTCTTTTTTTACTTCTTCATGTATTTTTTTTATTTCCTCTTCGTTTTTAATATCACATTTATATACTTTAATTTTAACATCATAATTATTTTCAATATTTATTTTAATAATTTCCGCTTTTTTTACATTATTATTATAAATACCAATTATATTAAATCCATTTTGAGCAAACTTAATGGCTGTTTTTTCTCCTAAGCCTCCAGTTATTCCAGTTATTAAAACATTTTTTTTCATACTTCACTTCCATATTTATTATAACATGCTAAATAAAAATAAAAAAAGAGTTATTGTAACTCTAATCAATTATTTTCATTTAATTTGATATTACTATACCATCTTCTTCAAAATGATAGTATGGCATTTTAATATCTGGTTCTTCTACATTTTCTTTTTTTTCATATTCATCTAACACTTCACATTCATCATTACTAATTGTAAATAAACTATTTTTATGTTCTTTTTCTTCTACTTTTATATCTTGAGCAACATATCCTTTAAAATAGCATTTCTCTATTTCATCAGTATTAAAATTATATAGCTTTGAACCAATTACTCCTTCAGGATAATCACAGCCAGTATAATCAGTTATTCTTAAGTCTGTTTGTTTATCTATTCCATAATAACCTACAACCATAATTTTTTGCGAAGATTTTTTTAATTTTATTACTGAGCCTATAGGTAATTTTTCTTTGTTCATTTATCTCACCCTTTTTATTTTTCTATTTAAAATTTTAATATAGTTTATAATAAATGTCAATTATAATGCCTTAATTTCTCTTTTTGTTTTATTTATCTTATTTTCTATATTTACTCTTTGAACTAAAAATAACATTAAAATTACGTTTACTGTAAAACTTCCACCATAACTTAATAACGGAAGAGGTACTCCAGTTAATGGTATTAACGCTAATACTCCTAATAAATTTATCAAAATATGCAGTGTTAATAACCAAAATGTTCCATATGCTATTACCGAACATCTTAAATTTTCCGATTCTTTTGCGATTTTTAAAATTCTATATAACATATACACATATCCTAATATTATTAAAATGCCCGTTACTAAACCTAATTCTTCAACAATGATGGGAAATATAAAATCTGTATGACTTTCTGGTAAATATAAATATTTTTGGGTAGAATTTCCTAATCCAACTCCAAATAAACCACCATTATTTATAGCAATAAATCCGTTGCAAACTTGGTACCCAGTAGTTTCTGTATATCTAGAGCATGGATTTTGAAAAGTTAATCTATCCATTTGCATACTATTTAATATTCCTTCGCCAGAATAAATAATTGTAATCGCTCCAATAATTACTGCAATAGATAATATTTTTATAAATTTAATTATATTATTTTGAACTAAAGGTATACTAATAAAAATCAAAAATACTATTCCCCCGATTATTGCAGCACTACCTAAATCTGGTTGCATTGCTACTAATCCTGCTATTACTACTCCTATTGCTAATGGCACTAAATAAACATATATATTTTTAACTTTTTTATAATATAATTTGTTATAATAGATTGCTGAAAATACAATTAACGCTGATTTAGCAAATTCACTTGGTTGTAATTTAAATATTTTTAAATCATACCAACTTACGGCATTATTTGTTATTTTCCCATTAATAAATAAAAATGCTAATGCAAAAATTATTATTCCTATTGCTGGCCATGCTAAAAAACTGTAGTTTCTAGTTGGTAATGGTAATATTATAAAAATTCCTACTAGTATTGCTGCTACTACAAATATTG
This sequence comes from uncultured Bacilli bacterium, assembly GCA_944359015.1. Classification (GTDB taxonomy): domain Bacteria; phylum Bacillota_I; class Bacilli_A; order RF39; family UBA660; genus Onthocola_B. The sequence continues at coordinate 3,600 of CALVSK010000020.1, forward strand.
CTTGCCTAACGAAAAAATGATAAGGCTCATATCCATACCTGACCACACTCGATATACTAGATGCACTATAAATCATTACTAATCCTAGTATTATAAATACAAATGTTAATATTAATAATGAAATATCTACTTTTGAAAACAATTTTCGCATATCTAATCTCCTAGCATAATTTTAACATATATTGTAAATTTTTTGAATTTTTTTTAAAATTTAGGTAATTTTAATGTCAAATTTAGGTGACTAATAATAAATTATAATAGATACAAAAAGGAGGTATATATATGTATTATTATGGAAATAATGGATATTACGGCGGGGGTTACGGCGGATATCAAGCTAATCCATGTTGTGGTTCTTATGCAGGTTATACTAGTGGTTATGGTATCGGTGCTGCTATTTGGATTGTATTATTTATACTTTTAGTAATAATTTTAGGTGCTGGTTGGTCTTTTAATAATAATAATTAAGACATTTAAAAGGAGTATTTTTACTCCTTTTTTGCATTTTTAAATTTTTTTTGATAAAATATGTCTTGGTGATTGACATGAAACTACCAGAAATTAAAATTTTAGATGAAAAAAATAAACTTTTACATCAACAAAGTAAAGAAGTTACTTTTCCTCTTGATAAGGAAACTATTAAACTTGCAAAAGATACCTTAAAATATTTAAAAATGAGTCAAGATGAGAAAGTTGCCGAAAAATATAATATTAGAGCTGGTATGGGTATGGCTTTTGTTCAATTAGGTTTTCTAAAAAGAATTTTTGTTATCGCTAGCGAAAATGATGACCATACTTTTGATGAATATATAGTGGTTAATCCTAAAATAATTTCTCAAAGCGAAGAATTAATTTATGTCGGTGAAGGTGAAGGCTGTTTAAGTGTTAATAGAGAGGTTGAAGGAATTGTTCCACGATATGCAAGAATTACCGTACAATTTTACGATATTAACGGAAATCTTCAAACTATTAGGGTTCGTGAAGACTTATCTGTAGCCTTTCAACATGAAATTGACCATTTGAATGGAATTTTATTTGTCGATAAAATTGATAAAAAAAATCCATATAAAAATGCAAGTAAAATGCGAGAAATATAAAAAAGGTTGTTTAGTTAGCAACCTTTTTTAATTTTCTAATTTAGCACTTACTATTTTACTTACCCCAGATTCTTGCATTGTTATACCATATAAACAATCAGCATATTCCATCATTCGTTTTTTATGCGTAATTACAATAAATTGACTATGTTCTTTTTCATTTTTTAAATATTTACCAAACATATCAACATTTACTTCATCTAATGCTGCCTCTGCTTCATCTAATATAACAAATGGTGAGGGTTTAATTTGTAACATCGCAAATAGTAAACATATCGCTGTTAAAGCTTTTTCTCCTCCACTTAATGATATCGGTGAATTTATTTTTTTCCCTGGCGGTGTTGCTATAATCTCTATACCTGTATTAAGTAAATCATTTGGATTGCTTAATTTTAATTCTCCATTTCCCCCTCTAAACATTAATTTAAATATTTTAGAAAATTGTTTTTTTATTTCCTCAAATGTCGTTTTAAATTTGTCTATCATTATTTCATCCATTTGATTTATTATTTCGTGTAGTTCTGTGCTTGAATTTTCTAAATCATTTTTTTGTTCATTTAAAAAATCATATCTTTTACTTAATCGTTCATACTCTTCAATAGAACCAATATTAACTGTTCCTAAACTCTCAATTTCTTTTTTGATTTTTTTAACCTTTTCTCTAGCAATTTCATCTTCTATTTCTAAATTGTAAGTTGCATTGGCATACTCATAAGTTAAATTATATTCTTCGCTTAAACTTTCTAATAAATTATCTAATCTAACTTCTACTTTTGCCATGATTAATTCTTGATTTTTAATTTCATTATTTATATTGTTATAATTTCCATTGCTTTCTTTTTGCTTTTTTTCTAATTTTGCTATTTCATCATTTAATTCACTTCTTTCATTTGATAGTTTTCTCTCTTCTTTTTCAAGTATTTCTTTTTCTTTAGTTGTCATGTTTATTTCTTCTAACAACTTCACTATGCGTTCATTTAATTTGTCTTCTTTTATATCATTTATGCCTGATAATTCACTAGTTACCCTCTTTTTTTCTTCTACCATTCTACTCATTGCAGTTTTTTTATTAAATAACTCATCATTTAAAAGGATTACATACTTGTTTAAAACCATTTCTTTTTCTTCCACTTCTGCAATTTCTTCATCTAGATTATTTAATTCTTTAGTTTTTGCTGCAATTTGAATATTCAATTTTTCTAATTCTTCTTTTAATCTATTTAATTCTTTCTTTTCATTTATTATATTATTTTTCTTACTTGTACCACCAGTTATAGAACCACCTGCATGTTGAATTTCACCATCTAATGATACAATTTTATATTTATAGTTAATTAACTTACCAATTATATTTAAAGTATTAGCATTTTCTACTACTATTACTTGCCCTAATAAATTTTCTATTATGTTTCGATATTTTTCTTCAAAATTTATTAACTCAGATAGTATTCCTTTATATCCTTTAATATTTTTTATATCATTTATTGTTTCTTTATTAATATATTTTCCTTTAATTATATTTAACGGATAAAATGTTGCTCTACCTAATTTCTTTTCTTTTAAAAATTCAATGGCATTTATTGCTGCTTCATCATCATCTACTATTATATTGTTTACTGCATTTCCTAGAGCAATATCTACCGCAATAACTAAATCTGCTGGCACTTCTATTAATTTTCCAACTGTATTGTGAATACCATATAATCTAGGATTATTTAATATATTTTTTACAGATAATGGCGTATTTTCAGCATTCAAGATATTATTTTCAAAAATTTCAATTTTATTTTGCAACATATAACTTGCTTTATTCATATCTAGAAGGGCTGTATTCGTATTACTTCTTTTTACTTTTATTATTAACGCCTTGTCTTTTACTTCTTCTACTTTTTGACGTTCATTATTAATGCTTTCTTCAATGTCTTTAATATCTTTTTCAATTACACTGATATTTTTAGTTAATTGTAATTCTTGTTCTTTTAATTTTAATAAATTATTATTAATTGCATTATTATTTACGTCATATTTTTGTCTTTCTATTGTAATTTGTTTTTCGCTATTTAAATCATTTAATTTATTAGTTATCTTTAATAGCGATTCTCTTTTATTATTTATTTTATCTTCTATTTCTAAATTTTTAAGTTTTATTTTTTCTAATTCTACTTCAATTTCTGTATTCTTTAATCCTAAAATTTGTTCTTTTAGTACCTCAATTTTATTTTTGGTCGTAGAATATTTGGCATTTAAATCTGATATATCTTTTACTATTAATGCTATATCTATATCTTCTAATTCTTTTTTTAATTCAATATACTTTTTTGCTACTTTACTTTGTTTTTCTAGTGGTAAAACGGTTTTTGATAGTTCATCAATTATTAATCTTAATCTTGTTAAATTTTCTTCAGTTTTTTCTAATTTTTTTAAACTTTCTTCTTTTCTATTTTTATATTTTAAAACTCCTGCAGCACTTTCAAATATTGTCCTTCTTTCAGTCGGCTTGCCATTAACAATATCTGTTACATTTCCTTGGGATATTATATTAAATGCTCCAAAACCTGCTCCAGAATCTATAAAAAGATTTGTTATGTCTTTTAATCTTACTCTTGAATTATTTATATAATATTCATTTTCTCCAGTTGAATATACCACTCTTTTTATTTCAACCTCTGTAAAATCACTGTTTAAATATTTATCTTTATTATCAAAAGTTAGTGCTACCATTGCCCTTTTTTGGCCTTCTCTAGTAGCACTTCCACTAAATATACAATCCGCCATCGATGTGGCTCCTCTTAATGATTTCACTGATTGCTCACCTAAAACCCATTTTACGGCATCAACTATGTTGCTTTTTCCACTTCCATTCGGGCCCACTATTCCTGTTATTCCTGGATTTATTTCTAAATCTAATTTGTCTGCAAAAGATTTAAATCCTTGAGCTTTTATACTTTTTAAATACATTTTATCACCTAGCACTTTTTTTATAAGCATCTAATGCAGCCATTTGTTCCGCTTCTTTTTTGCTGCTGCCTTTTCCCCTACCATATATTATTCCATCAATTTTTGCTACTACTTCAAACCTTTTTTTGTGTGATTCCCCTTCTTCATTTATTATTTCATATTCTACTGAACGTTTATCGGTTTGTACCCATTCTTGTAACTTTGTTTTATAATCTATGTTAAAATCTATTTCCTTATTTATATATGGTATTATTATTTCATTAATATATCTTTTAGCTTCTAAAAAACCTAAATCTATATATATTGCCCCAATAACTGCTTCAAATACATCAGCAATAATTGTATCATTTAAATTGTGAATTTGACCATGGCCTAATTTAATGTATTTGTCCATACCTAAATTTTTTGAATATGTTGCTAAGGCTTTTTCACAAACATAATTAGCTCTAAGTTTAGTCATCGTTCCTTCTTTATGATTTGTATTATTATAAAAATAATCACTTATTACGACTTCTAAAACTGCATCTCCTAAAAATTCTAAGCGTTCATAACTTTCTTTATTTTTGTGTTCATTTGCATAACTACTATGAGTTAATGCTATTTCTAATAATTTTTTATTTCTAATTTTTATACCTAAATTTTCAAGAAATTCCATTATATCAAATCCCATCTTTATTAATTATAACAAATTTTTGATAAATTGAAAACAATTTACAAATATTATATTTTATAGTAAAATTTTGTTGGGTGATAATATTGAAAACTTTGTTTATTTACTTAATCAGAGCATATCAAGTTACCCCTTTTCATAGTCACTCTTGTTGTAGATTTTTGCCTAGTTGCAGTGAATATATGATTTTAGCGATTAATGAATATGGCTTACTTAAAGGAATAAAATTGGGGATTAAAAGAATTTTAAAATGTCATCCATTTGGTAAATTTGGTTATGATCCCCTTGTAAAGAAAGGAAATTAAATTAATGAATTTATTGAAAAAATGTTTTTTATTAACTCTTTCTCTTTTTTTAGTTACTGGTTGTAATTTAACTAAAGATAGTTTAGAAGATGCTACCATTTATACCACTGTTTATCCAATAGAGTTTTTAACTGAATTTTTATATAGTGATTATGCAAAAATTGAAAGTATTTATCCAAACGGTGCAGATATAAATAATTATGAACTTACTGAAAAACAAATTAAAGAATACGCTAAAGGAGATTTGTTTATTTATAATGGATTAAGTAATGAAAAAAATATTACTAAAGATTTAATAAATCATAACGATAATCTATTAATTATTGATGTTGCTAACGGATTAAATTATACTTATGGAATTCAAGAATTGTGGATGAGTCCAAACAATTATTTAATGCTTGCTAAAAATATTAAAGATTATTTAATTGAATATTTATCTAGTCAATCTATTATTGATTATGTAAATGAAAAATATTTGGAGTTATCGGAAATTTTATCTTTAAAGGATGCTGATTTAAGAGCAATAGGAAAAGAAGCTAAAGAAAAAGGTACAAATATAATTGTAGTTAGTAATGATGTTTTTAATTTTTTGGAAAATTATGGTTTTGAAGTTATTTCTTTAGATGAAAATACTTTAACTGATAGTTCTTTAAACTCCATTAAAACAAATTTTGAAAAAGAAAATTACACTACCATTCTTGTTTTAGATAATAATTATACTGAAAATATTAATAATATTGTTGATGAATTTGATGCAAATGTAATTGATATTAAATCTATGAGTGTATTTGAAGATAATGATGATGATTATTTAACTGTTATGGAACAATTTATAAATATTATAAGAAATTTATGTTTAACTAATTGACATGATACTACTTTTATATTACAATGTAAAAGTAGTTTTATGGAGTAGTACTCAAGAGGCTGAAGAGGCGCCCCTGCTAAGGGTGTAGATCGGGAAACTGGTGCGAGAGTTCAAATCTCTCCTACTCCGCCATTAAGTTTAGAACATGGTAATATGTTTTAATATAGGGATTATATTTTTAAAAACATTTGTGAGTGTTATAAAAAAATTAAATCTTATAGTCTTAAGAGTGATAATCACTCTTTTTTCTTGTGATAAATCAGTATGAGTATAAACATCTAATGTTTTGTATTACCAATACTATGACCTTATCTACTAGAAAATTCATTAATAATCGCTATATCTCATAGTTAAATGCTTATATTTTATAGTAATTATTATGAGAAAAACATGGATATATTAGATTCAAATATTTGTAATACATAAAGTTTAAAAAGCCATAGTAAATAAGTAGTTAACATTAATCTCAATTAGCTAAAAATAGTGTTGTAAATATTACAGTCAACTACTTTTAATGAGAGCAAAAATGAGAGTAATTTTTACTCTCGAATTACTCTGAAATATATAAAAAATATAAAAAATATGAAAAATATAAACTATTTGAACATAAAAAAAGCCCGAATTTTCGGACTTTGCTTTTAAATTGGTGACCCGTACGGGATTTGAACCCATGAATGCATGCGTGAAAGGCATGTGTGTTAAACCACTTCACCAACGGGCCATAATGGTGGGCTTGGGGGGACTTGAACCTCCGACCTCACGCTTATCAGGCGTGCGCTCTAACCAGCTGAGCTACAAGCCCACTAACGAAAACCTCTTTAATTTTATAATATTTATTTTGTTTTGGCAATAGTTTTCTTTAACTTTTTTACATTTTTTTGTTAATGCAATATGATTATACTATAATTTATATAGGTTGTAAATATTTTTTTTGTTTTTTATTGTAAATATTTAAATATAATGATATAATTTTTTTGTGTTGAGTTGTCTCCTTAGCTCAGTTGGTAGAGCAACTGACTCTTAATCAGTGGGTCTAGGGTTCGAATCCCTAAGGGGACACCATTTAAAAATTAGTCATTTTTTTGACTTTTATATAGAAGGTTATTTTATTAACCTTTTTTTATTTATAATTAATTTAAAATTTTATTAAATGAGGAAATTAAAATTATAATACAAAAAGCAACACATTTTGTATTGCTTTTTTAAAAAACTATATTTACTCTTATCATTATCTTTCTAATTCATCAAAATCATACACTAAATCTTCTGATGGATTGGTATTAAAAACTATTTTTTGGACTTTGGAAATACTATTGCCTACTTTATCAGTAACTGTGTATTGAATCCAATATTGATTAATATTTTTACCATTAATATCTACTCCAACTTCATGAAACACTTTATGAGTTATTTCATATCCTGGCTTATCGTCCCATACTTCTAAATGGTTATAATTAATGTCTTCTATTGTATTAACGTAATATATATTTTCATTGAATTTTAAAGTTGGGCTTGCAATATCTTTTGGATTATTATAATCATTTAAATAATTTAAAGATTTGGTGTTATAAACAAACCCTAATTTTCCTTCTTCATATTCAATTTTATACCAAAATGTATTTTTACCTAAAACTTCAACATCCAATACTTTGTATATATCACCTTTAAGGGCACTTGCTAATATTTTAGAATTTTTACTTCCCTTTTCCCTAATATTTAATTCTTCTGTTATTATTTCAATATACCATCCTTCTTTTATTTTGGCAATTCTTTCTTCCTCTTTCCTATTTTGAATATATTTATACCCAAAAAAGGCAACTCCTCCTAATCCTAAAATTAACAATATAATTATAATTTTTTTCATTACTTCTACTCCTTATATTAATTATACAATATTTTTAAAAAAACACAATTGTTCATTATGATTTTATAGTTCTTATTAAAGAAATATCGCTTTTTTCACTAATTATGCTTAAATTATCAACATTAAATTTAATAACTTTTTTATCTTCAGATAATGCATGTGATAATACTTGGTTTTTTGAATAAATAACGCCGTTGTGAGACATAAAAATTTCAATTATTTGCTCTATAATATCTAAAATAATTTCTAAATCTTCATCCTCTATTTCTGATAAATCAACTTTACCAACATAAATGGATTTTTTATCACCTCCAATGTAAAAAACTAAATTTTCGGCAATCATATTTGTATTCGTTTCTTCTTCACAAAATTCAACACTGTAATTTCCATACAAAATAATGTTTAATGCATTAGAAGTCGTTACGTTTTTTGGTGTGTCTATTTTTATTAAACCTTCAATACTATTTTCTTCACTTAATTTTGGATTATCAAAATTTTTTATAATATTCCCTTTTATATCTCTTACCATTACATCTATATCTTCTTTGGCAATTTTTCCACTTAATAACTGAAATAATTGATTACGCAACAACATGGATGAACTTAATTTTATCCTATATTTAACTACTATTTTCATTTGCTAAACTCCTTTGCTGATTATTGTATCACATTTATTTTTTTTGTGGTACAATATATTTAGGTGATGTTATGCAAAAAAACAAATATCAAAGAGCTACAAAAGAAGAAAAATTAGCTGTTAAAAAAGATTTTTTTAATACAGAATATGGAGTTTCTTTAAAGGTTCGTTTAAATCGATTACTTATTTATAGTATTTTATTATTTGCGTGTGCAATTTATTTCTTTGTAGATAACTATTTAAACAGTAAATCTACTGTTAATTATATAACAGTTTGCTTTATGATTATATTTGCAATTATCTTTTTATGGGGTAGATATTACGTGATTATAAAAAGTTTAAATTCATTTATGCTTGAAAATAAAAAGAAAAAATGATTCTTGTTTAGTTTAGTGCATAAAATTAAGTATGAATGATATTGTAAAAAAGTTGAACAAATTAAAAATAGAAGATTTAATATGGGTAATATATTTTTTTATAGCTGCTTTTGCAATATTATCAAATTATTACGAAAAAAAATATATAATTTATAAAGATAAAAATGCTTATAAAAAAGAAAAGACAATAAATGTTTCTATTTTTTTTATTGCCTTTTTTATTTATTTATATTTTGTTTTAAATATTACTGATGATTTATCAAATATGGAAAAAAATTTTAGTAATTCAGAATATAAAAATACATTTTTAAAATTAATCGCCTCTTTATTATTTTTAATCGGTGGTGCAATATTTTTATTGCAGGAAATAAATGGTTCAGAACCTAATGACATTGGTTTTATTTAGAAAAATATCTGTAACTTTTATGTATTTCTAAATCTGTACCATAACTTTTAGCTAAAGCTGATACTGTTACTAATTGATAACCTTCTACATATAAATATGGTAGTAATTTTTCCATAGTTTCTACACTTGTTTTATGAATATCATGAAATAAAATTATATCTCCTGCTTTTATGTGTTCTAACACGTAATTCATCAAGTAAGTAACATCTTTATGACGCCAGTCTTCAGTGTCTACATTCCATAAAATAAAACTAGTGTCAATGCTTTCTTTTATTTCTTCATTTAATGAACCATATGGTGGTCTAGTTAAACTAAAAGTCGTACCTGTTATACTTTTTAAATATTCATTACTTATTTCAAATTCGCTTTTAATTTCATCTAATGTCTGTCTTTTAAAATTTTGATGAGCATATGAATGATAGCCTATTTCATTTCCGCTATTAAAAACATTTAATACTGCATCTTTATATTTTATTAAGTTATTTCCTAACATGAAAAATGTAGAATGAGCTTTATTTTTATTTAAAGTTTCTACTAACTGATTAGTATATATACTTGGACCATCATCAAATGTTATTGCCACTAATTTTTTTCGCTCATTAATTACAAATCCATCTTCATTTTCATATTTACTGTCAATATCTACTTTAATATTTAAGTATTTATAAATTTCATTGTAATTTACAATTAAATACAAATCTTCATTTACTTCAGGTTCTATCTCATAATCATAAAAATATATTATTAATTCATTATCTTTAAAAAAGTATTCATTTTTTCCATTGTCTTTGCTAATTATTTTAGCAATAAATTCTGGATATTTTAAATATATTAATTCTATTATTTTATTTTCAAAATCTTCTTTGAAATCCGGATTTATTAATTCACTTTTTTCCATTGCTTCTCCGGTTTTATAATTAAATATTATTGATTCATATTTATTATTTTCTTTAATTAATATTGATGTAATTTCTTTTTTTATATCAATTTCTTCTACTATTTTTTCTTCTTTTTGCTTAATATATTCGTCTATTAATTCGCTTCGTTTAATTGGATTATCAGCTTTTATTACAGAACTAGAATTTAAATTGTTCTCAGCAGATAATTTTTGCATATAAAATGAAGAAGTCATAGTTATTATTATTGTTATGACTAATATATTTATTAAGACAATATTAAATATTATTTTCCTTTTATTCTTTAATTTAAACTTCTTCATTTTACCTCTAGATATTTTTTATATCTTTTTTATTAAATACTATAAATGATGTTATTAGCATTATTGCAAAGTATACTATACAAACCACTATTGAATGGTATAACGATAAATCATATTTTGATTTTCCGCCAAATAAGAATTGAGTAAAATCCCAATTAGTGGTTACAAAATAATCTAAAATTTTTATATCATATGACAATGCTAAGGCATTTATAAATTGAGCCCCAATTATACCACAGAATGTAATAGTTATAGCAAATGCGGTTGAATTAAATATTGTTGAAACACTAAATGCTAATGTCATTAATAATATAATTTGTGGTAAATTTGCCACTAACATTATTAAGAAATACTTAAAAATATTTATTGATAATATTTCACCAATTTGTACGTTATATATTACAACAGGAATTGATAATGATGATATACCAAATAGTATTGTACCCACTAACATTTGAAATATAAAGATTGCTAATATAATTATCGGAATTGCTAAAAATGCTGTTATAAATTTAGATGCTAGTATTTTTATTCTGCTAAATGGAGTTATTAATAATGATTTTATCGTTCCTTTATTAAACTCATCACTTACTATTCCGCCTGCAATCATAATAGCAAATACATATATCAAAAATGAGTATTCGTTAAAGAAATTTTTTAATATTCCTCTAGTATTTGCTTCATCTATAGTATTTTCTTTATGTTCTAATATATACTTATTTTCATAATAATCTTTTAAAATATTTTCGTAATCATCTTGATTTATATCTTGTTGGTAAACATATTCTGTTAATGGATATAATGTATTTTCTACATTGGTTATTGCTTGATTTAAATAATCATTTTTATATTCAATATTTTCATCTAATCGATAATTTATTAATTCTAATTTTTCTTTAGCTATAAAATGCTCTTTTTTATAATTTGTTAATTCTTCATTACTCAAATTGTTTGATTCTATAATACTTTCAAGTTCATTAACTTGTTTTTCTAACTCTTCTTTTTTGTTATTTGCTACATATTTCCAATCATTATTTATTAGTGCTTTAACTATTTTACCCATTTCTCTTTTTAATTCATTTACATAATTATCATCTATTGTTTCACTATGTATTTGATAATAATATTCTTGGGATAAGGGTATATATTCTTCAACTATTATGTTGTATTGCCATGAATCATCACTATATTCTTTTGATAAACCATAACCATCTAATAAAGCCATATAATATGCATAATCAGTTAAATTATCTACTTCTGGATTATAATTATTTATATACTCTTCTGCATAATTAATATCGTAAAAATAATCACTAACATTCTGGGTCATATTTAAATCAAAATATTTGTAAATAACATTAGTTAAAACCACATATAATAATGCAATAATTAAAAATATATATGTACTTTTTTTGTGAAAAACTTTAAATAACTCATTTTTTATTAACTTTAACATTTTTGCCTCCAGTCTTTTTTAAAAAAGCCTCTTCAAGTGTCAGTACGTCTTCTTTTACTTCGTAAATATCTATATTGTGTTCAACTAATATTCTTACAATATTAGCCACTTCACTCGGTTCTTTATTGACAACAAATGAGTGTTTTTTTACTTCACAGGCATCTTTTATTGGTAAATTACTTGTATCACTAACTTTAAAAATTACCCTATTTTCATTATTTTTAAATTCATTTACTTTTGATGTTTCAATTATTTTTCCAGCATCAATTATACAAACTTTATTACAAAAACTTTCTAGTTCCGCAAGATTGTGACTTGATATTAAAATTCCTATATTGTCTGCTGCTAATTTTTTTAATAAATCCCTTAAATCTTTTATTCCCTCAGGGTCTAATCCATTCGTAGGCTCATCTAAAATTAAAATATTTGGAGAGTTAATTAAGGCTTTTGCTATACCTAATCTTTGCCTCATACCTAAAGAATACTTGCTCACCTTATCATGTATTCTTTCTTCTAATCCTACATATTTAACTAATTCTTTTAATGTCTCTTCTTTTACATTTTCATAACAATTGGCTATTAACTTTAAATTTTGCCAACCAGTTAAATACATATATGAATCTGGATTTTCTACTATTGCGCCAACTCTTTCTATTGCTTTTAAATAGTCTGTTTTAATATTATAATTATTAATTATAACTTCACCAGAATTTATTTTTTGTAATCCTAATATTAATTTTATTGTAGTTGTTTTTCCACTTCCATTAGGACCAATAAATGCTAATATATCTCCTTCATTAATCGTAAAAGATACATCTTTTAATACTTCTTTCTTTCCAAACCTTTTACATAAATTTTTACATTCTAATATTTTTTCCATTATATTGACCTCGTATTCATTATATCATATTTACTTCTATATAATTATATATTTTGTTTTCCTTTACATTTTCCTTTTTTATCTATCAAATGTTTTTAAATATACTTCTTTTACTCTTTCATTAGTTAAGTGTGTATATATTCCCGTTGTATTTAAACTCGAATGACCTAATAATTCTTGTACAGACTTTATATCTGCTCCATTATTAAGTAAATGTGTAGCAAAAGTATGTCTTAATGTGTGCGGCGTTACATGAGTTTTTATACTTAAATTTTTAACAATATCTTTAATTATTCTTTCTACTTCATTTACTGTATATTTTTCTTTCTTTTTTGTAGTAAATAAATATTTACTTTTTTCTTGTTTTCTTAAATATTTATCTAAATATTCTCTAGCATATTCTCCAAAATACACTATTCTTTCTTTACTGCCTTTTCCATATATTCTTATTGTATTTTTCGTAAAATCTATATCTTGGATTTTAATATTTATAAGTTCACTAACTCTACAACCAGTGGCATAAAATATTTCAATTATTAATCTTTTTTCTAAATCATCAATCGAATCAAATATTATTCTTAATTCTTCATAACTTAGGTAATTTGGTAATTTTCTTCTAATTTTAGGGTTGCGAATATTCTTAAATATATTTTCATTAACCATTTTTTCTTTTTCTAAATAATTATAAAAACTTCTTAAACAACTAATCTTTCTTGAAACTGTCTGATTAGTTAATTTTTTTTCATCTAAATATTTTAAATAACTCGTAACATCGTCTTTATTTATATTTTTATAATTTTTTTTATTTTTTTCCAAAAACGAAAAAAAGTCATCTAAATCACTTTGATAACTTATTATTGTATTGTCTGAAAAATTCAAATTTTTCTTTAAAAAACTAAGATAATCAGCGACTACCAAATTGTTCATTTTCAACTTTCCCTCTATTGCTTGCCTCTTGAAGGTCTTTTAACATTTGATTTAATACAAATACTCTTCCTCTCAAAAATGAATTTTCTCTTTTTAACTCTGAAACTTGTATACTACTAATTCTACTAGTTGCAATTTCTTTTTCATTAAATGCAATATCCTCTTCAATATCCTTTAACTCTAATAATATTTTTTTTATTTGTTCTCTTATTTCTTGCATTTTATTTAAATTATCCATATAAATGAATGCTTGTAAATCTTCCTCAGTCATCGGTGTTCTTAAAAGTACTTCTTCATCACTTAAAAATTCTGTTTCTTCTGGATGGTTTCTTCTTTCTTCCGCAATTAAATAATTAATACATTCTTGTTCTATTAAATTTAAATCTCTTACTTCCATAACTCCCTCATATTTTAACTAGTTTTTTCTATTTTAAAATTACCAACTAATTCTTTTCCCATATTTACTGCTTGACTCGCATCTAAATTCACAAAGGTAACTTCCATATTCCATATTTGAGTAATTGCAGTTAAACTAGTTGCTATTTTATAATCTTTTACTATATTGATTTTTCCGTATTTTGTTGTAATATCAAATCCATGTATTATTTTACCGTTTATATCCCTAACAGATACATAATCTAATCCTTCTATGTCAGTAACTTCATTACCTTCAGGATCAGTTATAGTCAAAATCAATTCAGCACTATTTTCATCTATTGAATATTCAAAATCATTTTTTGCAATATTTAAAGATATATCATATGTATGTTCTACAATTTCTTCTTTATTCCATATCAATTCTGCACTTGCATAAGTTTTTTCTATTATACTCGATGCATCTTCTCCAAAATTATCTAAACTTGCATGGATATTAATTGCATTTCCCATGTCAAACACTAACATTTCTAATGTTGCTGATGAGGCTTCAACTTTTGGTGACATATTCGAAACATTTAAATATGTAAAATAGGCAAATGTTGAGGTTGCTAACATCGCAACTATTGTTAATACATATATAACCATTAATATCTTTTTCACTTTGTCATTCATATTTATTCCTCTTTTATTCCATATTAAGCATATCATTAATATGTGCAAAATGCAATATTATACTCTTATTTTTTAAATTTAATAACCTTATTTACTCCCCATATAATTACTGGTACTAATAGATTAATGATTAATG